>CAJTKI010000001.1 GCA_910576875.1 uncultured Christensenella sp.
TCTTATAAGCGTCTTGCAAGGACCAACTCCATACGCCGCTCGGCACGTCGTTGTCCAATGCCAGCGTCAATTGCTTGGGCGTGATCGTAAATACATATTCCCGCTTGCCGTTGTTGTCGTCGCCGCTCGTCCAGAACGACGTCGTCGAGTCGGTCAACCCCACTTCGATCCGATACGTCCCCGCATGCTTCGCCGTCGCGGTGCCGACCGTCGGATCGAACGAGACGTCGCCCGCGATCGCGTTGCCCGCCGGATCCTTGCCGCTGACTGCGACAATCTGCATGTCCGCCGCATCGTAATCGCTCAGCGCAAACGTCTGTCCCGCGCCGTTGTACGCCTTGACTCTGTCCGACTGCGACGCGCCCAACGTCGGCGCGTCGATCGGGTCGCTCACGTCCGCAACCGCCTTCGTCAAATTGAGATGCAACGCGGGACGCACGGCTTGCGTCGTCTGGACGGTCGTATAACTTTTGCCGCCGGACGCCGACAACGAGCGCATGTTTTGCGCGCCGTAGTAGTCGCTGGTACGCACCCACATGCTGTTGCTGCCGTTGGAAAGTTGATTGTTCGACAATGCCCAAATGCCGGCCAACGACGCATATCCCGTCTCCGCTACGCTCGGCAACCACAAATAGTCGTCCGCCCAATCCGTATAATGCGGTTTTGCCCCGTTGGCATTGGTCTCGCTGTAATTCCACTTCTGATCGTTTTGGGAATACCGCTCGGTGCTCAACACGCCGTAACCTTCGTTTTGACAAGTATACCAACCGTCCGACAACGCGCCCGGCAGCGCAACGATCGTCTCCGTCTCCTGATACGCGACGTCGCGCGGACGAATCAAATACTGCGTCAACGACATATTGTTGCCGTTGGCGTCGTTGACCGTACCCATCGTAAAACGCGCATACGGGTGCGAGGCGCTCTGCGGTTCTTGCGTCAAAGTCGTGTCGCCGTACTTTTCGATATACCCGCATCCGCCGCTGTTGAGCGCACTCGCGCGCAAATAGCTCGTGCTGTACATGTTGCTGGGATACGTACCCGGCTCGGATGACTCCCACAAGTTAAATTTGGACATGTCCGAAGACTGGGTCCGCCACAGCGTCACGATCGTATTGTTGTTTCTATCCTGCGTGAGATGCGTGACCGTCCATTCGTACCCGCCGAACGTCACGACGATATCCTGCGAGCCGTTGCGGTCGTACAATTGCTTGGCGGTTTGCGCGCCCAACGCCGAAACTTGGGAAAGCCCCGCGCCCGCTCCGCCGAGCGCTTCGAGCAAATCTTCCACCGTCGCGCGGTTGAATGCTTTGCCGTCCGCGCGCGTTTCGTAATGATTGGACAACAATTCCCCGACCTTGATTGCCGATCCCGTGTTCATCGCATAAGCGGTATCGGGACTCGTAAACCATGCCGCGCCGCACAGAAATACGGTCAGCAGCAAAATGCAGACGATTATGCCGCAACGATGACTTTTGATGTTCTTCCGATATGTATTCATAGTTTCTTTTCCAGATGATTCTACCTATCCCAATCGCCACGCAAACCATTCGAATAAAGTTCATATAATATGATATTCCATGAACTTTTTTACATATCAATTTTAACTACTAATTTATATAAAGTCAAGACAATCGTTCGGCAAAGTGCGAAAAGGCAAATTTTTACAAGGCTTTTCCTATAATTTTGATAACTTTTCCTATAAATTCCGTCGCCGCGGCGGCTATATCTTAAAATAGTTCATGGAATATCATATTCCATGAACTTTTTGCTTGTGTTTTTCACAAGAATTTCGCTATCGAAACGCGCGATTTTCGGACATATTTCGCCTCTCGTCTATCTCGCAAATAACCGATAACCGTATCGCGCCGAACGTACGGATCGATGACGGCGCATCCGCGTATTCGCGCGCAATCGCGACGCTGCGCATCCTTGTACGATCGCGATGCGGCGATATCCTATCCGACCGTATGCGCGATCCAACGTATAAATTTTATCTCCGGCGGGGACACTTGGAGATATGAAAGTGGATTACGCGCAAATATCGCAACGTATTTTGGATACGTTCGGCAATACGATGGACGTCGTCCAGATCCCGTTCCGATGCGCGGGGTTGGACGGCGGCGTCTTCTTTTTGGACGGTTTTATCGACAAACTGCTGTTCGAGAACAACATCCTGCGACCGGTCAAGGCGATGCAGTCGCTGCAACCGCCGTACGGCGAAGCGATCCAAGCGGCGACGCTCGTCACGACGCCGTTGCAATGCGTTGACGACGAACAGCAGGCGATCACGCACATCGCAGGCGGCGATATCGTCATGCTGATCGACGGCGCGGAACAGTTCTTCGTCTTCTCGGAAAAACAATACAGCATCCGCGGGATACAAGAACCTCCGGTATCGACCGTGTTGCGCGGTCCGCGCGAAGGCTTTGTCGAAGATTTCAAAACCAATCTGACTTTGTTGCGCCGCCGCATGGCGACGCCCAATCTGCGTTTTGAAATGCTGACGCTGGGCAAATACACGGGCACGCGCGTCGTCATATCCTGGCTGGACGGCGTCGCCGATCCGAAGATCGTACAGCAGGTCAAAGACAAACTGCAAACGATCGATCGCGACGGCATCATCGAATCGTCCTATGTCGCGCGCTATCTGGAAAATCACAAGATGTCGATCTTCTCTCAAGTCGGCGCAACCGAAAAGCCGGATATCGCGACCGCCAAAATGCTGGAAGGCCGCATCGCGATCGTCGTGGACGGCTCGCCGATGGTACTGACGGTGCCGTTCGTACTGTACGAAAGCTTTCAGGCAAGCGAAGACTATTATATCAAAAGCTACCGCGCGTCGCTGATCCGCGGCATTCGATTGATCGCGGTCATGATCGCGATCTTATTGCCTGCGATCTATGTCGCGTTGCAACAATTCCAGTATCAGATGTTTCCGCTCAAATTCCTGATCACGATCATGAATTCGATCTACGGCATTCCGCTGACGCCGACGCTGGAAATGCTGCTGGTACTCGTCATATTCGAGATTCTCAACGAAGCGTCCATCCGCATGCCGCGGTACGTGGGTATGGCGCTGAGCATCGTCGGCGCAATGGTGCTGGGCGAAACCGCGGTCAACGCCGGTCTGCTCTCCACTCCTGCGATCTTGGTCATCGCGGTATCGACGATCGGTCTGTACTGCGTGCCGGACGAATCCAATACGTCGAGCGTGCTGCGATTCTTCTTCGTCGCGATCGCGGGCGTACTGGGACTGCTGGGCGTGCTGCTGTGCTCGATCATGCTGATCGCCTATCTGTGCACGCTGGACAGCATGGGCACGTCGTTCCTGGCGCCGTTCGCGCCGGCGATCGTCCATGACTGGCAGGACGGCATCTTGAAAAGCAACGTCACCGATATGGACGAACGTCCGTACACGATTCCGACCAAAAACCGTACAAGGATCCGCAAATGAATACTTCTCAAACGTCTTATCAAGTCTATCCGCGGCAGTTTTTTCTGCTGGCGTTTATCAGCGCGGTATGCTTTAAGGTCGTCATGCTGCCCCAATACCTGAGCGTAGGCGCGGGGCGCATGGCGTATCTGACGATGGCATGGATGATGTTGATCGAGCTGGGCATGCTCGGCATCGTCTACGGATTCGTATCGCGCGCGTCGCTGTTCGGATCCAACCTGCCCGACTGGCTCAAAGCCGTACTCGCGCTCGCGATACTGGCGAGCAGTCTGTTCAAAGGTTCGATCCTGTGCTGCGAAAGTCTGCATTATATCTGCACCGCGCTCTTCGACAATGCGACGTGGAGCTACGCGATGCTTGCGCTGCTGCCGTGTCTGTTCTATTTGTCGTACAAAGGCGGCAATATCTTGGCGCGCACGAGCGAAATCCTGTTTTGGTTTCTCGCGGCGGCGTTTTTGTTTAACGTCATGTTCGCGCATGCGGAAGGCAGCTTGTCCAATCTCTCGCCCTTCCAGCCCGACGCAAGCGTATGGACGACGGCGGATCGGCATCTGATCTGGTTCGGCGATTTTACGCCTTTGCTGTTTTTGCAAGTCGTGCCGACCAAAAAGAAATCGCGCGTATACGGCATTCTCACCGTTTTGGCGACGCTGATCTGTCCGGTCCTGCTGATGCTGGCGTTCCAAACGATCTACGGCGGAGGCGGCGTGCTGGTATCCAATGCGTTCAGCAAGCTGTCGATCTTCAACAAAATCTCGTTCCTGCTCGGAACGGTGGACTTCCCGACCGTGTGCGCCTGGCTGATGATGGCGACGATCAAACTGTCGCTGATCCTGTACGGCGCTGCGCAGTGTTTGCACTATTTTGTGCGCAAACACGCGATCGTAAGTTCGATCCTCGTCACGCTTGCAATGGGCGCGATCGTCCTGATTGCGCTCGGCTCGATCGGCAATGCATATCGCGTCGCGACGACGTGGATACGCTATCTGTTCGGACTGCTCGAATACGCCGTCCCGATGATCGCGTATACCGCGCTCCGAATCTGCAATCGCAAATCCGACGCGCGTCTTCCGATTGCGCTGAACGACGCGCCGCGTCCCAAAGCGCTGCCCGAACGCTCCGGATCCGCCGCGCCCCAAGGAGAATCGCTATGAAAAAGATCGACATGAGCAAAATTACCGGCAAAAAATGGCTGATGATCTTGATCATTATCGTGCTGTTGATCATATATGACGGTTTGGCGGTACAGACGAGCATCGTTTCGCGCGCGGTCGCGGTCGGCATTGCAATCGATCTGGACGATCAAAATCAAATCGAACTGTCCGCGCAGGTCATTTTGCCCCGCAACGGCGGACAGACGCAAGGCGGCAACGACTTTGCGATCTTTACCGCAAGCGGCGAAACGATTCAGGAATGCGTGGCGGAAATGAATACGTCGATCGGCGCGATCGCGAGTTTTGCGCACACGACCGTTATCGTACTCGGCAAAAAAATGCTCGACGACGGACGCACCGACATCTTGCGCGAAATGATGGCGTCGCCGATCGTGTCGGACAACGTGCAGCTCGTATGCGCCGAAGACAAAGCCAAAGACATCCTCACCGCCAAAGTCTCGATCAACGAAGTCAGTTCCTACCATCTGCAACGACTTCTGCAAAGCGGTCACAACCAAAGCTCGGTCATACCGACCAACCTGAAAACCTTCTTCATGCACTATACGCACGTCGGACAGACGTCGTATATGCCGATCGTCGTCCGCAAAGAGACGGACAAACCGATCAGCAACGGCGGACAAGGCGGCGACGACAAAGAGCCGTATTATCTGCTCGACGTGAGCAATACCCTCGTGTATACGCGCGACCGATATTGCTGCCAACTCAACCGCGAACAGAGTCGGGGATTGAGTTATGTGCTGTTTGCGCTCGACGACGGCATCTTGACCTACGAAGACGATCGCGGCAAACTGTCCGAAGCCACGCTCGTACGCAGCCGCTGCGACCGCACCTACAACCGCGATACGCGCGAAGTCGTCCTGACGATCACGATGATCATCCGCAATGCGCAGAATTCCAATCTGGACCACGACGCGTTCGACGTCGCGCTGTCCGATACGGAACGCGCGCGCATCGAAACGAATGTACGAAACGATATCTTAAACTGCTACGAATATGCAAAATCCAACGGCGCGGACGTATTCTTCTTGGGCGAGACGGCGTACGGATCGTTGGGCAAATATTGGGAATACAAAGACGATCCCGACTATTTGCAGAAAATGCTTTTGCGCGTCGAGATCCGTCTAAGATCGGAATGATCAGGGCGTATCCGACGCAGACTGCACGCGCGCGATTTTGCCCTGTACCGTCGCGTACGTATCGCGACGCAGCACGCGTTCGGAAACGATTTGACCGTCGCGTCTGCGAATCTCTCGCGCAAGGGTACACAGTCCGTTTTTGGACGCGCGCAACGTGACGTAAGAACCGTATTCGTCCGTTTGAATCGCGCCGTACCCATCCAACGTCGGCACGTATATCGTCTCCGCGGCAGGCGGCGGGACGGTGCGCTCGATCTCGGAGACGATCTCGATCTCATAACCGCTCGGCGTGCCGTATAAATCGAATACGACGCGATCGCCGTCCAAATATCCGTTGATCAAAACGTCGGCGTTGCTGTCGTTGACGAGTACGAGATCGATCCATTCGGTCACGGTCGCGTCCTGCGACAAATCGCAGTACGAAGACGGCAACGAATGCGCGCGCACCGATTCGACGCCCAAGCCCGCGCGGATCCAAGCGTTGTACAGCGTACTGGATACCTGACACACGCCGCCCCCGACGCCGGGTACGTATTCTCCTCCGACGATGACTTTTGCTTCGCGATATCCGCGCTCGATCGTACGCAATCCGACGACCGCGTTAAACGACAAAACTCCGCCCGGCTGTACCGCCAACCAAGAAAAATTGGACGTCGCCAACGCGACGTTGTGCCTGCGATCCGCGCCGGACGTCGCGATCGATGTGCGGAAGGACGCGATGCGACGCATGCCGCGCGTTTCGTTCGCCGCGGCGCTTTGTCCGTTATCCGCCGTCAAAATCGCGACCGCTCCGTCCGATGCCTGCAAAACGCATGCCGCCCGCATCGCGCGCGTCGTATACAGCCCCCATCCGAACGTCGCCGCCGCGATGATCGCCAACAACGAGATTAAAATCCACTTCTTTGCAACTCTCACGCCGATAGTATGTACGCGATTGCGGTTTCTATCATCCGCCCGACGCGCATGCCGGCGCAATCAAATCGACAGACGTTTTTTCAAAGCTTTATCGGGCGACCAACGCACGCAACCCATCTCGATATTGCCGCGATTCTCTCCGTGGTAATCGCTGCCGCCCGTCATCCAAAGACGATTGTGTTGCGCGATCCGCGCAAGCCGATCCGCCGTCTTGGCGTCGTGCGACGGATAATAGACTTCCAAGCCTTCCAAGCCGTACGGACGCAGTCCGTCGATCAAATCCTGCAAACGGTTGCTCGTCAACAGTCGCATCGGATGCGCGATGACCGCTACGCCGCCCGCATCCCGTATCAGCTGCACGCCGTGCGACGGAATGATGCGTTTGGACGGACAATATACGCAGCCGTTCTGTCCGAGATAACGGTCGAACGCTTCCGGCACGTTCGCGCAATAGCCTGCGGATACGAGCATTTTGGCAATGTGCATGCGTCCGACGTTGGGCAATCCGTCCAACTGCGACGCATCCAGTTCGATCCGATATGCGCGCAATTTGGCAAGAATTTCCGCCGCGCGTTCGCGACGCATCTGCGCAAACGTCTCCAAGCGTTCGAGCAAATTTGCGTTTTGCGGATCGATGCCGTATCCGAGAATATGAATCTCCGTCGTGGAATACGTCGACAATTCGATCCCGTCCACGAGCGCAACGTTCGTCCCGCGGCACGCTTCCCGCGCGCGCGACAGACCGCCCACGCTGTCGTGGTCGGTCAAAGCAATCGCTTCCATCCCCGAACGCGCCGCGCGTTCGACGATCTGCTCGGGCGTATCGCTGCCGTCGCTCGCCGTACTGTGGATATGCAGATCAATCTTCACTTGCGTCTCCTTGTATCCAATCCGCGGCGACTTGCGTCGCATCGCCCAGTTCCGGATAATCGGTCACGTCCACTTTGGACAGTTTTTTGCAGATGATGTCGTTGCGTTTGTCGACCTGGTCCAGAGACGACACGACCTTTTCGGCATTGGAACGCACCTTGCCGATCAATTCGGTAAACGTCGAAAAGTCTTTGCGGAACGCCCCCATCAATCGGACGATCTCTCCGCTGCGCTTTTGAATTTTGAGCGTATTGAAACCCGTCTGCAAACTGTTGAGCAACGCCGCCAACGTCGTCGGTCCGCAAACCGTCACGCGCAGATCCGTCTGCAAATCGCTGACGAGCGCGCCGTTTTTGACGACTTCGGCATACAATCCTTCGACCGGAAGGTACAAGATCGCAAAATTGGTCGTCGCAGGCGGCTTGATGTATTTGTCGCGGATGCTTCTCGCCTGCGTCTTGACGCTGTCGATCAGATTGCGACGCGCGCGGGCGATGTCGTCCGAATTGCCGTGTTCGCTTGCGTCTACGAGACGTTCGTACGCGTCCATCGGGAACTTCGCGTCCATCGGCAAATATACCGTCTCTCCCGCCTGCCCGGGCATGACGATCGCAAAATCCACACGCTCCTGCGAGCGACGATTGATCTGGAATTGTTTGCGGTACTGTTCGGGCGAAAGGATTTGTTCGAGCAGACTCTCCAACGACACTTCGCCCCAGCCGCCGCGCGTCTTGACGTTCGTGAACACGCGATTGAGATTGCCCACTTGCGAAGACAGTTCTCGCATTTCGCCGAATCCCTTTTGCACCGCGTCCAGTCGTTCGCTGACCAGTTGGAACGCGTTTTTGACGCGGGTATCCAGCGTTTCGGACAATTTTTCGTCGACGGTCGCGCGCATCGTTTCCAGTTGTTCGCGGTTGTCGCGGCGCAGACGTTCGAGCGTGTCGCCGTTTTCCTTGCGCACTTCGGACAATTCGCGATTGAGCTGTACGCCGATCGCCTGTATCCCCGTCTGCATCTGCGCGCGGATCTCGCCGAGATTGCGCTCGATCTTGTCCAATACGCTGTCGATCTGTTTGGAAAACGTATTCATATACGGTTGCAACGTCGCGATCATCGCGTTGTTGGACGACGCGATCGCCTGTACGAGAATTTCGCGCGTCTGCTTGTCGGACGCTTCGGTGTATTCCTTGATCATCTGCACCGCTTCCTGCAAATTGTCGGTGATGCGATCCAATTGCTCGTTATCCGCGCCCGCGGGGCGTTTGCTGCTCGCAAGCGCCGCGATCCCGATCCCGACCGCCGCCAACGCGCCGATTGCCGCGATCGCCGCCAATACGATCTGTGCCGTGTCCATCTTATTCGTTCTCCTTTTGTAGTCGCTCGATTGCGCGCCGCGCCGCCTGCGTCAACGGCTCGCGTTCGTTGGGCAGATTCTGCATCACGCACATACGCCACAACGCGTCCAACGTTTCGCCGATTTGTTTGCCCCGCGCGCCGATCGTCGCAAGCGCGTCGCCGTCGATCGCGAGCTGTCGCGGATCGAGCGGAACGCCGTCCGCAACCATATCCGCATACGTTTTGAGCATACGCGCCGCAAAATCCGACTCGTCCGTCGCATATCCGGTCGCCCGCGCGTCCGCGCGCATCAATGCCGCAAGATCTTGCAGAATATCGCGGTTTTGCGCGCAAAACACGCGCAATTTGCTCTCTCGAATATCGCGCTTGATCGCCAGCATGTGCGCGGCGACCAATCGCGTCACGCGTTGGATCTCCCGTTTGGGATACCGATACCGCGTCAGGATCTCGCACGTCAACCGCGCGCCTTCTTCCGCATGCCGATAGCAGTTGCCGTCGCGCGCCATGCACGGCGGTTTGCCCACATCGTGCAGCAACGCCGCCAGTCGCGCCGACCGCGGCGCGTATGCGCATGCGCGTATGCTGTGTTCGAGCACGTCGTAACGGTGATATTGCGGATTCTGCGCCAATCCGTCTCCCGCGCTCAGTTCGGGCAACACGCGCGCCAGCATGCCGGTATCGCGCATCGTACGCAGCGCGTCCGCGACGAAATCGCCGTCCAACAGATATTCCAGTTCCGCCGCGATGCGCTCCGGCGAAATATCGTCGAGCCGATCGCACAGCCGACACGCCGCGTCGTACGTGCGCGGCGCGATCCGAAATCCCAATCTCGATTGAAATCTCGCCAAGCGCATCAACCGCAATCCGTCTTCGGACAATACCCGATCCGGATCGTCCGCACAATCGAGCACGCGCGCTTCGATGTCCGCGACGCCGCCCGTCGGATCGACGATCTCGTCGCGCCGAATATCGTAATAGATCGCGTTGCATCGAAAATCTCTGCGCCGCGCGTCCAACGTAAGATCGTCGGTAAACCGCACTTGCAACGGCGCATGCGCGCCGCTGTCCGTCGGATAACTGTCGATCCGAAACGCCGTATACTCGTAGCGTCGCTCTCCGACGACGATCACCGTACCCAGACGCGGACTGGCGGGTTTGATCCCGAACGGCGTATCCGCAAGACACGCCTGCAAACGCTCCGGCGGCAACGCGCTTGCCAGATCGATATCGGGATCGTCCGCGACCGCG
This sequence comes from uncultured Christensenella sp., assembly GCA_910576875.1. GTDB lineage: Bacteria > Bacillota > Clostridia > Christensenellales > UBA3700 > MGBC101980. Next base: position 10,158 of record CAJTKI010000001.1, read on the forward strand.
CCCAGCAACGCCTGTCGCACCAATCCGCCGACGACATACAACGGCGCGTCCTGCGGAAAATACGACGCAAGCCGCCGCAGTTCGTCCGGAATGTATTGCGCGATCGATTGCGATTCGATCATACGCGTTGTCTCCTGTCGCAGTATGTCATATTTGCAAAATTCCTTCGATTATTCCGTTTCCAGCACCGCCAGATACGGAAGATTGCGGTAACGCTGCGCATAGTCGAGTCCGTAACCGACGACAAACGCGTCCGGAATCGTAAACCCGACATAATCTCCCTGAATCTCCGTCTCCCGTCTGGACGGCTTATCCAACAGCGTCGCAACCCGAACGGACGCCGGATTGCGCGCGCGCAAAACTCCGGTCAACGCCGCGATCGTACGCCCGCTGTCGATGATGTCTTCGACGATCAACACGTCTTTGCCGGCAACGTCGTGCGACAAATCCTGGCGGATGCGCACGTTGCCCGACGAAACGGTCGCGTTTTCGTAACTCGAAACCGACATCGTATCCAACTGCACCGGCAACTCGATCGCGCGAATCAAATCGGCGCAAAAGACGATCGACCCTTTGAGCACGCAGACGACGTACAAAGATTTACCGCAATAATCCCGCGTGATTTGCGCGCCCATCTGCGCGACGCGCGCCGCAATCGTCTCGCGGTCAAGATAAATTTCCCGTATCCGTTCCATAGACTTTTTCTCCCGTATCCGTTACGCATACCCATACGCATTCCGCTTGCGCGTCGGGGCGCTCTGTATATGCCGCCCGCGCGTCCAACACCGCGAGCACGCGCCCGTTCGCTACGACGACGGGTATGCGTTGGCGCAAGCGCAAAGGCAACTTGCGTTCGCTCAAAAAATCCGCGAGCGATTTGCTTCCGTCTCCGATCCGCAGTCGGTCGCCCCGCCGCGGCGTGCGCACCGTCGCGTCCGTCAACGCCTTGCGATCGAGTCGGGTAGCGTACGCGCAATCTTGCTCGCATGCGCCGATCGAGACCGTACGACCACCCAATCCGCACCGCAGTCCTTCCTGCGCCGCGTATTCGCGCAAATCGGGTTCGCTGCGCGGCGCAATCGCCACCGTATCGTACTGGCGATACGCGACCGCCGCGCCGCCCTGATCGACTTTGCTGCCCGCGCGCGCCGTCGCCAAAGCGACGATCGCGTCGATCTGCGCCGCATGCACATCCGTCTGCGCGCCCGTCAACCGCAACGCCCGCGCCACCGCATAACTCGCCCACGGACTGTTTTGCATCCACTGCGCATCGATGACGATCGCATCTTCTTCGCGGACGGGATCGCCCAGTTCGCGCTCGATCGCGTCGACCAGCCCGACGATCTTTTCGCCCAATTGCGCGATATGCTCGCCCGCCTTGGGATACAGCGTCTCCATACGCGGCAAAACCTCGTGCCGCAGATGATTGCGCGTATAATCGATCTGCGCATTGCTCGCGTCGTCGCGATATTCGATCTTGTTGCGCGCCGCGTATTCGTCGATCTGCGCGCGCGTCGCGCCGAGCATCGGGCGCATGATCGCGCCGTCGTCCGTACGCATGCCCTGCAAACCGTACAAGCCGCAACCGCGCATCATGTGCATCAAAATGCTCTCCGCGCGATCGTCCGCGTGATGCGCCGTCAATACGCGCTCCGCATCGCCGCTCGCAATCAAGTCGGCAAATATCGCGCGCCGCATCTGTCTCGCGCCCTGTTCGATCCCGACGCGCTCGCGCGCGCAATACGCGCGGACGTCGCAACGATGCACGCGACATTCCAGTCCGTACCGCTCGCACGCGCTGCGTACGAGTCGTTCGTCCGCATCGCTCTCCGCGCCGCGCAGCTCGTGATGCACGTGAACGACAAACGCGTCGCACGGCGAAAACCGCGCAAACGCGTCAAGCATGCACATACTGTCCCGCCCGCCGCTGACGGCAAGCGCGACGCGACGCATCTGCGAAAGACGGGCGCAAATCTCCGATCCGAACATAGTTATATTATATCGGAATTTACCCCGAAAAGCAATGCTTTTTACGTCCGCGCCGTGCGCGCGTTATACAAACGGGAATATCCGGAATGCGACCGCGCTCGCGTCGTCCTGCAAACCTTTGCGCTCTGCCTGACGCAGCAATTCGTCGGCAAGCGTCTGGGGATTGAGCGTACCGATCTGATCGACGATCAGTTTGACGCCGTCTTCGGTCAGCGCGTCGACGATGCCGTCCGATACGAGCACGACCATATCGCCCGGTTGCAACAGTTCTCTGCGCACCTGCGGACGCGCTTCTTCGACGATGCCGATCGGCAACGCCTGCGACGGAATGATCTGCACGTCCGTATCCCGACGGATAAAGCTCATGACTCCGCCCAGTTTGACAAAGTCCACCGTTGCATTGTCCAGATCCACGACGCACAAATCGAGCGCGCTGAACCGCTCCTGCCCCATATCGACGAGCAAACGGTTGACCAATGCGATCGAACGCGCGTTGTCCAAACCCGCCTTGTAAAAATTGCAAATCATATCGAGCGTCGCGCGACTGGACTGCTCCGCCTGCGCGCCCGATCCCATACCGTCGCAAATGCCGACCAAAGAGCGGTTTGCGCGCATGCGCGTGACCGACACGCTGTCGCCGCTCGCATCGCTGCCCGGCTTGGTAAATTGACTGCTCCCGAACGTCATATCGAATTTGGGCGCCGTCGCATAATGCACGCACACCCGATCCGCCGACAACGCGCGCGCCGCTTCGCATTCGATCAGGCGCACGCCGAGCACTTGTTGGGCGGTCTCGCGCACCGACGGTTTGGCGGCGTCCTGCGTGCGGACGACTAAGAATATCTCTTGCGCCTGTTGCTTGGCAATCACGGTAACTTCGCTGCACACGACGTTGTGATAACGCAGTTCCTCGCTCATCCGATCGGCAAGCGCGCGATCGACGCTGACCGCGCCTTCGACGTCGCATGCAAACTCCCCGAGCACGCTCCCCACGCCCGCCAGTTGCGCGGACATCATCGCCCGATCGCGATCGAACGCCTGCCCGCTTTCTCTGCGCGCATGATACGCTGCGACGAGCGAATTGCAGTTGGCGAGCAACGCCGGAATCCGAATACAACGCGCATGCAGAAAGTTGGGCACGTCGTCGAGCATCGCCCGTCCCGTGCGCAACGCGCTGTCCACGATGCTTTCCATCACGCTTGCCGTCTGCCCGCCGAGCGCCTGCATGCATTCGGCGCGTCGTTCGCAATTGACGCAAGTTTTGCTCGCCAACTCCTGCGCCAGCGGCGCAAGCGCGCGATCCGGTTCGGGGACGATCCCGCTGCAAGAGCCGTATGCATCCGCCATTTCGTAAAACACGCGCGACACGAGCAATAAGCGTTCGGATAAATCGCGTTTGGTATGCGACATCCAGTTGCGCGCGCCGATCGTACCGTCCGTAGGACGATAATCGGGCAATTTTTCGCGCGCGCGTTTGGGCAATACCGCATAGCACAGGATTCCGATCCCGAACGCCAACGGATGCTTCCAATCATACCCGCCGAAACACCCGAAATAAATGCCGACCAACACGTCCGCCAACAGGATCGCCGCCAATGTCAACCACATGCCGCCTTTGGGCAGACGGACAAACGGCGCGCCGATCAAACAAATCGCAACCGCGCCGCCGGCAACGGATAAATCTTTTGTCGCAATCGCGCCGCCGAGCGCTACGCCGAACGACAACAGAATCGCTCCCGCCGCGGGCATATGCAATACGCCGTAGACGATTGCCGCCGCCAATACGATCCAGTACGGACGAAATCCGCCCCACTGCACCCGATACAATCCCCAGCCCAATATCGCGAGCAATACGATGCCGCCGACTTTTTCGTCCGCGCTCAACCTGTGCCGCACGCCGCGCACGAGCACGCCGTAACAGACGATCGTCGCAAAGTATGCAAACGCGATCGACAGCACAGTCGTAACCGCCGACCAGACCGGATGCACGAGAATCGCCTGTACGACTGCGACGACGGCGATGACCGCGGCGTGATAGAGTTGTACTTCCCACGCTTTGAGCGGACGCGCGAGCTTGTCGTATACCAATCGCACCGTCGTCAGCACGAGTACCGGCAACGCCGCGTACACGATGCCGCCGATCGAACAATCCGCCAACAGACATCCCGCGATGTACATCGGCGCGAGCAACCAGACATATCCGCGGCTGTATACCAATCCGGCATACAGCCCCGCGGCAAAGCCGAACGGCATCTCCGGCAGTCTTGCGCGCGCGGCAAAATAAAACAACAGCATCGTTGCCAGATATTTCGGAATGGATTTGGGAGATGGGAACGTCGTATTCATGCTCCCAGTATAAAGCCCGCGGCGACGCATAACGTGTCCGATCGTGTCCGAACGCGTCGGATTTTGTCAATCGCGCGCGCCTTCCAACGTAAACGGCACTTGCGCGATTCGATACGGCGCATCGATATGCGGACGTTTGAAAAAGGGGCGCAACTTGCCGCACTCGACTTGCTCGACGACGCCGTCCGAGCGAATGCAGACGCTCGCGTCGTCGAAATCCGCAATCGTCTGACATCCGCAGCCGATCGCGGCGGCACGCGCGCAAGCCACGTCCGCGCCGTTGCAGTATGCGCGACTGAGCAGATACAACCGCGACACCTGTCCCGCAAACGGCTCCCACAACTGCGGATACCGAATATCCTGTCCGACCGATATGCCGACGATGCCGCGCGGCAAACGATATGCGCGCAATTCCCGCCCTGCGCGCACATCCGCCGTCGGGCGCACCGCGTCGCTCACGCCCAGCACGCTGCCGCGCGACAAAACCGCGACGCTCTCGTATACGCGTCCGTCCACACGCGCGCGCATCGGCAACAATACGTCGATCTCCATCTCCGCGGACAATCGCATCCAATCGCCCAACACGTGCGTCGTTCCGTCGTATTCCGCTCTCAAATCCACGTCTGCCGCGTCGTTCGCCGCGACGATTACGGTGTCTCCCCGCGCGGGAAGCGTGCTGTATTGGTGCAGAAATCCTTCGTATCCGACCCCGTGCAAGCTGTAAACCATAGTGTATACTATGCCGCTTCCGCGCCGCGGGTGCCGCCCGATGGCAACGCAAATCGGCGACGCATTGCGCCGCCGACCGTTAAAAGCATCCTGGACGTTATTTTATTCGCCGACCGCGATGACGGTATCGCCGCTCGCCTCGTAATAACCGCTCTTGCATACGCGCACGCGCACGCCGACGACTTGGGTGTCTTGCGGCAACTCTACCGCAAACTGCGTCGTCGAGCATACGTTGTTGACCGTAACGCGTTCGCCGTTCTGAATCAGATCGAGCACGACCTGATACGACTGCGCCGTATCGACCGCCGCCCAGTTGACCGTCAACATACCGCCGCGATACGTCGCGCTCGCGCCGTCCGCGGATACCTTGGCATGCGTGCCCGTCGTAACGTACGAGATCATTGCCTGTTTGGACGCGCGGATCTCGGCGATCTTGCTGTACGCGCTGACGCGAATGCCGTACGCGCCGACCGACGCGACCTGCGTGGTGATGTCGAATTCCACGCGTTCGGTATCGGTACGCTCGACCGTCAGCGTCGTGCCGCCGATCACAATCTCGTAATAGTCCGCAAACGAAACGCTGTCGAACGACAGAATCACGGATTCGTTATTTTCGCCCGCACGATCGACGCGCAGTTTGGACGGCGTATCCAACGTAATCGAATACGTGTAAACCGTCGCGATGCGTTCGCCGCTCAGATATACGATCGAACCGTCCGGATATTCTTCCAACTTGGCAAAATCGTACTGTCCCAGCGCACGCACGGAAATGCTGTGTCTGCCCGCGCCGCCTTGGCGCATCTTTTCGGTGATGTCCGTCTGCGGGAACTCGTCCGTATTGGGATTGATCTGTATGACCACCGTCTGATCGTCGATCGTAAACTCGTATTCGGACGCTTGATTGACCTTGCCGCTGACTGCGTAGATTCTGCCGTCGGGACGTTCTTCGACGACCAAATCGCCCGGCATCGGGAACGTTTCCAGCGCAAGAATTTTGCCGCAACGGAACGCCTGATAGTCGCCCGCATTGCTGCGATCGATCGCGAGCACGCCGATCTCTCGATACGAATTGCAATGATGCCCCTGCAACATCGCGACCTTAGCGCCGCCGACGATCTCGGTTTCGATACTGCCGGATACCTCCGCGCTGCTGTCCGCATCCAAATGCAACACGTGCAAGCGCGCTCCGGACGCAACCGCGACATGCGAACGCGTCAATTGCAGATCTCCGACGACATTCGCATTGACGTATGCGTCGCCGCAATTTTGAATTTCCAGTTTCGCGCCTTCCGCAACGCTGATGTTGCCGGAAAGTTTCACCGACTGTGCGCCCAGCACGATATCGGACGCGGCGCTTGCCGCTGCCAGCGATACCGATCCCGCCGTAACGCGAATGGTCTGCGCCTGTACGCTCGACAGGATCTTGACGTCCGCATTGGGCGCGGAAATCTGCAAATCCCGTACGACAAGTGCGCCGCCTTCCACATATGCGCCTTTTGCGGTATTGCCCAGCGCAATCGCATCTTTGCTTCCGTCCGTCGCATATTTGAGCGTGCCGTTGACGGTCAACGTATGCGTATTGAAATCGATGCTCAGATTGCCGTACTGCGACAGATCCAAATCGCCGTCGACGACGACGTCTTCCGCGAGCACGTAATGATTGCCCTTGTCCACATTGGCAAAGTCCTCCGCGCCGTGCACCATGATTTTGTCTTTGTAGTGGAAATAAATCGGCAATGTAATCCCGAGCACGATGCCGACGATCAACAACACCGCAACGGCTCCGATCGCAATCGCTTTCTTCGCTTTGGGCGTCAAAGGTTTGCGCGGCTTGTTTTGCTCTTTCGCAACATATGTCGGCAATGCTTCGCGATCGGGTTCTTCGACCTGCTCCCGCGTGCTCGACTCCGCATCCCGTTCCGCATCGGACGGCGCGGGATCTTCCGCAACTTCCGTTTGCGCGTCCTCTTGCGCGTCGTCGGTGATTTCGTCCGTTTGTTGATCCGTATCGAACGGCGCGGAACTTTCTGCGATTTCCTCGTCCGGCTCGTCTTGCATATCGTCTGCGATTTGTTCCGCATCAATCTGCTCGTCGTTTTCCGCAACTTCCGTCTGCGCGTCCTCTTGCGCTTCGTCTGCGATATCGTCCGTCGCGAACTCCGCGCTTTGCATTTTCACGTCGTCTTGCACATCGTCCGCGGTTTGATCCGCAACTTGCTTCGTATCGATCTGCGCGTCGTTTTCCGCGACTTCGGCATCTTCTTGGACGTCGTCTACGGTTTCGTTCGCCGCTTGCGCCGCGTCGGTCTCCGCAAATGCTTGCGCATCTTCCGACGCTGCGTCGTCGGGCGCAACGTTTACGGATTCGTCCGCAGTTTGTCGAATGTCGAGTTCGAACGCTTCGCGCTCGCTCGTAAAGTTGCTTTCCGTATATTCGGTATCCGAGTCTCTCATGTCAGTCCTCCCGAATGAATTTGTCTATCAATTGCATGCAATCCGCATAATATATGCCGCTTGCTCGGGCGTGCGCCTCGTCATAGCGCTCCGCGCCGCTCGCATTTTTGCCGTCCGACCGATACAGGATATACGGTACGGGATCGGACACATGCGTTTTGAGCGCGCACGGCGTGGGATGATCGGGCATCAGCAAAATCCGATACGGCTCTCCGATCTCGTCCAATCTGTCGCGCAGATATCCGACGACGCGGCTGTCGATGCGTTCGATCGAAAGCACCTTGTGCTCGACGTCGCCCTGATGCCCGCATTCGTCCGCCGCTTCCATATGCAGGTACACATAATCGCAATCCTGCTCCAACGCATCCGCCGCAAAGCGCGCTTTGGCGGCAAAATCCGTATGGTACGTGCCCGTCGCATTCGGCACTTCGATGACGCGCATGCGCGCGCCTTTTCCGATGCCTTTGAGCAAATCGACCGCACTGATGACCGCGCCGCGCAATCCGAATTTCGTCCGGAAATCTTCGAGCGCGGGACGCGTGCCTTCGCCCCACAGCCAAATGCTGTTGGCGGGACGTTTGCCCTGCGCGATCCGCGCCAGATTGACGGGATGTTCGCGCAACAACTCGTACGATCGGCGCATCAATGCGCAAATCCGATCGCCGTATCTGCCCTTGGGCAGGTAAGCGCCGATCACACGGTCGGAAATATCGTGCGGCGGCGTATATTCGGTGCCGGTCTGCGCGTGCGACAACACCGTGCAATGCCGATAGCTGACGCCGGTATAAAACCGCAGATCGGACTCGCCCAATTTCGTTTGCAGATATTCGATCAACACACGCGCTTCGTCCGTACCGATTTCGCCCGCGCTGTAATCGACCATCGTCTTGTCCGCATATTCCGCTTCGTCGGACAGCGTCACGAGATTGCAACGCACCGCGACGTCGTCCGCCGCCAGATCGATCCCGATCGACAGCGCTTCCAACGGCGAGCGTCCGGTATAAAATTTGTCCGGCGCATAGCCCATGACCGACAAATTGGCGACGTCGCTGCCCGGCTTCATACCGTCGGGCACGGTGCGCACGAGTCCCAGCTCTCCTTCGCGACACAGTCGGTCGATATTCGGTTTTTGCGCGACGGCAAGCGGCGTCTTGTCTCCCAACGCCGCAAGCGGATAATCCGCCATGCCGTCCCCGAGTATTACGAGATATTTCATACCGCTCTCCTTCGCGAACTTTCTCAACGCCCTTATTATAGGCTACTTCGCGCGCAAAGTCAATTACTCGCAAACAATCCGTCCCCCGCGACTTGCAGGACAAATGTCGCATCCGAGCGATCTTTGCCGACGGTCGCGCCGCCGTATACGCGAAATACGCGAATGCGATCGGACGTCTCCCGACATCCGCTCCGTCACGCAAGGACGACAGGCGCGCAAATGCTCCCGCCGCGGCGTCTCTACTTTTATCGCCGAGCGGACGACAAATTATGCGCCGACCGCGACACGGACGACAATCCGCCCATCCGTCATATCGACAACGCGCGACGCGTATGCAAAACGGCGCGCAACCGCATCGGTTCCGCGCCGCTCGCATCGGATCATGTCCCGAACTTATTTTTTGGTTTTCGGAGTCGCCGCGCTCGTTTTCTTCGGCGCTGCCACAGGCTTTGCCGCGCTCTTGGCGCTTGCCTTAGGCTCGGCGGCGGGCTTCTTTGCAGGCTCCGCTTTTTTCGGAGCGGGTTCCGCTTTGGCGGTCGCCTTCGATTCGGTTGCGGATTTCTTTGCAGGCTCCGCCTTTTTCGGCGCGGATTCCGCCTTGGCGGTCGCCTTCGGCTCGGAGACGGGTTTCTTTACCGCTTCTTCTTTCTTGGGCGCGGGTTCGGTCTTGGCAGTCGCTTTCGGCGCATCTGCGGACTTCTCCGCGACTTCGGATTTTTTAGCCGCAGGCTTCGCTTTCGCGCTCGCATCCGGCTCGACGTCCGCGGCGGTTTCGTCTTTCGCCTTTTTGCCTGCTTTCGATTTCTTCTCGCGTTTGGGACGATTGTCGAGTTTTTCGATCAGCCGATTGGAGAACATGGCTTTGCGGAATTTGGGTGCGAATATCAAAGATATCAACACCGCCAACACCGCGGCGAACAACAAAATGAATACGGTCAACGAAATCGCCAGTCCGCGTTCCAAATAGATATTGGACGCGCCGAGCAGTTCCGACGTGTAAGAGATGCCCAACACGTTCAACATGACTTTTCCCGAATCGGTCGTAATAATTTCCACAGTATGCTCCTTATCTTGTAGTTCTTCTACGTTGTAGACGAGTTTGCGCGCTTCCGTTGCGCCGTTGAGACTTACGGTTGCGACTTGTTTGCCGTCCAATTTGACCTTGAACGATCCGTAACCTTCGCCGCTCGCCGCGTACAGCGCAAAACTGTCTCCCTTGAACTTGACGACGACTTTCTGATTCTTGCGGCTGGTGACCAGATAGCCGCTGGGTTCGGACGAAATTTCACCGGAATTTTGCCAGTGCTTGGTCGCAAACAGCTTGGGACTGGTCGACGGTACGACGCGTTGGGTCTGCGACTGGATTCCGCCGTCGATCTCGGCAAGCACCGAGAACGTGCCGCCCGTCGTTCCCTTGACGACTATGCGTATATATCTACCCTGTACGGTCGTGAACTTCTCCGTAATCATGGTGCCTTTATACGAATCGCGATTGCCGCTTGCGATCGGCGCGCCCCAGTTGTCCAACGTCTCGGAGATATACATATCGTAATCCGTAATATACGAGTTGACGTTGTTGCGCGTCACGACGCTGATAAAGTTGAACGACTGCACGGCTCCGGTATCGACGACGAATTCATGCGGTTGCTCGGGCGTGATCTTGGGCAAATTGCCTCTCCACGCGGTATGCAGGATCGTACCGGTCGAACCGTCGACCAAATACGACCATTTATCCGTTTTCATTTCGCGCACTTCGACGACATTGCCGTCATCGTCTTTGATTTGCATCTGCTCGATCGCATATCTGCCCCCTTCGATATTTTCGGGTGCGCGAACGACCTGCCATACGCGCTTATCTGTACCGGTGATTGACAACTTGACGTTATCTTTCTTGGATACGATATACTTTGGCTCGTAGATATAGTTTTCGATCTCCGATTCCTGCGACACGTCGGGATGAAATACCTGATCGTTGGCAATGCTTACGTAAGTTTCTTCGCCGTCGTATTTGATCGCAATCTGCGCCGATCCCTGTCCGCCCGTATTCAGATTGAACAGCCGCACCGCATAAAATCTGCCTTCTTCCACCGTCACAGTCGCACTCTTGGAATCATTGAATCCGGTGTTGTACGAATTGAGTTCCAAAATCTGCGTCGCCGTCTCAAACGAATCGCCGAAATACACGCGCAACGCATCGTCGCTCGCCGCGGAAATACGCACGGAACCGCTCTTGGGCGCGCGCCAGTAGTATTCCGCAACGCGAACTTCCCAATCTTTGCCGGAATTGTAGGCCGCGATATTCGCGCCGAGCGCCGCGGTCACGACCGGTTCCAATTTGGCGATTTCGGATTCCGCGGACGCCCACATCTGTTCGCCGCGCACTTGCGCGACGCCTTTATAAGAAGTGATTTTCGCTCCGTTGTACGAAATACGCAACGACACGTTGAGTTTATGGATCACGCCGTCCGAAAGTTTGACCAAAAAATCAAAATCGTCGAACGTTCCCGTATATTCGGGATTGAACGTGTACTCGTATTTGCCTTCGCCCAACGGGCGGATCGAACCGTGTTTCGGTTTGCCGACCGATACGATTTCAAACGTCGTGGTCGAGATCGTCTTGCCTAAAAGATCCATGACGACGGGACTGCCGTACGCAACGCGATAATCTCCGCCCGTCTTGACGCCGTCGATGCCGCCCGCATAATAACAAGCGATCGGATGGTAGGTAGGCAAAGCGCTCATCTCGGCAAGCTGTTCCGCCGAGAACATGTTATCGGTGATATTCGCCTTGTAAACCGTATTGAAATAGGTACGGAAATCCATGCCGTAAATCAACGAACAGCGATATGCGAATTCGGAGCGCTGATTGCCGCCTTCTTCGGCGTAAGACGATTTATCCTTATACGAATACAGCAATTCGTAGAACTTTTCCGGTCCGAACGAATGCATGATGTTGGAATACATGCTGAGCATATCGAAATAATCGAACTGGCTGTAATCGGTATACGGGCGCTGCGTCAGATTGATCGAATGCAACAACGAAAAATACGGATGCGCGACAAAGCCGTGCTCGGCGGGGACTCCGTTTTCATTGCGTTGCGTGCCGATATCGCAGAACATCAGATATCCCAGCGTCGTCAACGCATTGTTGTGTACTTCGCCTTCTTTGCCGTCGCCGAATCCCCAGAACGTGCCGTTGGAACTGGCGTGATTGTGTCCGATCTCGTGCAACGTACCCCATGTGCCGCCGTTGAGCAGTCTGCGATAATTCGTCGCATCGGAGAACCACCCCGTCGGACATGCATATACGTAATTGCCGAGCGCAACCGCCGCGCCTGCCGGCACGTGCCAGTCAAACATCACGAGATTGTGTCGGTTGTATGTGCCGCCGGTAAACGATTCGTTGACCGCAAAGAACGAGTGCCACAGCATCGCGAGTTTATCCACTTCGTCGGTCTTGATGCCGCGCATGTAAGACTTCGTGCCCATTTCTCCGGTCGGTCCGACCAGCTGTCCGTTCTCGGTATCGATAACGCCGACGACGCCGGGCGCGTCTTTGAGATACTGTTCGAAATACTGGGGCGTCGTAACGCCGAGAATGTAGTGCGGCGTCTCGACCGCTCCGCGGAACGTCGTCTTGACCTGCGAATAACTGTTGCGCGGATTGATGTGCATGACTCCGCCGAAATGCGTGCCGATCGTGTATTCGCCGTTGTGGTCGAATACGAATTCCGCCGTGACCCAAGGCGCACGATTATTCTGACGTTCATACTGACTTTGCATGAAATCGTGTCTGGATGCGTTGTTGTATTCGAAGAAATTGCCTGCCGCCGCAACGATATCCGCTTTGTTAAAGAACGTATCGCTGCCGGGATTGGCGTATTTTACGTTCTGGAATCCGTCGGTGATCGCGGCGATCTCCGCTTCCGCATACCGGACATCGCCGCGCCATGCGAGCGAATTCTGCAATCCGACGAAGACGGAAATCTTTTCGCCCTTCTTCTCATTCAGACCTTCGACGCGCACGGTCACCGCTTCGCCCGCAGGCAAATACAAGCCCGTCGCATGATAGGATCTGTACAGCGGATCGATCGTAATCTCTTTCTCGACCGCGTTGTTCTCGCCGAGCACCGCGCCGTACTGCAAATCCGCCGCCGGATGCTTGGTCAGCCATTCCTGCGTCAAAGTACCGTTCTTGGAACGGTTTTGCGCTTCAACCGCAAGATACTGCCCTTGCGTCAGCAACATGTATTTATAATAGTAAAGGTATTTATACTGCGCGTCTTCTTTCTCTTCGGCAGTCGCCGTGCTCTCGTCGATGCCGAACATTTCGTACGCGTGTTTTGCAAAGACCGTCTTGCCGCCGGGACGACCGGGCGCGGGATAATGATCGGGATCGAAATGAATGGAAGCTACCTTTTCGGTTTCGCTTTCCGGCCAGATCGAATATTCGTGCCGCAAAGTCTGATTGGACGTATTGTAGACGATGGAAAAATCGTCGGTCAACATCTGCGGCGTAGGACGCGCGAGATTGCGCTGGGTCACGTTCATCGTATCCGCGCGCAACGTCACCTGCGTATCCGCAAGACTTTCGTAATCGTACTTCTGCAACGCGTACATTTCTTCGGTCGGCAAATCGATTGCCGGCGCGGTAAACCACTCGTCTGCCTTAGAGCGTAACGTGATCGGAAGCACGATCGCCAATACGACCGCGATCAACAATACCGTCGCAATGCCCGCTATGATCCGTTGTTTGCGCTTTTGCGCCGAAATGTCGGCGGTTGCCGCCGTCTCCGATTTCCCTTTCAAAAGATCACCTCTCGACCGATATTTCGGTTTTTGTTTTCGTTGCCACTATGATAGCGAAAATCCGATGCTTTGTCAAATTTTTATGCAACAAATTCCGTTTGATACGCGGGCGTATCAAGAAGGCGCGTTTTGCCGTCGAAAACCGTATTTATTGCGCGTCGATCGTCGAAACGCCAAGCGTAATCTCTTCCAATACGTCCAGCAACACGCGCACCGTATCCAACGCGGTTAGGATCGTCACGTTGTTTTCGACGGCGCACTGGCGAATCGCGTGTCCGTCCGTATTGCGATGATCCGAGCGCACGTCGCGCGTATTGATCACGTACGACACGTAGCCTTGTCGAATCGAATCGGGAATATCGCTCGACCCTTCGCTGATCTTGCGTTTGACGCGCGTACGAATCCCGTGCCGTTTGAGGAATTCGGCGGTGCCGGCGGTCGCTTCGATATTGAATCCGAGATTGTAGAACCGTCGGATCAACGGCAACGCCTCTTCCTTGTCTTCGTCGGCGAGCGTCGCCAACACCGTACCGTAATTGTGCAGATGCACGCCCGACGCCTGCAATGCCTTATACAGCGCGCGCGTCAGCGTACCGTCGTATCCGATCGCCTCGCCGGTCGATTTCATCTCGGGCGACAGGTATGCGTCCAAGCCTTTGAGCTTGGAGAACGAAAACGCCGGCGCTTTGACATAACAGCGCTTTTTTTCGCTCGGATATACGACGTCGATCCCCTGCGCGGCTAGCGATTGGCCGAGAATCGCGCGCGTCGCAATATCCGCCAACGGATATCCCGTCGCTTTGGACAAAAACGGCACGGTGCGCGAAGAACGCGGATTGACTTCGATGATAAAGACCCGATCGTCGCGATCGACGATAAATTGGATGTTGAACAGTCCGACGATGCCGATCCCCAATCCCAGCCGTCGGGTATAGTCGAGAATCGTACGCTTGACCGCATCCGAAATGCTGAACGACGGATACACGCTGATCGAATCGCCCGAATGCACGCCCGTACGCTCGACCAACTCCATGATGCCGGGCACAAATACCGTCTCTCCGTCGCAAATCGCGTCCACTTCCACCTCTTTGCCCTGAATGTATTTGTCTACGAGCACGGGTTTGTCTTCGTCCACTTCGACGGCGGTGCGCAAATAATGCCGCAACTGCTCTTCGCCCGCGACAATCTGCATCGCGCGTCCGCCCAATACGAAACTCGGACGCACCAGCACCGGATACCCGATTTCGCGCGCCGCGGCGACGCCGTCTTCGATGCGCGTGACCGCTTTGCCTTTGGGCTGCGGAATCGCAAGTTCTTCCAACAGTTTTTCGAACGCTTCGCGGTTTTCCGCACGCTCGATCGCATCGCAGTCCGTGCCGATGATCCGTACGCCGCGATCGCGCAACGGTTGCGCCAGATTGATCGCGGTCTGTCCGCCGAGCGACGCGATGACGCCGATCGGACGTTCGAGCGCGATGACGTTCATGACGTCTTCCGCGCACAGCGGTTCGAAATACAGCTTATCCGACGTCGTATAATCGGTGGACACCGTCTCGGGGTTGTTGTTGATCACGATCGCTTCGTATCCCGCCTCCTTGATCGTCTGTACCGCATGCACGGTCGAATAATCGAATTCCACGCCCTGTCCGATTCGGATCGGTCCCGATCCGAGCACGACGACTTTGGGACGGTCGGAGACGACGGATTCGTTCTCGTCTTCGTAGGTCGAATAAAAATACGGCACGTAACTGTCAAACTCGCTCGCGCACGTATCGATCATCTTATACGTCGGCACGATGCCAGCGCGCACGCGCGTCTCATAGACCGAAATTTCGTCCGTCTTCCACCGCCGCGCGATTTCGCGGTCGGAAAACCCGAGCCGCTTGGCGCGACGCAACGCGTCCGTATCGCCGACGCGCGCTTCCAACATCCGCTCCGCATCGACGATATTGCGCAATTTGCGGATAAACAACACGTCGATCCGCGTTTCGCGTGCGATTCGTTCGGCTGCGATTCCGCGCCGCAACAAACACGCGATCGCGTATATACGGTCGTCCGTCCCGATCTTGATATAGGACAACAACGCTTCGTCGTCGTACGCATCGAATTTGGGCATATACAAATGCCATACGCCGATCTCCAACGATCGGATCGCTTTAAGCAAGCTCTCTTCGATCGTCCTGCCCACGCTCATGACTTCGCCGGTTGCTTTCATCTGCGTGCCGAGACGATTGTTCGCATCCGCGAATTTGTCGAACGGGAATCGCGGCATCTTCGTCACGACGTAGTCGAGAGACGGCTCGAACGACGCGGGCGTATTGGCGAGCGCGATCTCTTCCAGCCGCATGCCGACGCCGATCTTGGCGGACACGCGCGCGATCGGATATCCGCTCGCTTTGGACGCAAGCGCGGACGAACGCGACACGCGCGGATTGACTTCGATCAAATAATAACAGAACGACTGGGGATCGAGCGCAAACTGCACGTTGCAACCCCCTTCGATTTCGAGCGCGCGGATGATTTTGAGCGCGCTGTCGCGCAACATATGATATTCTTTGTTGGTCAGCGTCTGCGACGGACATACGACGATCGAGTCTCCCGTATGAATGCCGACGGGATCGAGGTTTTCCATATTGCAGATCGTGATCGCAGTATCGTTGGCATCGCGCATGACTTCGTATTCGATCTCTTTGTATCCCTTGATGCTCTTTTCGACCAGTACCTGATGCGTCGGCGACAAAGCGAGCGCATTGCGCGCGAGAACAAGCAATTCCGTTTCGTCGTCGGCAAATCCGCCGCCCGTGCCGCCGAGCGTAAACGCCGGACGCAACACGATCGGATATCCGATCTCCCGCGCGGCTTGCAACGCCTGTTCGACCGTATTGGCGATCTCGGACGGCAATACCGGCTCGCCCAGACTTTGACAAAGCTCCTTAAACAGTTCGCGATCTTCCGCGCGCTCGATGCTTCGACTGCTCGTACCGAGCAATTCGACATGGCATTCGCGCAAGACGCCTTTCTTTTCCAACTGCATCGCGAGATTGAGTCCCGTCTGTCCGCCGATGCCGGGCAAGATCGCGTCCGGACGTTCGAACCGAATGATCTTGGCGATATATTCGAGCGTCAACGGCTCCATATACACCTTGTCCGCGATCGACGTATCCGTCATGATCGTCGCCGGATTGGAATTGCACAAGACGACTTCGTATCCTTCTTCTTTGAGCGCGAGACACGCCTGCGTCCCCGCATAATCGAATTCCGCCGCCTGTCCGATGACGATCGGTCCCGATCCGATGACCAATATTTTGCGAATATCCGTTCTTTTAGGCATTTTTCGTACGCTCCTTCATGCTGTCGACGAAACGGTCGAACAGATATGCGCTGTCCTGCGGTCCGGGCGCGCTCTCGGGGTGATATTGTACGCTGAACACGCGATCCGTCTCGCACTGTACGCCTTCGACGGTGCCGTCGAGCAAGTTGACGTGCGTGACGCGCAATCCCGTCCCCGCCAACGAATTCTCGTCCACCGCGTAGGAATGGTTCTGCGACGTGATCTCGACCTTGTCGACAAGCAGATTGCGCACGGGATGGTTGCCGCCGCGATGTCCGAATTTGAGTTTGTACGTCTTCGCGCCGTACGCGAGCGAAATGATCTGATGCCCCAGACAAATTCCGAAGATCGGATATTTGCCGCGCAACGCGCGCACCAATTCGATCACCGGTGTCGCGTCGGTCGGATCCCCGGGCCCGTTGGACAAAAACACGCCGTCCGGCGCAAGCGCCTCGACTTGTTCCGCCCCCGTGTTCCACGGTACGACGGTCACGTCGCAACCGCGCGCGTTGAGCGAACGCACGATGTTCTGTTTCATGCCGCAGTCCACCGCGACGACATGATACCGCGACTGTTGTGCGGGCGCAAAATACGGACGTTCGCAACTCACGCGCGCGACCGCGTCATGCGGCAGTTGCGTCTCTTCCAAGATCCGCAGTCCTTCCGCAAGCGGCGTTTGCGCGTCCGTAATCAATACTTTGCGACTGCCCGAATTGCGAATGGAGCGCGTCAGCTTGCGCGTGTCGATCCCGCAGATGCCCGGGATGCGGTACGCCTGCATGATTTGCGCCAACGTGTGCGTCGCGCGGAAGTTGGACGGTTCGTCGTTGTACTCGCGCACGACGAGCGCGCCGAGCGTGGGCACGCGCGTCTCGTAATCGTCGTCCGCCATGCCGTAATTGCCGATCAGCGGATACGTCATGACGACCGCCTGATCGGTGTAAGAAGGATCGGATAAGATCTCCTGATAGCCGACGACGGATGTATTGAATACGAGTTCGCACACCCGTTGCGACAGATCTCCGAACGCATAGCCGTAATATTCGCCGCCGTCCTGCAAAATCAATTTTCTGTCAAACTGTTCTTTCATATCGATACCGTATGTCGATTGTTCATCGGATTTGTTTGCCGCGAGCGATTTTGCGCGCCCGCGCAAACGACGCATGCGCGCCGATCGGTCATTCCCACTCGACGGTCGCGGGCGGTTTGGACGTCACGTCGTAGACGACGCGGTTGATCTGCGCGACTTCGTTGGTAATCCTGCTGCTCGCTCTTGCCAGCACGTCGTACGGCAAGCGCGTCCAGTCCGCGGTCATAAAGTCGTCCGTCGTCACCGCGCGCAACGCGACCGTATATCCGTACGTCCGCGCGTCGCCCATCACGCCGACGCTGCGCAGATCGGTCAACACGGCAAAATATTGATCGGTCATCGTATCCGCGCCCGCCGCGGCGACTTCTTCGCGAAAAATCGCATCCGCTTCGCGCAGCGCCGCGAGTTTGTCTTCGGTAATCTCGCCGATCACGCGCACCGCCAACCCCGGTCCCGGGAACGGCTGTCTCCATACCAGATCGCGCGGGATGCCCAACCGTATTCCGGCTTCGCGCACTTCGTCCTTAAACAAATCGCGCAGCGGTTCGACGATTTCGTCGAACTCGATCGCATCCGGCAACCCGCCTACATTGTGATGACTTTTGATGACGGACGCGTCGCCCGCGCCGCTCTCGATGACGTCGGGATAGATCGTCCCTTGCACGAGCACGTCCACCTTGCCGATTCGTTGGGACTGCTCTTCGAACACGCGGATAAATTCTTCGCCGATGATCTTGCGCTTGCGTTCCGGCTCGACGACGCCCGCGAGTTTGGACAAAAAGCGTTCGCGCGCGTCGACGCGGATCAAATTCATTTCAAATCGCTCGCGGAACGTGCGTTCGACGAAGTCGCCTTCCCCCTTGCGCAACAGACCGTGATCGACGAATACGCAAGTCAGATTGCTGCCGATCGCCCGATGCAGCAATACCGCCGCGACCGAAGAATCCACGCCGCCGCTCAACGCGCAAAGCACGCGTTTGCCCGCCAGCTCGACGCGATAGCGCTCGACCGCATGCTGCACGAAGTCGTCCATCTGCCAATCGCCTTTGCATCCGCATATCGCAAACAGGAAATTGTTCAACATCTGTTTGCCGTATTCGGTATGCAGTACTTCGGGATGGAACTGCACGCCGTAAATCTTGCGCCGTTCGTCGCACATCGCCGCGCAAGGACACTTGTCCGTACGCGCGATCACGCGGAACGATTGCGGCGGTTGTGCGATGTAATCGGAATGGCTCATCCAGCATACGCTCTCCGTCGGCACGCCGCCAAACAACGCGTCGTCTTCGACGCGCAACGCGACTTTGCCGTATTCGCCGCTGCTACGAGCGGCGCGGATCTCGCCGCCCGCCATATGCGCGATCAGTTGATCGCCGTAGCATATCCCCAAAATCGGAATTCCGGCGTCCAGAATCGCCGGATCGTAATGCGGCGATTGCGGATCGTAAACGCTGTTGGGACCGCCGGTAAAAATCACGCCTTTGTAGCCTTGTTCGACGATTTCCCGCGTCGAAATCGCACGGAACGGTTTGATCTCGGCATACACGCGATGCTCCCGCACGCGGCGCGCAATCAATTGATTGTATTGTCCGCCGAAATCCAGTACCAATATTTTTTCTTGCATACGCTTGCTCCGTCCGCGCGTCAACGCACGATGATGCTGTCGCGTTCCGGTCCGACCGACACATAGCCGATGCGGCAACCCAGATTGCGCTCCAAATATTCGACGTACGCGCGCGCCTGCGGCGGAAGATCTTCCCATCTGCGCACGGACGAAATATCGCATTTCCAGCCTTGCAGGCTTTCGAACACCGGCTTGGCGCTCGCCAACGCCGCCGGGAACGGGAACTTGTCCGTCCGCACGCCGTCGATTTCGTAATGCGTACAGACGGGAATCTCGTCCATGTCGTCGAGCACGTCGAGTTTGGTCAACGCGAGATTGGTCGCCGCCTGCATGCGCACGCCGTAGCGGGTCGCAACCAAATCGATCGGTCCCACGCGCCGCGGGCGTCCCGTCTTGGCGCCGTACTCCGCGCCCGCTTTGCGCAACGCTTCGGCGCGCTCGCCGAACCATTCGCAGACAAACGGACCTTCGCCCACGCACGTCGAATACGCCTTGACGACGCCGACGACCTCGTCGATCTTCGCGCCGGGCAATCCCGATCCGACCGGCGCGTACGCCGCGGTCGTATTGGACGACGTCGTAAACGGATGGATGCCGTAATCCAAATCGCGCAACGCGCCCAGTTGCGCTTCGAACAAGATGCGTTTGCCTTGCGCGGCGGCATCGTCCAGCCACGCGCCCGTATCGCAGACGTACGGCTTGATCTTCTCGCCGTAATCGGCGATCCAATCCGTCAATTGATCCATCGTATACGGTTGCGCGCCGTATACGCGCTCCAAAGTCAGATTCTTCCACTCCAACAGGTCGCGCAGATGCGCGCGCAGATGGTCGGGATAGAACAACTCGCCCGCCAAGATCGTTTTCTTCTGATATTTGTCGGAATAAAACGGCGCGATGCCCTGTTTTGTCGAACCGTACTTCTTATCTTGCAAGCGCGCTTCTTCGAGCGCGTCGAGATCGCGATGCCACGGCAACAGCAACGACGCGCGATCGCTGATTTTGAGATTGTTCGGCGTGAGCGCGACGCCCTGCTCGGTCACGGATTGCATTTCCTGCCAAAGGTTTTCGCAATCCAACGCGACGCCGTTGCCCAAAATATTGACGACGCCGTCGCGGAAAATCCCGGACGGCAATAAATGTAAAGCAAATTTTCCGTATTCGTTGATGACCGTGTGTCCGGCGTTGCCGCCGCCCTGATAGCGTACGACGACGTCGTAATCGCGGGTCAGCAAGTCGACCATACGGCCTTTGCCTTCGTCACCCCAGTTGATGCCGACGATTGCACAATTTGACATGGAATATCCTCCGTAAAGATAGATTCGGCTCGTGCGCCGCATTTGACTCGTATGCTCCGCCGAACGCGACCGACGCATGCGCCGCGATCGAAATTCGGGATCATGCGCGCGCTTTTTCGGCGCTGCCGCAAACGCCGTTTTGCATCCGAAAACCGCGATGAATCCGCGCGTTGCCGATCGTTGCGACGTCTATTCTATTTTTTCGCTTTTTGCGCGATTTGTCAAGTTTACGCAACCAATTTTCGGAGCGGATCGCAATATTTTTGCCGCGCGATTTTCATCGCGCCGCTCCGCTTGTCCCCGCGCAAAACCGCGCCGAAACGCAACCGCCGCCGCTCGATGCAAAACACGCGAAAAATCCCCGATTTTCAAGCAAAAATTCAACAAAATCCGTTACGCCCGATCGTCGTATCCCGCTTGCGCGAAACGCGCGCGGGCGCGAGCGGATTTATACCAACCGCCGCCATAATAAAAGATCGCGCTCAACACGGTCGCCACCGACCAACCGATCGGCCAGGACCACCATATGCCGTCCACGCCGAGCACGCGGTTGAGTACAAAACAAAGCGCCACGCGCACCGCCAGATCGGCAAACGTCGCGATCATAAACGCGGTCATGCTTTCCGCGCCGCGCAACACCGCGTCGTACATGAGTTTGCAACCGATGACGAGATAGAACGGACTGACGATCAACAAAAACCGACTGCCCGTCGCAATCGCCGCGTCGCTGACCTGATCCATAAACAAGCCCAACGCGCCTTTGCGGCAAAACGCGTAGATCAACGACATCGGCACGCAGATCATCGCCGCCATGCCCAAACCGACGTTCAGTCCGCGCTTGACGCGCGTCAATTGATGCGCTCCCATGTTTTGCGCGGCAAATCCGGACACCGCGCCCGCCATCGCGGTCACGGTCGTCAGCACAAACGTATTGAGTTTCACCGCCGCGGTATATCCGGCGACGACGGACGACCCGTAGCCGTTGACCAAGCCCTGAATGACGAGATTACCGACCGAAATAAAACTCTGTTGCAGCACGCTGGGAATCGCTACCGTGCACATCTGCCCCAAAAGCCGCAACGAAAACGCTTTGGCGCGTTCGGATCCGTCGCGCAGCTTGCGCATGCGGATCAACAGCGCGACCGCGCACAGCGCCGCCGCGACCGACTGCGTCAAAAAAGTCGCCCACGCCAGTCCCGCGACGCCCATGCGGAACACGAGCACAAACAGCAGATCCAATCCGATATTGCCCAAACTGGAAGCGATCAAAAAGTAAAACGGCGTGCGCGAATCCCCGAGCGCGGAAAAAATCCCGTTGCAGACGTTGTACAGCAGGACGAACAAAAATCCGCCGATGTAGATATACAGATAGCGCATCGCATCCGCGAAAATATCCCCGGGAGTCTGCACGAGCCGCATCAACGACGTCGCGCTCGCAAGTCCTATGCCGGTCAGTACGACGCCGAGCACGCCGACCGCGATCAGGATCGTCGATACGCTCTCGCGGACTTCCCGATACCGCCGCGCGCCGAACAACCGCGACACGATGACGCTGCAACCGAGATTGCATCCCAGCGCCACCGCCATAAACAGCATCGTGATCGGAAAGGACGCGCCGACCGCCGCAAGCGCGTTTTCGTCGATGCACTTGCCCGCGATGACGGTGTCCGCCATGTTGTAGAGTTGCTGAAACACGACGCTGCCCAGCATCGGCAGCGCATACCGCCACATGACGCCCGATACTTTGCCTTGGGTCAAATCCCGGATCATAACGCCTCCACGCCCCTTTCGCTCCCGTTATACCACCGGCACGCGCGAATGTCAAACGCATCCCGACGAATTTTGTCTGCGATTGCAAAACCTGTCCCGCAATCGATTGCAAGATCGCCGCGCGACGTGCTATACTGTCGATAACCGAAATACGGTCGAAGGTTGTTGCGGCATCGCATGCGAGCCGTACATTAAAAAGGGAACGGAGTGAAAATCTCCGACAGCCCCCGCTACTGTAACAACTACAAACGCGCATATCCACCGCTGCGGCGGGAAGGGCGCGTAAGGCAAGAAGTTGTAAGTCAGGAGACCTGCCCGCGACCGACGCGAAACCAATCTCGGAGGGAGACGGCGTGGATCAAGTCTTTTGCGCGCTCGTTCCGACGGGCGCGTTTTCGTTGATCCGACAAACCAAATGCAAAGGAGACTGCACATGAAACAACAACTGACGAAACTGCTGACCGTACTGCTCTTGCTGACGCTCTGCATCGCGGCGTTTGCCGCGTGCGGCGGCGACGAAGCGGATCCGATCGGCACGATGCAACTCGTCCTGCTGGACGGCGACGATGCGACGGTATACGAAATCCCGTTGTCCGAACTGCCCGCAAACACCGACGCTACGGGATTGGTGCGCGTATTGGATTATCTGCAAGCGCAGGACAAACTCACGTATACGATCGCCAACGGCATGTTTTCGCAAGTCGGTCCGATCCGCGAGGATGCGGGCGCGGGGATCTATGTCTATCTGTACACTTCGGTCGCCAAGGATCTCGACGTATCGATCTACGCGACCACGATCGAATACGACGGCAAAACCTATACCAATTCCGGCGTGGGCGCGGAACAGATGACGCTCGAAGACGGCTGCGTCATCATCGTGACGACGATCGTATTCGGCGCGTAACATGCGAAAGCGCGCGTTGCAACTGGCTTTGACCGCTCTGCTGTCCGCGCTTTTGACGGGCGGCAAAGCGGCGCTTGCCGCGATCCCCAACGTCGAGATCGTCACGTTGCTGTGCGCGTTGTACGGCACGACGTTCGGCGCAATCGGCATCGCCGCGACCTACCTGTTCGTGACGACCGAAACGCTGATCTGGGGCTTCGGCGGATGGATCGTCACGTATGCGCTGTACTGGCCGTGCGTGACGTTCGTATTCGCGCTGCTGGGCAAGTACGACGTACGCAACCGTTGGATCTGCACGCTCGTCGCGTGCGTCATGACGGTATGGTTCGGCGTATTGTCGTCGCTCGTGGACACGGGACTGTTTACCGGATTTCTGCACGACTTCTGGCGACGTTTTGCGATTATCTACGTACGGGGCGGCGCGTTCTATGTCGCCCAGATCGTCTGCAACGCGTTGCTCTTCCCGATCGCGTTCGTGCCGCTGCATCGCGCGCTCGTCCGCATATTGCCCGAGCGCATGCGTCGGTTCTGTCTGTTGACTCCGTACCGACGCAAACCGCTGCCCAAACAATCTTGACTTCCAACATATCAAAAACGGCGACGCAATGCGTCGCCGTTTTGTTGTTTGTAATTTGCAATCCGATTATTTGCTCAATTTGCTCGCCGCGGCTTCGTCCACGATGACGACGACGTCGGGATGCTTTTGCAAAATGCTCGCGGGACATTCGGTCGTAATCTCGCCTTCGATCATCGCGCGCACGGCGTCCGCTTTGTTTTCGCCGTTGGCGACAAGCAGGATCTTCTTGGCGTTCATGACGTTGGCAATGCCCATCGTGATCGCGTGCGTCGGCACTTCGTCCAAACTCTGGAAAAAGCGCGCGTTGTCCAGACGGGTCTTGTCTTTGAGCTTGACGATATTGGTCGTCGAATCGAACGACGTGCCCGGCTCGTTAAATCCGATATGCCCGTTCGCGCCGATCCCCAGCACCTGCACGTCCTGCCGCAACTGCGCCAACAACGCCGTATAACGCGCGCATTCCGCGGCCGTATCCTGCGCCATGCCGTTGGGCAAATGTACGTTTTCTTCCTTGACGTCGATGTGATTGAACAGATTGTCGTGCATAAAATACACATAGCTCTGATCGTCCTGCGCGCCCAGACCGATGTACTCGTCCAGATTGACGGTCGTGACCTGCGCGTACGACGTGCCGTTGCGGCGATGATCGGCGATCATATTCTGATACAGCCCGATCGGCGAAGATCCGGTCGCCAGTCCCAGCACCGCGCGGGGATTGTCGGTAACGATGCGTCGAACGACGGCAAAAGCCGCGTCGCTGATTTCCTGATAATTCTGTTTGACAATAAGTTGAATCGCCATGTTGTATGCTCCTATATCTTATACGGTTCGTTATATGCCGAAAGCGGCGCGATTATGCGTCAGCGCTCGATCAGCGACTTGCCCGACATTTCCTGCGGGACGGGAATGCCCATCATTTCCAACATCGTGGGCGCGATATCGCACAGTTTGCCGCCGTCGGCAAGACCTTTGACGCTCGCGTTGCCGATCGCGATCAACGGGACCGGATTGGTCGTATGCGCGGTAAACGGCGTGCCGTCCGCCTCGAACATGTGATCGCAGTTGCCGTGATCCGCGGTCACCAATGCTTGTCCGCCGACCGAAAGGATCGCGTCCACGACCTTTTGCACGCATTCGTCCGTGACCGATACGGCGCGTTTCGCCGCGTCGAGCACGCCGGTGTGTCCGACCATGTCGCAGTTGGCGAAATTGAGAATCATGACCTGATATTCGCCGCTGCGAATGACTTCGCAAGCCTTATCGCATACGCCGTACGCGCTCATTTCGGGTTGCATGTCAAACGTCGCGATCTTGGGCGAATCGATCAAAATGCGATCTTCGCCGGGATTGGCGGCTTCCACGCCGCCGTTGAAGAAGAACGTCACGTGCGCGTATTTCTGCGTCTCTGCGATCCGGAACTGCTTGATGCCCAATCCGCTCAGATATTCGCCGAGCGTATTGCGATAGCTCTCCGGACGGTACGCAACCTGCAAACGGTCGCCGAACGTCACGTCATACTGCGTAAACGATACAAACCGCGGATGCAAAAATCCTTTGCCCCGCTCGAATCCCGCAAAATCCGCGTCGATCATCGAACGCGTGATCTGACGCGCGCGGTCGGGACGGAAGTTGAAGAAAATCACGCTGTCGCCGTCGTTGACGGTCGCAACGGGCGCGCCTTTGTCCAACAATACGGTCGGCAGAACGAATTCGTCCGTCACGCCCGCATCGTAGCTGTGCTGCATCGCCTGAATCGGATCGGTCTCGTACAGTCCGCGTCCTTCGGTCAGCGCGGCGTACGCCTTGCTCACGCGATCCCAGATATTGTCGCGATCCATCGCATAGAACCGTCCGCAAATCGTCGCGATCCGCCCGAAACGCAACCGCTCCATCTCCGCGCTCAGCGCGGCGATATACTCTTTGCCGCTGGTCGGCGGCACGTCGCGTCCGTCCATAAAACAATGGACGTATACCTGATCCAATCCGCGGCGTTTCGCCATCTCGATCAGCGCGTACAAATGCGTAATATGGCTGTGCACGCCGCCGTCGGAGACCAGCCCCATGACGTGCAGTTGTTTGCCGTTGTCGCGCGCATGATCCATCGCGTCGACCAACGCGGGATTTTCAAAGAAATCTCCGTCCTGAATGGATTTGGTAATGCGCGTCAATTCTTGATAAATGATGCGTCCCGCGCCGATGTTGAGATGACCGACTTCGCTGTTGCCCATCTGTCCGTCGGGCAGACCGACCGCCATGCCGCCCGCCTGCAACTGCGTATTGGGATACTCGCGCAACATGCGCTGTACGTTGGGAGAAGTCTGCTCGTCGATCGCGTTGTCCGCGCCTTTCGGCGCGATTCCGTAACCGTCCATGATAATCAAACCGGTAAATTGCATATAGCCTCCTGCTGTGTGCCGAACACAATCCGCACAACATCGGACATTTGCCCGAATGCGCCCTTATTGTAGCACACCGCCGATGCAAAGTCAAACATGCGTACGCAAATTGCGCCCGCACGCATACGCAAAACCGTATCCGATCGGGACGGCAAAACAAAACGGCGCCCGAAAGCGCCGTCCGTATTTTGCAACGCACCGCCGCGTCACGCCGCTTGCGCGAGCACCCAATCCAAATACGCCGTCCGCGTCTGCGCGTCCCGCGCAAGGATCGAACAATCGTACAGATTGCCCCCGCGCAAGAAAACCGCATGCCAACCGTCGTCGCTTCGATCCAACCAATAGCCCGTCGCGCCGTCCCCGAATCGCTCCATCTGCGCGGTTGCGTCCGCCGCATATTGTTCGAACGTCCGCGCGTCGCTGCGATAGCGATCGCCGAGCGTACAACGGATCGAGATCGAGCCGTCGGCAAGCGTATTGTCTACGCTGTAACCGAAACATTTGGGCGCGCTCTTATCGTCGCTGCGCGTGTCTTTCTTTTTCAAATCGTCGTAATCATTGAAATTCGCGTTTGCCTGCCATTGCGCCTGCGGATACGCGAACGCCGCAACTTCGCTTCCCAGATACGACTGCAATGCTTGCGGCGTATCGAACGTCCGCACATAATGGACCGCGGGATCGTTCGCCAACGAGCCGATAATAATTCCTAAAAGCGCGCAGACCGTCGCCGCCGCGATCGCAAGCGAAATCGCGACGAATTTCAGCGCCTGGCGATGCGCGTTGCCGCGCGTTTGCGGTTGTTCCTTGCAAATGTCCATCCGAAATCCCCCCGTACTGCCGATCCTTCGATCGGAATCCGCATCGCAGATGCGTTCGATGCAAACTTTGCAACAATCGGTTTTCCGATAAACGGAACGACCTTTCCCTATACAAAGTATACCCCCGTCCGCACGCCGTGTCAATACTCAAAGTTTTGACAACGAAAAACGACCGCGCCCGAAAGCGCGGTCGCAACGTTCGACGAAATGCGATCAGCCGTTGTATTTGACGACCTGCGAGAAGTCTGCCGCTTTGAGCGACGCTCCGCCGATCAAGCCGCCGTCGATCTGCGGCATCGCCATCAATTCTTTGGCGTTCTTCGGATTCATGCTGCCGCCGTACTGAATGCGCAGTTTTTCTTGCGCGCACTTTTCGCAGTACAGTTTGGCAACCGTATCGCGGATGATCGCGATTGTATCGTTGGCGTCCTGCGCGGTCGCGGTCTTGCCGGTACCGATCGCCCAGACGGGTTCGTACGCGATCACGAGTTTGTCCAAAGCGTCCTTATCGACGTCTTTGAGCGCTTCCGTTGTCTGACGCACAAGCACTTCTTCGACCTTGCCGCCTTCGCGCTCTTCGAGCGTTTCGCCGACGCAAATAATCGGTTTCAGTCCTTTGGCAAGCGCGGTCTTCACGCGCGCATTGACGGTTTGATCGGTCTCGCCGAAATACTGACGACGCTCGCTGTGTCCGATGACGACGTATTCCACGCCCTGCTCCAACAGCATGTCCGCGCTGATCTCGCCGGTAAACGCGCCTTTGTCCGCCCAGTGGACGTTCTCCGCGCCGAGCTTGATGTTGGTGCCGCGGATCATATCGCCCGCCTGCCACAAACTCGTGTACGGTACGCAGATCACGACTTCCGCTTCCGCATCCGCGACGAGCGGAATCAGATCGGTCAGCAATTCCTTGGTCTGCTGTTTGGTGTTGTTCATTTTCCAGTTGCCTGCGATGATAGGTCTTCTCATGATAATTCTCCTGTCGATAATGTCGGACGGACGCGCCGTCCGCAAGCCGCGCGATGCGCGGAATCAGTCTTTGTCGTTCAGGCACGCGATGCCGGGGAGCACCTTGCCTTCAAACAGCTCCAAGCTCGCGCCGCCGCCCGTCGAAATGTGCGACATCTTGTCCGCAAATCCGAGTTGCGCGACCGCCGCCGCGCTGTCGCCGCCGCCGATGATCGTCGTCGCGCCCTGCGCGTCCGCCATTGCGCGCGCCACCGCGACCGTACCCGCGGCAAGCGTCGGATTCTCGAACACGCCCATCGGACCGTTCCAGATCACGGTCTTGGCGCTTGCGATCGCATCCGCAAACATCTTCTGCGTCTTGGGACCGATGTCCAGACCCATTTTGTCTGCCGGAATCTTGTCCGAATCGCAGTATTCCACCGCGATCGGCGCATCGATCGGATTGGGGAATTCGGACGCGATCGCCGTATCGACCGGCAGATAAATCGTCTTGCCCAATTCCTTCGCCTTGGCGAGCATCTGCTTGCAGTATTCCAACTTTTCGTCGTCTACCAGCGAGTTGCCGACCTGACCGCCCTGCGCCTTGACGAACGTATACGCCATGCCGCCGCCGATGACGAGCGTATCGCATTTGTTGAGCAGATTGTCGATGACTTTGAGTTTATCGGCAACTTTCGCGCCGCCGAGAATCGCAACGAACGGATGCACCGGATGCTCCAACGAATCCGCCATGACCGTCAATTCCTTTTCAATCAAGAATCCGCATACAGCGTCTTGAACCAAACCGTATTCGACGATGCCCGCCGTCGAAGCGTGCGAGCGGTGCGCCGTCCCGAACGCGTCGTTGACGTAAATGTCGCAGTAAGACGCGAGCGCCTTGCAGAATTCCAAATCTCTGCCTTCTTCTTCGGCATGGAAACGCAGGTTTTCCAACAGCACGCATTCGCCCGCCTTGCAAGCGGCGACTTTTGCCTTGGCGTCGTCGCCGATCACGTCTTTGGCAAACGTCACCTTGCCGCCCAGCAATTCTCCCAACCGCGCCGCAACCGGAGCCAGCGTGAGTTTGACGGGATCGTTTTTGACCGCTTTGGCGATGTACTCCGCCTTCGCTGCTTCGCGTTCCGCTTCCGGCAACGCGTCGACCGCCTTCTTTTCCTTTTTCGTCAAACCGACTTTTGCGCTCAAAATGCTATGCGGTTTGCCCATATGCGAGCACAGAATGACTTTTGCGCCGTGCTCCGTCAGATATTGGATCGTCGGCAGCGCGCCGCGGATCCGATTTTCGTCGGTGATTTTGCCGTCTTTCATCGGTACGTTGAAATCGACGCGCACCAAACAACGCTTGCCGCGTACGTCGATATCCCGGATAGACTTTTTGTTCATACCAAATCTCCTTTATGGATAAATTTTTCACGAATGATTATACCAAACGCCCGCGCGCTTGTAAAGAGTTTTGCGCAGGTTGTCGGTTGCTTTACGCGTTGCGCGGACGGATCCGATACACGGCGACTCCGTGTCCGTCGATCTGCGCCTGCAACGTATCCGTCAGCTCGACCGCCTGTCCCGTCCACAGCTCCGTCGCATCGTAGCGCGGCTGCGCCGCCAGTCCGATATACGCGTCCGATTGCAAAACGGACAGATCCAATTTTGCCTTTTTGCCCGATTTGGCGCGGTTGAAGAAACAGACGACCGCCGACCCGTCCGCCATCGGTTTTGCCAAGACGTCCACGCCTCCTCGGCGCTTGCGCAGCCGCTTGCAGGCTTTGCCAAGCGGATCCTGATCCACTTCGATCAACGCCCGCGTCGTCACGATTTGCAATACTTCGTCGCTCATGCTGCGCAGATCGTTCCCCAAAATCAACGGCGCGCTCATCATGCACCACAGCGTAAAATGCGCGCGGTTTTCGGTTGCGCTCAATTTGCCGTTGCCGACTTCGAGCATGTCCGGATCGTTCCAGTTGCCCGGACCCGCGCTCGCATAGTCGTCTACCGTCGTATCGTACAGATGGACGATCCACGGCCACCACGGACGGATATCGGGCGTCGTACGCCACATATTGCCCGCTTTGCGCGCCCATTGCGCGGGGCGGTTGGCGCCCCATTCGCAGATCGAATAGACGATCGGCTTGACCGCTTCGCCGCGCTCGCGCGCGACGCGCTCCGCGGCGAGTTTGAGCATCTGTCCCATCCGATAATACTGGATCATCGCGCTGTCCGCGCGCGACGCGACCGGATTGGACAGTTCGACGACGTTGACGCCTTTTTTCAGCCGCACGATCTGTTGAAAACGCGCGGTATCGTTCCAGATCGTCTGCGGCGGAATCTCGTAAAAATACGGTTGTCCGTTGACGGTTGCCATCAAGAATTTGTCATACTTGCCCTTCTTGCGGATGCCGATCGTCAGGACGTATTCTCCGTCCCGCTCGACGTACACGTTGTCGAAAGTCATTTTGCCCAGTCCGCGATCCAGTCCGCTGACGTGCCATCCGCACGGCATGCCGCGATCGGGCATGCGCTTCGCCAAACCTTCCAGATGCGCCCGCGTGCAGTCAATGCGTTGGGGATTTTCCGCGCCCGGATACGCGCATACCGTAATGCTTTCGACGAGCGGCGCATATCCGCTGAGCGGAATGTTGTGACAAAAATCGTATTTGAAGAACTCCGCGCCCCATTGCGCCATCGTATACGCGTCCTTCCACTCGTTGCCCAATCCGGCGGGCAGATCTTCGCAGGTCAGCGTGCCGTTGGACGAATACAAGCCGACTTGCAATCCCAAGTCGTTGATGCGACGGATCAGCGACGGAATTCCGGACGGAAAACGCTCCAAATCGCCTTGCAGATTGCCGTCTTCGTCGCGCAGACTGGAATGCCAGCAGTCGTCCAAATTCAGATAGCGGTATCCGGCTTGCGCCAGTCCCTTGTCCGCCATCGCCTGCGCCGTTTCGAGCATCAGCGTTTCGGAAATCTGATTCTTGAACGTATTCCAGCTCGACCAGCCCATCGGCGGCGTCAGCGCGACGCCGTTGGCATAGTTCTCTTCGACGACGAAACGACTGACCTTGCGGCGCGGCATCAGCAGTTGTTTGAGAAAGCAGATCGGACACATGCCGTTGCGTTTTTCCATAATTTTCGACTCCTTATTCGATCGTTTGTTGCCAGGGGTTGGGTTCGCTGCCCGCGATGACTCGATACAGCCTCGCCAGATCTTTGCGCGTCATCAGACGCGGCACGGGATACAGCGGATTCGCTTCGCGCGCGGCGCGGCGCGCCATCTCCGGGATTTCGGACGGATCGATGCAAGACGCGTGTTCGGGCAGTTGCATGCGTCTGCACAGCGCGCGGACGGCTTGGATCATCTTGCGCGCGGCGACCTTGCGTTTGTCGGTCACTTCGCACACGCCCGCGTATTTCGCCAACTCCGCCAGCGACCGATACGCTTTGGACAACGACCAATCCAGCACGTACGGCAACGCGATCGCATTCGCCAATCCGTGCGGCATATGGTAGTATCCGCCCAACGTATGCGCCACCGCGTGCGCATAGCCGACATAAGCGCGCGTAAACGCAACGCCCGCGCAGTACGACGCTTCCTGCATTGCGGCGCGCGCCTGCAAATCGTCCGGATGTTCGTACGCGATCGGCAGATAACGGAAGATCAACTTGACCGCCCGCACCGCCATATTGCGCGTATGGCGCGTATTGGAACGACCGATATACGCTTCGATCGCATGCGTCAGCGCGTCGATTCCCGTCTGCGCCGTCACGTCGGGCGGCAGCGTCTGCGTCAAAGACGCGTCCCATACGACATAATCCGGAATCAATACGGGATCGCTGATCGGATATTTTTCATTCGAGATCGGATTGGATACGACCGTAGCGAGCGTGGCTTCGCTGCCCGATCCGGACGTCGTCGGAATCGCGTAGATCGGTACGTTGCGCCGACGCACTTTGAGCACGCCGCGCATACGCGCCAACGACTTGCGCGGACGCGCCAGACGCGCCGCGACCGCTTTGGCGCAATCGATCGGGGATCCGCCGCCGAGCGCGACGATCGCGTCGCAATTGCGCGCGCAAAACAGTTGTCTCGCCTGTTCCACCGTCTCTACCGACGGGTCGGGCGTCACGTCCCCGTATTCGACGACTTCGATTCCGAGCCGCTCGCACGCGGCGATCAACGGCTGCGCCAAACCGAGTTTGCCGACCGTCTTGCCGTGCGCCAACAACGGACGTCGAACGCCGTGTTGCGCCAATACCTGCGCCAATTCTTCCAGACCGTTTTCGATGCGGATCGGCTGCGGCGTGCGCCACGCCAGCAACGGAGACCCGCAATACAAAATTTTTTGATAAATCCGACACGCAAGCGCGGAAATAAAATTCATAAAACTCCCTGAGCCGACACGTCTGCTTGTCCGACGCGCGCGTGCCGACCGGTCGCGCGTCCGTATGCATTCATTATATCGGATCGCTTGTACGGTGTCAATGTCTAAATTGGGCGAACGTCCTCGCAATCGCGCGCGACAGATGCGCTTTGCGATTGTTTTGACACGACGGCGGCAAGTTGTTATAATATCGTTATCCGAAATCGTCGCGCCGCGCCTTTGCGCCTGCGCGGAGGAGAACCTATGACCAAAGAAGAACTGTTGCAATTCGTCGCCGCGCAAAAGACCGCGATCATCGCATCCGTCGACGCGGACGGCTATCCGGTCATGCGCGCGATGCTCGCGCCGCGCAAAATCGACGGCAACGAAATTTATTTTTCGACCAATACGTCTTCCGACAAAGTTCGTCAATATCTCGCCGACGAAAAGGCTTGCGTATACTGTTACAAACGCGGACGTTTCCGTTACCAAGGCGCGACGATCTTGGGCGATATGCAGGTATGCACCGATCAGCCCACCAAGGATGCGATCTGGCGCTTCGGCGACACGATGTTTTACAAACAAGGCGTGACCGATCCCGATTACTGCGTACTGCGATTTACTTGCAAACGCGCAAAATACTATTGCGATTTGCATATCGAAACGATAGAATTTTAACGCATTTTATCGCCGAAAAACCATCGAAAAACGCCCGTTTTCGGGCGTTTTTTTAATCAAATTTCCTGCTCCCACAGATCTGGCGGCAACACGCCGCCCAGCCAGTCCGTCGCAAACGTCGGAATATGCGTGCGCTGCATCCGCGCTTTGGTCACGGGATGGATCAGCGCGACCCGCGCGCTGTGCAACGCCTGTCGATCCAATACCGCGCCGCTCGGCAATTTCGGCGGCGCAGGATCGGGATTGTAATCCGCGTCGCAGCATAGGGGATGTCCGACGTGCGCCATATGCAATCGGATCTGATGCGTCCGACCGCTGCCCAGCCGCAACCGTACCAAGCTGACGCCGTCCCGATACGCGACGCGTCGATAATACGTCGTCGCGGGCGCGCCGTCCGCGCGTACCGCGCGCAGATACGGATCGTCCGGATGCGCGCCGATCGGCGCTTCGACGATCCCCCGCTCGTCCGTCTTGCCGCGGCACAACGCCAAATATTCGCGTTGCAGTCCGCTTGCGCACAACGCTCCGTGCGCAAAACGGTTGCGCGCGATCACGATCAACCCGGACGTATCGCGATCCAGCCGATGCACGGGACGGTATACGAAATCGCCCCACACCGCCGCCAACGCATTGGGCAACGCGCGTCCGTAATGTCCGTGCACGGCGATGCTTGCCAGATGCGGCGGTTTGACAACGATCGCAAGATCTTCGTCCTGATACGCGATGTCGAGCGCGAGATCGTACACCGGCATCGGTTGCGGACAATCGGGCGGCAACGCGATGCGGATCGTCTGCCCGCGCTCCAAGCGTTGGGTCAGACGGATCGCAATCGGACCGCCCTCGCTTTCGAGCGAAACAAGCCCGAGCCGTTTGCGCAACGCGGTGCACAACGACGACGATACGCCGAACGCGCGCAACGCTTGTTCCGCCGTCCCCGCCCGTTCGACGGGAATGCGGATTATTCTTGCGGATTCCATAGATACCTGCGCAGATCGACGGTAAGATCGGGACGTACTTCGACGCCTTCGCGTTGCAACAACATCGCATGCGCTTCCGCGCCGCCGAACGCAAACGCGCGCGACAGTCCGCCGAATCGATTGACGACCCGATGACACGGGATGACGCCCGGTTCGGGATTGACGTGCAACGCATAGCCGACCGCCCGCGACGCGCGCGGATTGCCGATCATCGCGGCGATCTGTCCGTACGTCGCAACTTTGCCGTACGGAATACGCCGTACGATCTCGTATACCAGTCCGAAAAAAGACGCCTGTTGCGCGCCGTCTGTCCGTGTGTTCATGGATTCAGTATAGCGCACGCGCGGCGAAAAGTCAAAACGCCGGCGCGCGGGTTCGTGTCAAAATTTTCGTACCGATTGCAACCGTAGCGATTTCGCGCCCGCGACGCATGTACGATATCGGATCGGATATTGCCCGATCCCACGATCCCGATCGATTGTTTTGCACGCGCGTATTGCAAATGAGCAAAAAGATGGCAAACCGCAAAAGCGGCGCTATTCGACTCTCTGCGTCGTAACGGTCGATCCGAGCATCGCGCATACGACGTCGGCGATGCGCGCGGCGATATCGTCGCGATACGCGCGCGTCAGCAACAACGCTTCGTCCTGCGCGTTGGAGATGAATCCGCACTCGACGATGACGGACGGGCGCGCGACGCATTTGGTGATGTACAAATCCGCAGACTGCGCGTGATAATCGGCGCGTTTGGAATACGCCGCGTTGATATACGTATTGAGCGCGGACTGCATGACGGTCGCAAACAACTCTCCCACGCCGGTATCGTCGTAAAAGACTTGCGCGCCTCGCCGATCGGGATCGGAAAACTGATTGACGTGAATGCTGACCACGAGATCGGGATCGGCTTGTTCGATGATGCGTTTGCGCGCCTGCATATCCAGACGCTTGACGTCGTGCAGCGCGTCCGCGTTTTTGCGCGTGTAGACGACGCGCACGCCTCGCATCTGCAACTTGGCGCCCAAGATCTTGACGATCGCCAGATTGATCTCGCTTTCGCTGACGCCTTGCGCGCCGACGACGCCGCCGTCGATCCCGCCGTGTCCGGCGTCGAGCACGACCGTTCCGACGACCGGAAGATGCGCGGCGACCGCGACGATTCCGCCCGCCGTCAATGCAAGGATCACCGCCGTCAAAACGATCGCGACGATGCACTTTTTGGAGACAAACACCATAGATTCCGCTCTCCCCCGATTTTACGCCCCAAAAGCGTTTTTGCGCGCAAATTTCCGCATTTTCGCACGGTTATCCACGGAGTTATCCACAAAAACACTTGTTCATGTGGATAACTCCGCTCCGATCGGCGCGATTTCATTATCATGTGTATGTGTCAGTCTTTGTCGTTATTTGTCTGACATTGCGACTTGACCGTTGCAAAATTTTCTGCTATACTGAATATGCAAATTTACATTGAAAAGAAGTCGAAAATGATCCAATTGATACCGTATCCGTTCCGCGTCGCGGAACAAAAAGGACAACTCAAAATCCAACTCTCGACGATGCCGACCGTACAGGACTGGTTGGCGGAGCGTACGTTCGCGTGGCTGCGCGTCGTGCGCGATCCGTTGCTCAAAATCGGCGTCGGCGCGCAGGACGAGACGTATCGACTGGAAATCACGCCCGGCGGCGTCGTACTGACCGCGTCCGCGGATGCGGGAGCCTTTTACGGATATCTTACGTTGTTGCAACTGTTGCACAATTACAAAAACCTGCTGCCCTGCATGACGATCGAAGATCGACCGCGCTACGCGTATCGCGGACTGATGCTGGATTGCGGCAGATATTATTTTTCTCCCGACGACGTCAAAAAGATCGTGGACATGTGCGTATTGCACAAAATCAATACGTTGCACTGGCATCTGACCGAAGATCAAGGCTGGCGCATCGAGATCAAACGGTATCCGTTGCTCGCGACCAAAGGCAGCGAGCGTTCGCACACGAATTTCGGATTCCGTCGCCATTCGGGCTTTTATTCCCAACGCGAAATACGGGAGATCGTCGAATACTGCAAACAACGCCACATTACCGTGATTCCGGAAATCGATATGCCCGGGCATATCCAATCGGCGCTGGCATGCTATCCGTATCTGGGATGCTTCGATCGCAATCTGCCCGTCGCGACGCATTGGGGCGTCAAACACGACGTGCTGTGCGCGGGCAAAGAGACGACGTACCGTTTCCTCTACGACGTATTGGACGAAGTATGCGAACTGTTCGACGCGCCGTATATCCATCTGGGCGGCGACGAATGTCCCAAAATGCGCTGGGAGCTGTGTCCGCACTGTCAGGAAAAAATGCGCGAACTGGGACTGGAAACGGAAGACGAACTGCAAAGTTATTTCACCAACCGCATCGCCCAATATCTCGCGACGAAGAACCGCACCGCGATCGTCTGGAACGAAACCATCCCCACCGGTCGTTGCGATCCGTCCGTCGCGTGGCAGCTGTGGCATGTGGGCGATCGCGCCGAAGCCATCGCCGAAGACGTCAACCGTACGGAACGCAAGCTGATCTTCTCGCTGTCCGACCGCACGTATCTGGATTTTCCGTACAAGCAATTGCCGGTTAAGATGTGTTACGAAAGCGATCCGGTACGCGACACCGGCGTTCGTCCGGAACTGATCGTCGGCATGGAAGCGTCCGTATGGACGGAATACATCCCCGATCTGCAAACGGTCATGTTCAAAGCGTTGCCGCGCCTGGGCGCGTTGTGCGAAGTCATGTGGTCGCCGTCCGCCGGCAACGTGTACGAAAACTTTTTGGGACGACTCAACGCCTACTACCGATATCTCGGCGCGAACGGGCTGCGTCCCGCGCCGCTCAAACGCGCATTCCCCAAGCGCTTTACCGCATGGCGCGAAAAAGCATGGTTCGACCGCCGTCCGCTGCACTGGCACGGACTGCACAATTTGATCGACGACATGCGCGTGCGCAAACTGGCAAAACGCCTTGCGCGCGAAAACCCGATCAAACAACTCGACAAATAACGACATTTTGCGTCGCAATATCGGACGAATTTGCCTATACTGTACGATATCGGACGCAAATAACAAAATTACTTGCGTAGATTTAATCAGAAATATAGATTGAATGCGCTATAATAAAGGTATCGAACGCGCGCTCGGACGAGCACGCACGTAAGGATACTCCGTTATGACGAAATATCAAATTGTTTCCGACAGCTCTTGCGACCTGTCCGCAAATTATTTGGAAGACAAGGACATCGGATTCCAAATCGTTCCGTTCGTCGTTCAAGTCGGCGAACGCGCTTTTGCGGATACGCCCGATCTGTCCGTAGACGAAATGCTCGACGCGATCGACGCGTCCGGCGCCAAGACAGGTTCCGCCTGTCCGTCTCCCGAAGCGTATTATCAAGCGATGATGCAGAGCGAAGTCAGCTTCGTCGTCACGATTTCGTCGGGACTGAGCGGATCGTACAACAGCGCATGCGTCGCGCGCGACATGGCGATCGCGCAAGGCAAACGCGTCTATGTGATCGACTCCAAAGCGACGTGCGGCGTCCAAATCCTGATCATAGACGAACTGGCGCGCCTGATCCGAGCCGGATACGAGTACGAACGGATCTGTGAGGAGATCGAAACGTTTTGTTCGCAGCGCAAACTGCTGTTCGTACTGCGCAACTTCGACAATCTGATCCGCAACGGTCGCATCCTGAAAATCGTCGCCAAAGTAATCTCCGCGCTCAACATCTGCCCGATCTGCGCTAAGACGGAACAAGGCACGATCGAGATCCGCGAAAAACTGATCGGCATCAAAAAAACGCTCAAACGTCTCGTGACGCTCGTGGGCGAAAACATCCGCAACTTCGCCGCCGCGGACATTATCATCAATCATTGTCAGGCGTCCGAAGAAGCGGAACAACTCGAACATCAAATCAAATCGTCTTTCCCCGAAATCGGAAAGGTGCGGATTATCCCCATGCGGGGACTGGCGTCGTATTACGCCCAAAGGAAAGGACTCATCGTCTCCTTCTGATCCGCGCCCGTCGGGCGACAAGACCAAGGAGACTGCCATGCAAAAATTCGAACGGGTCGTCGCGCAATACGCGGACTGGATGTCGCAGATGAGCGAAGTCTGCTCCGCCAGCACCGTCATCGCCCCGTCTCTGTACGAGACGTACGACGTCAAGCGCGGACTGCGCGACATCAACGGCAAAGGCGTCGTCGCGGGACTGACCGAAATCAGCGAAATCAACTCTTCCAAAACGGACGAGCGCGGCAACAGCATCCCCTGTCCGGGCGAACTGTACTACCGCGGCATCGACATCCGCGACCTTGTGGACGGCTTTGTGCGCGAAGGACGCTACGGATTCGAAGAAACCGCCTATTTGCTGTTGTTCGGCTCGTTGCCGACGACCGATCAACTGTCGCATTTTACGACGATGCTCGCCGATTTCAGACGATTGCCGGAGAGTTTTGTACGCGACATCATCATGAAAGCGCCCTCGACCGATATGATGAACGTCATCGCGCGCAGCGTTCTGACGCTCTATTCGTACGACAAAAATCCGGACGACATTTCGATCCCCAACGTCCTAAGGCAAAGCATTCAACTGATCGCGCAATTCCCGATGCTGTCCGCGTACGGGTATCAAGTCTACGCGCACTATCATTCGGACAACAGCCTGATTATCCACAAACCCAGTCCCGAACTTTCGACCGCCGAAAACGTCCTGCGTCTCGTGCGCGCCAATAAAAAATACACGCCGCTCGAAGCGCGCGTACTCGATCTGTGTCTCGTCCTGCATGCGGAACACGGCGGCGGCAACAACTCCACGTTCACCAATCACGTCGTGACCAGTTCGGGCACGGATACATACTCCGCGGTCGCCGCATCGCTGGGATCGCTCAAAGGCCCCAGACACGGCGGCGCCAATATCAAAGTGTCCAAGATGTTCGACGATCTCAAAGCGACGACGCCGTGCACCGACGAGGCGATTCGGGACTATATCGCGCGGCTGCTGGACAAACGCGCATTCGACCAAGCGGGACTGGTATACGGGATCGGACACGCCGTCTACTCGATCAGCGATCCGCGCGCCGACATTCTCGGCAAATTCGCCAAAGATCTCGCGATCGCCAAAGGACTCGAATCCGAATACGAATATTACGAAAAGGTCGCGCGTCTCGCGCCCGAAGTCATCGCCGACAAACGCAAGATTTACAAGGGCGTCAGCGCCAACGTCGACTTTTATTCCGGTCTCATCTATACGATGCTCAAAATCCCGACCGAACTGTATACGCCGTTGTTCTCCGTCGCCCGCATCGCCGGGTGGAGCGCGCACCGCATCGAAGAACTCGCCAACAAGGGCAAGATCATCCGTCCCGGCTATACCGCCGTCGCGCCGCATCAGCCCTATACGGCGCTGGATCGACGCGCCGACCGCGCATAATCCCCGAACGCGATACCCATTGCAATCCGAACCCGACGACACATGTCGTCGGGTTTTCGGATCCGTCAACGCCGCGGCGCAAAGCGCGCCCGCGTACTTACTCCGCGCGCGATGTATGCGCCTATTCGTCTGTCGTTAAGAAAATTGCGTCAAGCCGTATTTCAGCAAAATCTCGTCCGCCGACACTTTCGTCTTCGAATCGCCTTTGAGCGACATCAATACCGTGCTGTATTCGTACAACGGCATCTTGCCCGCGAGCATAATGCAATATTCCAAAATCGCATCCATATCCTTGTCGAATGCCGCGGCAATGTCCGCCGTCAAAGTAACGATTTCATCGTTCCAACCGTTTTGGTGCATACTGTCAATCAGACGCACTGCCAGTTCGTCAAATTCTCCCATCTCACAACTCCGTCTTTTGTATTAAACCGTACCTGTATACGGCATTTTTATCTTAACACAATTCCATCGCCTTGTCGATTCGTTTTTTCACAAACCGGCAATTTTTTGCCGTCGGCATTCGTCCCCCGACGCTCCGTATGATCGTCGCCGCGTCGCAGACGACGGATTTGCCGCATGTTCGTCGCCGCGCGTGCGATGCCGTTTTCGACGATATTGCGGTTTGACTTCGCGCGATGCGTCGCAATCTCCGCGCAGTCGATCGGCAAAAGGCTCCCGATATGCGGGAGCCGTCGCGCGCAAAACACGCGATACCGAAACGATGATTGAACGATCTTACAGCGTCAGAAACGACCCGCTGCCATCGCTACGAAAATACCGAATCCCCCAAATACTTGTCATGCGGCGCGATCAGACAACGGTCTATGGCGTTCCAATAACTTTCATAGAGATTCTTTTGCGCGACGCCGTAGCTTTCTTTGCAATCGAATTCCCAATACAGCATATATTTGACGCTTTTGACGACGCGCCGAATCGAAAGCGGCGGCAAGCCGTCCCGTATCTGCTCCATATCCACATGATGCGTCCGCTTTGCAAACCGCAACAACAGCAATCCGTTCTGCCGTTTCAAAAACGCTTGCACTTCGTCCATCAGCGTCTCGAACGCTTCGACCTTTTGCGGATGTACCTGATAGATGCAAATTTCGCTAAACGCCATTTCCCCTTTCTCCCCGATCCGACGTTTGCTCGGATCCCGATTCGACTCGATTGTACCACAATCCCGATCGCAGCGCAATAGCGCATTTTCCGTCCGACGGCAATCCGATTGCTTTTTCGGCAAAATTTTTTCGCGTGCAATCCGACGACAATCGGCACGGGCATCTTTCTTCCCTGCAACGGACGGGCTGACTCCGTCCATGCCAAGTATGTTTCAAGCGTATCCCGTTGCCGATCTTACATATTGACAATTGGACAATCGGCTTGTCGCGCATTTGCTTTACCGCGCGCGCAACTCCTGCGAAGTCATGACACGGCATCCCTTGCTTGCATAATACTCCAACATTTCGGGGATTTTCCGAAGATCGTAACTCGTAATGCAGTCGGATAACACGCAAACGCGATAATTTGCTTTGCATAGATTGTAGCAAGACGACTTGACGCACGCGACCGCATCCGCGCCCGCAATATAAAACTCCCGTATGTCGTTGCAGGCGATAAAGTCGGCAAATGCCTTACAAGTCAATATACTGCCCTTGTATTTGGTAAACACATGTTCCGACACGATCTTCAAGTCCGCGACCAATTGCGCCCCGCGCGTATCGGGTTTGAACGTTCTCGTGCCGGCGGATAGATTTTCGTGCCGAATATAGACGACATGTATTCGGTTGTCCGCCGCCCATGCTATGGCGGCGTTGATCCGGTCGATAATTTGTTTGTAGTTTTTCGTAATGTCGTTCTGAACATCGATGACGACCAAAGCGCTGTTTTGCATGCTATCTGCTCCGATACAAATGGATTTCTTATATTTTACCGCCCGATTGTCGACATCGTTATGGCAACAATGTATAATAAAATATAGAACTTTTGTAAGGTGCAGCATATGAAAATCGACCGACTCGTCAGCATAATCATGATCTTGCTCGATCAAAATCGCGTAGGCGCGCAAACCTTGGCGGATATGTTCGAAGTATCGACGCGGACGATATATCGCGACATCGACGCAATCAATCTGGCGGGCATCCCCATTCGCTCGACTTCGGGCGCGGGCGGCGGCTTTGAAATATTGCCGAATTATAAAGTCGAAAAAAATGTCTTTACCGTCGACGATTTGACTGCGATCTTAATGGGACTATATCGGATCAGCGATCTCGTGCGGGGCGACGAACTGATCCACGCGCTTGCAAAAGTAAAGCGATTTATTCCCGCCGAACGCGCAAAAGACATCGAATTGCGCGCCAATCAAATATACATCGATTTAAGTCCGTGGATCGGCAACAAAAATACGGAACGGTATTTGGCAACGATCAAAACCGCTCTGCAACAAAACAAAACGCTGTCGTTCGACTACGCCGACCGCTACGGCAATCCGACCGCGCGCACCGCCGATCCGTACAGACTGATCCTGAAAAGCAATCGCTGGTATTTGCAAGCATACTGCCATGTTCGCAACGATTTTCGTCTGTTCCGACTATCGCGCATGTCCGATCTGCGCATGCATAAGCAATGCTTTCCGCCGCGCGAAGTACCGCCCCCGCAACTGGACTTCCCCGATATCGAAACCCTGCAAACCAAAATCGTATTGCGCGTACATCGCTCCGTCCTGGACAGAGTGCTCGATTTTTGTACCCGCGACGACATTTCGTCGGACGGCGACGAATATTCGATCGTGCGATTTCCTTTTATCGAAAACGACTACTATTACGACATGCTGTTAAGCTTCGGCGACCGATGCGAATGTCTCGAACCGACGCATGTCCGTACGGAAATACAACGCAGATTACAAAGTATTTTGGCGGTCTATCAAAACGGAAAATTTGTCGGCGACGTACAAAACGCTGCCGTGACAGATTCTTCGCCGTCGACCGAGCGACAAACGCCGCCGCAAAACTCAAAATCCCTCTGACGGATCCCCAAACGATGTCCGCAACCACACTCCGACGCATACAGCGTCCGTATCGCTCGTACTCGACGAAGACGGCGACCCGTCATGCGATACATGCGGCATATGTAGCAAATGCGAGACGGATATTTCGACTTCTACGGTTGATTCTCTTGCGCGGTATGCTATAATATGTCTATGCTTCCGACCAATTTGTTATCCGCAACCAATCGGCACGAACTGCGCGCATGGCTTGCCGAACATCACGACGCCGAAAAAGAATGTTGGGTCATCGTCAAGCGCGGCAGACCGCAACCCGATCAAACGTTTTGGTATCTCGACGCCGTAGAAGAAGCCTTGTGTTTCGGCTGGATCGACAGCACGGAAAAGCGTCTCGAAAACGGCGTAACCGCACAGCGATTGGCGCCGCGCAAGAAAAACTCTGCATGGTCGGAACTCAACAAAGAGCGTTGCCGTCGATTGGAAAAATTAGGACTTATGACGGATTCCGGACGAAACGCTTTGCCCGACATGTCTGCGTCCGGCTTTGTCACAGACCCGCGGATTTTGCGCGCATTACAGTCGGATCCCGACGTATGGAATCGTTTTTTGAGCTTTCCGCCTTTATATCGCCGCGTCCGAATCGATACGATTCAAATCAAAAGCAAACAGCCAGAACTCTTCAACCGCCGTCTTCAAAAGTTGATCGACAACACCCGACAAGGGATCCTGTACGGCGAATGGAACGATAACGGACGCCTGCTCGATTATTGAAATATGCTTTCCGCCCGATTTTGATGCATCGAGAAAAAACCGCATGCAAACAACAAACGAAAACAAAAAATCGCCATGCCTCTTGACAAGCTTTCGACCTGCAAGACGCATGGCAGTTTTTCGTTACGCGTTTTACGATTAAGCTACGAGATTTACCCTTGATAGCGGTCCAAATTGGCGCGGATTGCTTCGATCAAACGTTTTTCCGCCGCCACTTTCGCCTGTCTCGCAACCTTCGTGCAAACAAACGTGCCGTACAGTTTGGAAAGGTCGTCGACCAGATTTTTCAAATGCACCGTGTCCAGAATGTTCGTCGATCCGCAAAGTTCTTCTCCCGAAGATGCAACAACCGTAGCAGTCGTTGCCGCAGGCGTCGTAGTCATTGCCGTATCCGTGATGTTCTTATCCATAAAAAGCACTCCTTATATGTTCTTTGTCCCGATTTGCATCAGACTGCCGCGGATCGCCTGACGCAACGTAGCTCCCTGTATCGGGC
Organism: uncultured Christensenella sp.; assembly: GCA_910576875.1. Classification (GTDB taxonomy): domain Bacteria; phylum Bacillota; class Clostridia; order Christensenellales; family UBA3700; genus MGBC101980. Next base: position 54,226 of record CAJTKI010000001.1, read on the forward strand.
GAGACGTTCTACTTTACCAGTCGACGGTTCCCGACAACTGCGACGCGGAAACCGTTGCGATACCATATCATACGTCTGTACCGATCGGAAAATGCATACATGTCGCACAAATATCGAATGAAACATGCAATCGCACAAAGAACTTGCCGATCATCGCTTCTCTTAAAGAAAATATCCGAACATTCGATCCGCCCTTTTCACGCCGACGAAAAATACGTGCTCCGTACGAAAACGAGCGTCTCCTGATATTTTTTTGTCGACAAAAATGCCGCCTGCCTAATCTTCTTTGGTTTAGAATTCAAATTCCATATTTGCACGCATATTTGCAATGATACGATTCCAATCCGGCAAAACCTGGTCATTCTCGTCGTCGACAATCGTTATTTGCAAATATTCCGAATCTATCTGTATCTTTTGAAATTCCGAATGATAATATATCCAAAGCGTAGTATCGCATAAAGTTACGACATCGTTCACTTGCAAGAATTTTTATCTTCAATATCTACTCGATATTTCAAAAATGAAACGTATTTGTTGCGATATGAATAGTTGATTGCATCTTGCGACATCGAATGTAATGTAACTTTGATATTATCTCTCGCGGACGGCAGCTTCGCGGCGACTCCGCCCAATTCCGTCCCCGTTATTTCTTTATTCGTAACAACGGGAAAATACACAATCAAACATTCCGTTCGCTCACATACTTTATATTCTATTTTCGGCATGATCGATTCTATATCATATGTCATAAATGCGATGTCGGATACTTCACCCGATCCCTGTCCGCAGCCGCTCAACAGCGAAATAATACACAACGCTAAAACAAATAAAAATTTTCTATATTTCATCGGATAAAATCTCACGCCTAATGTTTATGAGAAATCTTTTAAAACAGAACCAAAAAAGTCGCGCTTGCTCTTTCGATAAAACGCGACTATACTCTTTGACGGAGCGGCAGCAACCGAATACGGATTTTACAAATACGATATGTACAAAACCATACCGTCTTTGGTCAAGATTTGAAAATTTTTATAATAAGACCACAGCAAGAAACCGCCTTTATCCACTTGTTCATACAGATACATTTTTATGGTTTCGTCGATTTGCTCGATTTTTTTGGGTTTTCCCAATATCCCAAGCATTTCCGATTCGGACATTCCTCTATGAATACGGTTCAATTGCGCAGGCGGTTTTTTGCTAAAATGCACTGCAGGGACAATTATTATAACCATTACAACCGTCACGGCAGCCATGCCGATAAACAAATATAATATCCAATCCATAAAAGGCACCTCTTTATATACATTATCGCTTATTATCAAATATCGCAATAAATATGTCCTAAAAATAACTATTCGGCACCGTTGCGGAAGTCGGAACAAACCGGCGCGCCGTTGCGGGCGCGCACACGCCCGCCACAAATAAAAACAAACATAAGCCGATATCCACGCCGAAAAACCAATCATCTCGCGCAGGCTTTTCGCGAAATCGAATTGTATGATTATCGAATCGCGTCGAATGAAAAAAGCGCACAAACTGCTATGTTCAAACGCATTCCATCTCGGCGAAACGAGAAAAAGAAATACGCACGCCTTACAAAAGCGTGCGTATTTCCCTGTTGTGGTGGAGACAAGGGGAGTCGAACCCCTGACCTATGCGTTGCGAACGCATCGCTCTACCAACTGAGCCATGCCCCCATCTGCGCGCGTCGCAGATCCTGTACGATCCGCTCGACTTGCGTGTGATCTTATTATAATATCGCCGCAAAAAAAATGCAACGGATTTTCTGCAAAATAAATAAAAAGCGCGCCGACATGCGGCGCGCCGTGCTTTCTGAGACGAATCATCCCTTAAACGCGCGATAAATCGCATCGATCGCACGCTCGTAATCGGTCGTCGATACGCCGACGATGATATTGAGTTCGCTCGATCCCTGATCGATCATGCGGATATTGATATTGGCTTGCGCGAGCGCGCCGCACAATTTCGCCGCCGTACCGGGATGGAAGGACATGCCGTGTCCGACCGTCGCGATCAACGAAATGCCCTGTTTGATCTCGATATGATCGGGCGCAACCGTCTTGCGGATGCGATCGAGCAAGACTTCTTCTTTGCCCGCGAGTTCGTTATCGGCGACGACGATGCTGAGCGTATCGATGCCGCTGGGCATGTGCTCGAACGAAATGTTGTAATACTCGAACACGGACATGACGCGACGCGCAAAGCCGAGTTCGGAATTCATCATGGATTTTTCGATAAAGACGATGCTGTATCCCTTTTTGCCCGCGACGCCGGTAATGATGTCCTCGTGCACGCAATCCGCGGGTACTTCCGCGACGATCATCGTGCCGCGATCGGCAGGCGCAAACGTATTGCGGATATTGATCGGGATATTGCTCGTACGCACCGGAAAGATCGATTCGGGATGCAGGACGTTGGCGCCCATGTACGACAATTCGCGCAATTCGCGGTACGACAGCATCGCGATCGGCGCGGGATTGGGAACGATCCGCGGATCCGCGGTCATAAAGCCGCTGACATCCGTCCAGTTTTCGTACAGCGACGCGCGCACGGCGCGCGCGATTACGGCGCCGGTAATATCCGAGCCGCCGCGGCTGAACGTATGCACGTTGCCCATCGCGTCCGCTCCGAAAAATCCGGGAATCACCGCTTGTTTGTGTTGTTTAAGCACGGCGCCGACGCGTTCGTTGGTCTCTTCCGCAAGAAACGCGCCTTCTTCGTCAAACAGCACGATGTTTTTGGCGTCGACAAACGGCATGCCCAATCTGCATGCCGCGATCTTCGCGCTCAGATATTCTCCGCGCGACGCGCAAAACTCCGCAGAGCGGAATTTGACCATATCCTGTTCGACGCGATCGAGTTCGGCGCAAATATCCATATCCAGCCCCAGATCGCTGACGATGCCGCAAAAGCGCTCGCGAATCTTGGCGAAAGTAGCCTTGCATTCCCCGTTGATTTCCAAATCGTGATAGCAAGCATACAACAAGTCGGTGACTTTATGATCCTGCGAGAACCGCTTGCCCGGCGCCGAAACGACGACGTAGCGACGCGACGGATCGGATTCGATGATTTTGGCGACCTGATTGATGGCCTTGGCGTCCGCCATGGACGTTCCGCCGAATTTGACTACTTTCAATTCCATAAAGGATTCCTTCTCGTACTTTATGTTCCCCATTTTACGCGTTTTGACGCATAATCGCAAACGATTTGGAACAAATTTTTACCATTTGATCTTTTTGGCTTCGTAATAATAGCGTTTGTCTTCGGCGTTGCCCATCGAAAAGGATTTTCTCGGCAAAACGCCGCGACGGCGCACATAATCGAACAATGAATTTTTGTCGATCGTCGGCATAAAGATCGCAATCGCGTCTTTCTCGCGCGCGACTTCGAGCAAATTGTCTTCGCCGTGGATATAATCGACCGCGATCTCCCGATGCGCGCGGCAATAATCGTCGATCGCCTTTTGCAAATCCGCGATCGCGTCGCTCGGAGACGAGGACGCCTGTACGGTAAACTCTTCCGCGCGCCACACCAGACGCACCGAACTGTCGCCGCTCATACGCGTGCGCAGCCAATCGATGAATTCGCGATCGGCGCCCATCACGACGCGGTGAATGGGTTGGAAGACAAGCGACGTATCGTGCAAATTGACGAGTTCGCACAGCGCGTAACGCGCCGGATGCCGCTGTTGTTCCGCGGCGGAAAGCGCGGTCTTGATTTGATTCCAGCATTCTTTGGCGGAAGCCAGCGAATGATTGCCGTCGCCGACCGCAAACAATACCGGACGTTCCGCGTCGCCGTATTTGGCGCGCAACACTTGCGGATCGAGCAAGCGCACGACCGCCGCCTTGATCCGATCGGGATCGTCCGCGACGTATCCGCAGACGTGTCCGCCGTTCATATTCAGATCAAAATCGTACAGACGTTGCAACGTATCGCGTTTTGCCATCAACGGACCGAGCACGCTGTCGTCCCGATCGTCCATCAACAACATAATGTGCGGCACTTCGATGCACGCGTTTCTGCGGATCTCGATGCGCGCAGGAATGCGAGACACGACCGTCTTTTCGGTCGCGCGGATCAACGCCGCGCTGTCGGGCGTATATTCATACGTTTCCAGATCGATCGCGACCATCAGTCCGATCCGATGTTTGCCGTCCGACAGCGTCCGATCGACGAGCACGAACTCGCGCAGCGATTCGAACATACCGCCGTTCAGATAACTGCGCATCGTCGCATGGATGTTGGCGATGCGTTGGGGCGCGTCGTCCTGTTCCAGATATACTTCCGGAAAAATCAAATTCAACGTGCTCGGACTGTCGCCGACAGCCAAGCTCAAATCTTCCCAATAATGCGGCTGGGACGTAAACTGGTCGCACGCAACGACGCTCCATTTGGATTTGTCAACGTCTTGCGCCGGCACCAAAATGTGCGGGGTTTTGATATAACTCATAAAAACTTCCGATCTCTTTTCTTTTCCGTATTGGTTCTGGCAAGAATACCGTATGCCATTTTAATTTCTTCATAGAGTTTTTCGGGGGTCATGTAACGTTTGATCTGACCGCCCGACACGACGCTGATAATACCGGTCTCTTCGCTGACGACGATCGCAAACACGTCGCTCTCTTCGGTGATCCCGATCGCCGCGCGGTGGCGCGTGCCCAGTTCTTTGGCGATGCCGACTTCCTGCGAAAGGGGCAAGAAACACGCCGCGGACAACAACTTATCCGCTTTGATGACGACCGCGCCGTCGTGGAGCGGACCTTTGGTGCTGAAAATGCTTTCCAGCAATCCCGCCGAAATATTCGCATTGAGCGCGGTGCCGGTATCCAGCAGATGCGGCGGCACGGCGCTGCGCGCGATGATAATCAACGCGCCGATGTCGTTTTTCGCCATATTTTGACATGCGCGGACGATTTCGTTGGCGCTGTCGGTCAACTTTTCTTCCGTCATATCGTATTCTTCTTTGTTGCCCGCGCCGCTGCCGTGCGCCAGTTTGTTGGCGAGCACCTTAAAGTCGGACTGATAGATGACGACGATACAGACCAACAGGAACAGATTGACAAAATCCAGCAAATGAATCGTAAATGCAAGAAATCCGTTGCCGATCAACGCGTTGGCGAGATTGCACGCCACGTAAAGCAACATATACGCCGCCGCAACGATCGCCAGCCGAATGCTGTTGCGCCGTTGGAAAAAAATCATGATAACGATTGCCAGCGCAAGAAAAACGACCAGGTCGATCACCGACCACCAACTGAAATTCTGCCAGAATGCCGTCGTATCCGCTGCAAGTGCATACCACATATCGGAAGTCTCCTCCGTTCGTAGGAACGTATTGCTCTATTATATTCCTATTCTAGCTTGTTTTTGTCGAAAAAGGAAGTGTTTTTCCGTACTTTCCCGATTTTCCGCGCGATTTAACCGAACAAATCGTCCGCATTGCCGCCGTCGGAGTCGTTTTTCGACCGATCGGCATCCGGATCGTCCGAATCCAGTCCGAATACGTCGATCGGTTTGACCGGTTCGACGGGCGGATGCGCCTGTTGCATGCGCGTCTGATAGTATTCGCGACGATCCGCGACGCGTTTGCGAATCCAAAAGACGACGCCCAACAACGCGCCGATCACGGCGATTTTGAAGACGACGTCCATCGCGAGATTGGTAACGGACGACTGCGCCGTGCGTCCGACTTCCTGCATGCGCGCCGTATCCAACGCCGCCGTCAATTGCTCCGGATAATCGACCAGCGCGCCGATCAGCAACGCCGTCGCCTGTCCCAACGCAAGCCGCGTCGCCTCGTGACCACCCATGCGCTCGTTCATTTGCAACAGCGTATCGCGTTCGGTATACAGCACGTTTTCCATCCCCGCGCGCTCCGTACCGACGGGATTGTCGTCGGCTTCCCAGTTGCGACTCGCGACGCTCAGCGTCGGAATACCGGCATCTTGAAAATACACGTGATGCCCGATCATGCCGCTATGAAAATACTGCGTTCTGCCGTCCTCGAACAGCGCCGCGCGCACCACGTGTTTGTCCGCCGGCACGTCCTGCGCCGTATAGCCGTTCGCACGGGCGACCGCGTAGAAATAATTCTGATAATCGGTCTGTTTGTCTCTGCCGTACAGATACAATCGATCGCCGCCGACCGGATGATCCAGACTGACGAACATCGCGATCTGCGCGCGCTCTTCCACGGTCAGCGCTTCGTAATAGCGATACGATCCGATATACCCGTACGTTTCCTGTCCCAGCAATACGAATTCCACGCGATACGGCAACTGTGCGTCTCGAAGCGCCTGCGCGATCGTCAACAGCATCGCGATTTCCGCGGCGGATTGGTAGCTGCCTTCCACGCCCGTCGGCTGCGCTTTGTCCGCATACACGTTGTCGTATCCCGCCGCGATCACGATCGTGCCGCGCGGATTTTCACACGGTTTGACAAACGTCACGTTGTACGACTTGCCGTGCTCGCGATCTTTGTTGGAATCATCGAATTCGTACGAAAACTCGCCCACGCCCGCGACCGGATTGTCCGCGTCGTCCGTCACCGCTTTGAATCGATCGATCGGCGTATAGCCCATCGCCGACAATTCCGCCGCCGCCCAAAACGCAAATTTTTTATCTCCGTCCGACGCGCCGCCGCTCGTACGATCGGCAAAATCCGTCGTCAGACGCTGCATATACGCATATGCTTGCGCGCCGTAACCGTCCGCGTCGCGATCGACGGCTTGCAACTCGAAGGTTTGCGCCTGCGTGCACGCGCCGAGCGCGGAAAGTACGGCGATACAGACGAGCGCCGCGACAATGCCGATCCGAATCCGGTGTTTGGTTCTCATATCCGCGCCCTCCTTACGCCAAAATCAAAAACGCCGCCATCGGAAAGACGATAGCGGAAAATACGAAGCAACGCAGATCCTTTTCGACCTTGCGCGCCCACAATGCGTACAATGCCCCGCACGCCGCGACCGACGTCGCAAACGATACGATCGGCTCGCCGACGTTGGCAAGCAAAGGATAGTAAGCAAACAAGAACGAAAACGCGCCGCGCACCGCCGCGTATACGGCAAATACCGCCGCGCCCGTCGTCTGCATATACCGTCCGTCCGCCGTCGCGCCGAACATCGCAAGCGCGCGATACACGCCGCGGTACGTCATCTGCATCGCATAATACCATATCCCGTACAGAATCGCCGCCATCATCAACGGCATCACGTATTGAAACGCGATCGCGATCACGCGCGCGTCGTACTGCAACAAAATCTGCGTCTGTTCCGCCTGCGCCACCATCCAAAAGGTCGAACGTCCCGTCTGCCACGTCGAAAACCAGATCGCCCCGAACAGCAAAACTCTCCATACGTTCAGCCATACGCCGGCTTTAATGCGCGGCGGCATCGCCGTCCGCAATACGGTATTCTGCATTGCTATGCTCCTTTGCCGACGGTCATGATCTTTACGAGCGCCAGCTGCAACGCCGTATCCGGCGTGTAAATTCCGTTCTTGAATCCGTACTCCAATTCGTACAGATAATCCACGGTGCTTTTGAGTTTGACGATATAGCCCTGTACGCTGCGACGGTTGGTCTGCACGATGCGGCGGTTGACCGCAAGCGCACCCGCGGACAATCCCAGCGTCTTGCACAGCGTCGCGTCGTCCGCGCCCGACGTCGCGATGTGGAACATGCGTCGATACGCCGCCGTGACCGTCGCCAGAATATACGCCGGCTTTTCGCCGCGTCCGAGCAAAAGATCGGTCACTTCCAACGCGCGGTCGAACTCTCCGCGCTGCATCGCGTTCGTCAATTCAAAGATCTTCATTTCCGCGTCCGGCGGCGTCAGCCGAGCGACGTCCTGCTCGTCGATCGACTTGTCGTCAACGCAATATAACATGAGTTTGTCGCACTCGTGCAGACTCTTGCCCAAATCGCACGCGCAGCAGTCCGCCACGTCCCGAATCGCTTTGGGCGTCGCGCGGTATCCGCGCGCGGCAAATCGTTTGGACAGTTGCGCGCACAGTTCGTCGCGCGTCATGCGTTCGCAATCTACATGCACGACCCACTTGGAAATACAGTCGAACGTCTTGCCGCAATCGCTCAGGATCAGCACGCAATCGTCGTTCGGTTCCTGCGCATACGCGAGCATCGCGCGCTTTTCCGCTTCGTTCAACGTACGGTTCATGCCGCGCACTTCGACGATGCGGTGCGTCGCGCCGAACGCGACCGTCTGCGCGCCGGACAAGATCTCGTCCACGTTGCAATCCCCTTCCATGCGCAGATAATTCAATTCCCGCGTCTCTTCCGGCAACGTGCGGATCAGCACGCCCGTCGCAAGATCGCGCAAATATCCGTCCGATCCGGACAGACTGTAAACGGCGGACAATCCGAGCTTGATTTTTTCCGACAGTTCGATCGCTTTCATGCATAACTCCAAGCGGGAATTTTCTTTATTGTACCATCTTTGAAGTAAAAAGTAAATTGAGACGGCATACAATTTGCGATCCCGTCCCGCTTGCCCGCATCGTCGGTCAGGTACGCGCCCGCCACGGCTCCGCTAATCTGTCCGACGATCGCGATGTCGCAGGACATGCGCACGTCGCGACTGTCCGCCGCGCACGCGACGACCAAACCGCCTACGCTCAAATATCCCGCGCCGGAATCGAACCAAATCGCCGTATCCGCGTCCGCAACGCGCGACGCATAGTACGGTATCCCGCTCGCGTCCGTATACGATTGTCCGTCCGCGCAATAGACCGCCTGCACGCGCCACTGCGGAAAATATCGCCGCGCGAATTCCAAATCCTTGCGACTGCGCGCGACCACGCCGTCCAGATATCCGATCGACCGCTTGCGCATTCGATCCGTCACCCATTCCGCGCCGCTCGCGGTCATGCCGTCCGAAAGCACGAGATAATATCCGCTGTCTGCCGATTGGACGATCGCATACGCATTGTCGTACGCGTCTCGGTTGCAATGCACGGCATTGTCCGACCAACCGACGCCGCGCAGCGAGCACACGCCGCTGACCGTGACCGCTGCAATCAACGCCGCGGCGCAAATGCGTTTGGGCTTGCGCTCGATCATGCAGAAATCGGACAGGAATACCAACAACGCCAAATACGGCGCAAACCATACCCACGACATCCGCAATTCCAATACCGCGAACGGGACTTCCGCCGCCATTCGCACAAACGAGATCAACCCGTATACCGCCACGCTCGGTCCGATCAACAAAATCCCGCACGGCGCGCAGACCGCCGCCAGCGCGACTATCGGTAAGTATACCACGAACAACGCGGAAATAATCGGCACGGCAATCAAATTGACCGGCACGAAGATCCACGATACTTTGCCGAAATACAACAACAGCAACGGCATCAGCGCGCAGTTGGCGGACAACGACACCGCGATCGGCGAAGCGAGTTTCTTCGGCAAAACGCGCGCAAGCGCGCGGCAGATCGGCGCTTGCAACGCCAAGATGCCGAATACCGCAAAATAGCTCATCAAAAATCCCAGATCGAACAACTCGTACGGTCGCGCCGTCAAGATGCAAATCGCCGCCAACGACAACGTCGACAACGGATCGTTGCGCGCGCCCAAGCATTGCGCCGTCATCCATACGGCAAACATCGCGATCGCCCGCACCGTGGACGGCGCAAAGGAGCACAGCCATCCGTACCCGATCAGGATCGGCATCGTACAGACAAGTCGCACCCAAGGTTTGCGCTTGCGCAGCAGCCACGTGACCGCGCCCGCCAAAATGCCGACGTGCAGTCCCGATACCGCAAACAAATGCGCCGCGCCCGTTGCGGAAAACGCATGCCGCACTTCGTCCGACAGCCCCGCAGTATCCCCGAACGTCATCGCATACAAAAATCCCGCCGCATCCCGATTGCAATGGTCATACAGCGCGCGTTTGACCCGCAAGCGAATCCGATCGCGCGCGGACGGCGCTTGATCGGTCACATAATACTGCGATTGTTCCGCGGCGATTGCATAATACCGTATGCCGTTACGGTAATCGCGCATCGCGAGATTATCCGTCGGATCCGACTCGTATGCATAGACCGCCCCGTCGAATGCGATGCGATCGCCGATCGACGGCAACCCGTCCCGCCATGCCAACGCTACCCGCAGTTTGCCGCGCAGGCGCTTGCCGTCGACATACAGATTGTCTAAATAAAGCGTACACTTGCCCTGCGTGTCGATCGCCGTCCCCGATTCGTCCGTCGCGGTCAACGCGTTGACATTGCCGGTAATCGTCGCGCGATCGTACTGAACGTCCGGATCGGGCATCGCGGCTTTTGCAATCGACGCGCTCGTCATCGCCATGCACAGTCCGCACACGATACACAGCAACGTTTTGCGCGCACGACGCAATTTCGGAATCACAGCCGCCGCGCATGCGATCAATCCTGCGACGATCCCCAGCCCGATTCCGATCGCCGTCGGCAACAACGCTGCCGCAAGAATCCCGGCCGCTAACGCGCCCGATACGATCGGCAGTATTCGCTGATTTACGACTGTCTTCATGCGTACATTCAATGCGCGCAGCCGATCGCCGCGCGCCGTTTCTCTTGTATGGGGTCTGGTATTGTGATCGACCGTCCGATACGACGATCGACAAGTATCCGTGTTTATCCGCCGCGCCCGTCATGACATTCGATAGGCGCCGCGCTTTCATCTTACGCCGTTCGGCGATCGCAATTTATGCGAATTGACAAATTTGGCATCCGATCCGCTTATCGCATGATGATCCGCATTTTCGGATCCGACTGTATTTCGTCCGATCGCCGTCCTATGCCGCCGCGTTTGCCGCGATGTTGCGCGTTATCGTGACAGATCGCCTGCATCCCGCTTTCGACATGCTCAACGGCGGTTGCCGTACCGCGCTTCATACGCTTCGATCGACTCCGCGACGACTTCCTGCGCGCTTTCACGACCGTACATCTCCAGCACCGTCATCGTTTTGCCTTCCAACTGCTTATACACGCCGAAGAAATGTCGGATCTCCTGTACGATATGCGGCGGCAAGTCCTCGATATCCGAATACGCATTCCATGTCGGTTCGCGGAACGGCACCGCCAGCACCTTGATGTCCTCCGCCCCGTCGTCGATCATCGCGATATGTCCGATCGGATAGCACCGCACCAAAGACAACGGCGCAATCTCTTCGCTGCACAAAACCAATACGTCCAACGGATCGCCGTCGTCCGCATACGTCCGCGGAATAAAACCGTAGTTCGCGGGATAGTGCGTCGAAGTGTACAAGATGCGATCCAGGATCAGCATTCCCGTCTCTTTGTCAACTTCGTATTTGTTTTTGCATCCTTTCGGAATCTCGATACAACACAAAAAATCATCCGGACGCACACGCTCCGGACGAATGTCGTGCCAGACATTCATACCGCACCTCCTGCCGCGCCGCATCCGCGACGCGCTTCCGTTTATGATTATACAGGATAAACGGGCAAAAATCTATATATTATGCCAACTATTTTGCGCCGCCTTTCCGCATGCGCCGCGCGATACGCCGCGACTCTCCCTTTCTTTGTCCGGGCAGATTGCGATCTTTCGCCACAAATTTTCGTTTGTTTCCAAAAATCTTCTTCGATTTTATTGCCAAACCGCATCCGATATGCTAATATAATCTCGCACATACGCCGAAGTGGTGGAATTGGCAGACGCGCCGGACTCAAAATCCGGTGATGGCGACATCGTGCGGGTTCAAGTCCCGCCTTCGGCACCAAAGACGATAAAGGTTGAACCTTTAATTCGTCAATAGCCTTGTCGTTATCGGCAAGGCTTATTTCTTTAATTTCCTTGTCGTTGCCAAAAGTCAGATAAGTAACGATTTCGTTGTCGTACACAAACACCTTGTAAACAAGGTTGTCAATGAGTAGTTTTTGATATGCCTTGTCGTTCGGGTCGCCTTTTAGCATTTCAGCAATAAAGTCAATGATTTTCTCTTTCGTTTGTTTCTCGCCCCGTTCAAGTTCGATTTGCGCCTTGCTTGCCGATAAGTCTTTTATAAGTATTTCAATCTCTTGCATTTTCTTTTCTATATTCGCCCGTAGCATATCGTTGCGCGCCAAAATGAAAGCATTTGTAAGTTGTTCCGCCTCGTCTTGCGCGTGGCGTATTCGCGCCTCTATGCTCCGCAAACTTTCCTCGCACGTGCGTTGCTCGTAGTAGTTTATCGTGTCTTGTGCGACAATTTCGGCGTTTTCCCGTCTGCTCAAAAAGTCGTAGACGGCGTTTGCAACCGTAAATTCAAGGTTGTTCTTGTTCTCGCTCGATTTACGGCAACCGCCTTTCCGCTTGCTGTGGCAAACATAATAGTAATGTTTTGCTCCCGTGTGGCTCGTACCGCCGCCCGCCGTCATACTGTCGCCGCAGTAGCCGC
>CAJTKI010000002.1:0-32330 GCA_910576875.1 uncultured Christensenella sp.
TCGTCGAATCGATTTCGACGCGGATGACTTTGCCGTCGTTGTATTCCAGCTTCGTCGTCTTGGGATCGTAGACGTTGGACACCGTTCCGGTATCCGTCGCGTACTTGTACTTCCACTTGACCCCCGACACGTCGAATTTGCCTTTGACGATCTCCCAATCGATCGACAGTTCGATCTGTTTTTTGTTGTTGTCGAACAGATAATCGTCGTGCACGATTTTGAGCAGCACTTTGGTCGTATAGTGCGCAACCGCCGATCCGCTTTGATTACTATACCCGTCCGTATACGTCGTGCCGTTAAAGCTCGACGTCAGATTGTCGATCTCGACGAGCAGATTGCCCGCATCGTCCTTGGGCAGCGTGCTGCGTTTGATTTCCAGTTTATTCGTGACCGCGCCGTGACTGTCCAGCGTCCCGAACAAGCGATACGCGATCTGCTTGCCGCTCGCGATATCCGCTTGATTGGCGCCGCCCGTAATCGGGTTGCCGCTCGGTCCCAACTCGGTGTATTGCCATGCGATTTTGCTTGTATCGATCTTCTTGGACAGTACCGTAAACGATTTGGGCAAACCGACGGTTTCCATGCCCTTGGCAATCGAATAATTGATGTTGTCGTTGTCCGCCGCGGACTTGTCCAACGCCGCGGTCAATTTGTACGAACCGACGGCAATTTCGGACAGCCGAATCGTTGCAACCGCCTGCGTATCCGACAACTCCGCCGCGACGCTCTTGCTTGCGCCGCTCGCCTGATCCGTATACGTCGCCGTCAACCCAACCGTATCGCCCGATACGATCCCCGAAGCCGTCAGCGTCGCGTCGTAATCGCCGCCGACCGACCACTCCCAAAGTTGGGACGGAACGTTGTTGATCAAGTCCAGCGTCAACTCCTTGGGCGCAATCGTAAAGGTAACGCTGCGCTTACCGTTGCCGCCGATCACGTCCGCCCAAACGCCGACGCTCGGTTCCGAAAACGCAATTTCGACGGTATACGTCCCTGCCCATTTGACTTGCATTTCGCCTGTCTCCGCATCGAACGCGACATCCGATTCCGCGATCGGATTGCCGGACGGATCCACGCCGCTGAGCACGGCGCTCATCTTGTCGGAATCGAAATTCTGCAACGCGATCGTCTGCGTTTCGCCGTTATATTCCTTGGTCTTGTCCGCATCGGCGACGCTCGGCACGCGGATCGCGTCGGTCGCGTTGTTGGCGGCGGTCAGATCCAAATGGAACGCCGGACGCACGGCATAGTCGTCGCCGGCAAAAGCGGTGCTGTATCCGCCGGACGCGTTGAGATACAGGACTTTGTCCGCGATGTCGTACGCGCCGGAACGCAACCAAGTACCCGTTGCGTTGCCGCGCTGTTGCGTGGACAAGCCCCAATGCCCCGCCAAAGAGCCGTTATACCCCGCTTCCGGCAAGCTCGGCAACCACAAGCAGTCGGTCGACCACTGGTCGTAATAGGACTTGCTGCTGTAATTCATCGCAGAACTTGCATAACTGGGCAAAAGCGGCGTCCCCCAAGCGTCGTTGGGCTGCGTGCTCCAACCGTTCAAAAACGTACGAATGGACTCTGTCCGTTGATACTCGACGTCCTTGGGGCGCACGATAAAATCGGTCAGCGACAAATTTCGAGTGCCGTCGACGACGGAGTTCATCGTAAATTTCGCGTATCGATGCGTCGCGTCCTGCGCTAGCGTCGTCAACGACGTTGCGCCGTTGGTCGCGACGTATCCGCAACCGCCGCTGTTGAGCGCGCTCGCGCGGATATAACTGGAACTGTACATATTGCTCGGATACTTCGCCGACGGCGTGTTGGAGGACCAAGCATTCCAACGCGACGTATCGGACGACGACATCAGCCACATCGTCGCGATCACGCGTCCGTCCGACAACTTGCGCAAGTCGGTCACCGTCCACTGCATGTCGTCGATCGTGACGACGATATCCTTGCCGCCGTTGATCGTACGCAACGCGGCGGCGTTTTTGTCGGACAAGGCGTTGATCGGCGTTTGGCGTTCCGCATCGCTGCGCAACGCGTTGATCAAATCTTCGAATCGCTTGCCGCTGAATACCGGAGCATCTGCTTTGGACGTGTCGTATGTGCTTTTCAACAGCAATTCGTCGATCTCGACCGTGCCTTTGCTCGTGTCGTCCACTGCAAATACCGCATTCGACTGCGCGAAAATCGCCGCGCAACACCCCGCCGCAAGCAACAAGACGATGCCGAGCGTGATTGCAAAACGCAATGTTTGTTTGTTCGATATATTGATCTTCATACTTCTATCCCAAATCTTCCGACTCCCTAAATTCCGCTCCGTCACAACAATCGAAATAAGTTCATAGATTGATATATTCCATGAACTGTTTGATAAAATTACGTATGAAATACTGAAAATCGGCTTTCCAAATTTTGCTAAATCGCTAAAAATCGATGCGATGCCTTGACATTTTTTCCTTACAAGAATAAAATGACAGTAGAAAGTTCATGAAATATATCATTCCATGAACTTTTTTGCACGACTTTTCGTCGGCAACGGCATCTCCCGCGTTCTACTCTCGCAAATCAATGCGCTTGCGCGCGCGATAAAAAACGACGGTCTTGCAACCGTCGTATCCGTATCAGTCTTCCTTGCGATCGTATCGCTGTAAAAACGCCTCCAACCGCTCCAACGTCTCGGCGCTGATGTCGTGTTCGATCTTGCAAGCGTCGCGTTGCGCGATGTCCGCGCGCACGCCCAACACGTCCACGAGCAGACGCGTCAACGCGCCGTGTCGTCTGGCGACCGATTCCGCGCGTTCCCTGCCCAACGGCGTGATCGTAACGGTCCCGTAATCGGGCTTGGTGATATACCCCTTGTCCTGCAAAATGCGCAACGCGCGATTGACGCTCGGACGGGACACGCCGAGCAGATTGGCGACGTCCACCGAACGGATTTTGCCGTAGCGCTGTTCGACAAACAAAACGGCTTCGAGATAATCCTCTCCGCTCTTCAACAAATTGTCCTGTTGGGGTTCCATACCCGTATTATACCCGAATCCGCGCGTTTCGTCAAGCGCGGCGGCGCTTACAGGAATTCCAGCACGATCGCATTCATGACGTTGCGGTACGGCGCGCGAATCGCGACGCGCGTCTCGTCCGCGACGAGATAACGACGCATCTTATCCAGCGCCGCGGCGTAACGCGTGCGAAAATCGCAATCGAAGTCGCGCCGAAACCGTTCCAGATCCACGCCCTGCGCCGTCCGCAATCCGAGCATCACGCGCTCCTGCATGCGATCTTCCTTCGACAGCGTTTGCTCGACGCGACGGGGATCGTCTCCGCGTTCGAGCGCGTCGACGTATGTCCATATGTCGTCCGGATTGCACCAACGCACATCATCGATCAGACCGTGCGCGGCGGCGCCGATCCCGATATACGGATCGCATCGCCAATATTTGAGATTGTGCAAACTCTCCTTGCCCGCTTGCGCGAAATTGCTGATCTCATAACAGGCGTATCCGGACGCTTCCAGCCGTCGGCTCGCCGATTCATACAGATCGGCGCACGCGTCGTCGTCCGGCACCTGCGTCGCTCCCGCGCGCACGCGTTCGGCAAGCGGCGTGCCGGATTCCAATTTGAGCTGATACGCGGAGACATGCCCCACGCCCAGCCGACGCGCCGTATCGACAAAGCGCTCGATATCGGCAAACGTCTGCCCCGGCAGTCCGAGCATCAAATCCGCGCTGACGTCGAATCCGCGCGCGACGCACATTCGGATCGCTTCGCATGCTTGATCGGCGGTATGTCTGCGCCCGATCTCGCGCAGTATCGTATCGTCCAGCGACTGCACGCCCAGACTGATCCGCGTCACGCCGATGCGACGGTACGCGTCTAACAGCGACGCGCGGACGTCGCTCGGATTGGTCTCTACGGTAAATTCGCGCAGGCGCAACGCAAAATGCCGCCCGATCGCATCCGCGAGCGCGACGATGCGCGGCTCGGACAAAACGGACGGCGTGCCGCCGCCCCAGTACATCGTATCGACGACGCGCGACGGATCGGCGCGCAATGCCGCCTCCCGCTCTACCGCGTCGAGATAGCGCGATTGCTGCGCCGCATCGCCCACGCACGATACGAAGTCGCAGTAAGCGCATCGGGATTTGCAGAACGGGATATGCAGATACAGCCCGTACGTCTGCATTATTTATCGAATTTGAGAATCGTCATAAACGCTTCGCTCGGCACTTCTACGCTGCCGACCTGCCGCATGCGTTTCTTGCCTTCTTTCTGTTTTTCGAGCAACTTTTTCTTGCGGGTAATGTCGCCGCCGTAACACTTGGCAAGCACGTCTTTGCGCATCGCTTTGACCGTTTCGCGCGCGATGACCTTGCCGCCGATCGCCGCCTGTATCGGCACTTCGAACATCTGACGCGGGATCACGTCTTTGAGTTTCTCCGCGATGCCGCGGCCGCGCGCGTACGCTTTGTCGCGATGCACGATCAGACTCAGCGCGTCGCAGACGTCGCCGTTGAGCAGAATGTCCAGCTTGACCAGATCGGACGGCTTGTATCCGATGATCTCGTAATCCAGACTCGCGTATCCGCGCGTGCGCGATTTGAGCGTATCGAAAAAGTCGTAGATGATCTCGTTGAGCGGAATCTCGTATTCGATCCGCACGCGCGTCGGATCGAGATACGTCATGTCCAAAAATACGCCGCGCTTATCCTGACACAGCTCCATGATCGGACCGACGTACTCGGGCGGCGTAAACAACGACGCTTTGACCGTCGGCTCTTCCATATGATCGATCTGCCCCACGGGCGGCAAATTGGCGGGATTGGCGACGAGCACGCACTCGCCCGAATTCAGGATCACGCGATACGACACGCCCGGCGCGGTCGTGATCAGATCCATATCGAATTCCCGCTCCAATCGCTCCTGAATGATCTCCATATGCAGCAGTCCCAAAAAGCCGCATCGGAATCCGAATCCCAGCGCCGTCGATACTTCCGGCTCGTACATGAGCGCCGCGTCGTTGAGTTTGAGTTTTTCCAACGCCTCTTTGAGATCGTTGTAACGCGCGCCGTCCGTCGGATAAATGCCCGAGAACACCATCGGGGACGCTTCCTTGAATCCCTGCAACGGCTCGTCCGCGCCGCCGACCGCGTGCGTGATCGTGTCGCCGACTTTGGTGTCGCTGACGTTCTTGATGCTTGCGCACAGATATCCGACTTCGCCCGCCGACAGCGACGGCGTCGCCAGCATCTTGGGCACGAATACGCCGACTTCCGTCACGTCGAACTCCTTGCCCGTCGCAAACATCTTGATCCGATCGCCCGCTTTGACTTCGCCGTCCAGTACGCGGATAAACGAAATCGCGCCCTTATAGCTGTCGTAATACGAATCGAAGATCAGCGCTTTGAGCGGACGCTGCATGTCCCCGCTCGGCGGCGGCAACATCTCGATGACCTGCGCGAGCACGTCTTCGATGCCGATGCCTTCCTTAGCGGACACGAGCGGCGCAAGGCTCGCGTCCAGTCCGATCACGTCTTCGATCTCCTTGCGCACCGCTTCCGGTCGCGCGGACGGCAGATCGATCTTGTTGATGACCGGCAAAATTTCCAAATCGTTGTCGAGCGCGAGATAGACGTTGGTCAACGTCTGCGCTTCGATGCCCTGCGACGCGTCCACGATCAGGATCGCGCCTTCGCACGCTTTGAGCGAACGCGATACTTCGTACGTAAAGTCCACGTGTCCGGGCGTGTCGATCAGATTGAGCACGTACTCCTTGCCTTGATAGACGTAGCGCATGCGCACGGGCGTCAGTTTGATCGTGATGCCGCGTTCGCGTTCGATATCCATGCTGTCCAGCAACTGCTGCTTGGCGTCGCGCGCGGCAACGGTCGCCGTCACGTCCATGATGCGGTCGGCAAGCGTGCTCTTGCCGTGATCGATATGCGCGACAATGCAAAAATTCCGGATATTGGATTGGTCCTGTGGCATACGCACCTCCCGTTTACGGTTCTTATTATAGACGAAACGCGCACGTTAAGCAATCTTTTTTGCGCCGCCGCGCGCAAGAAGTCGCGATTGCGCGCCGTCGCGCCGCATCCGTCCGATTCCCCTGCGGCCGCGCGCGCAAAAACTTTGAAAAATCTATGGAAATCCGCATAGATTTGTATTATAATAAAATCGATATGCACGGAGGCTACGATATGAAGATTACCGACATTCTGGACAACTGGCGCCAGCGCGGATACATCCCGCACCTGTGCGAAAACGGCGAACAAGCCGTTCATACCGCCCTGCAACTCATTCCCGCGGGCAGCACGATCGGCATCGGCGGCAGCATGACCGTCAAGCAGATCGGGTTGGAACAGCAACTTGCCGCGCACGGCTGCACGGTGCACGGTCGCGTCTTCGGATCGACCGATCCGGTGCCGCCTACCCAATGGTATATTTCGTCCGCCAACGCGATCACCGAACGCGGCGACATCGTCAACATCGACGGCACCGCCAACCGCGTCTCCGCGCTGATCTACGGGATCCCGAACATCCTGTACGTCGTCGGCGTCAACAAGATCTGCCCCGATCTGGACGCGGCGATGGATCGCGCGCGCAATATCGCCGCTCCGCTCAACGCCAAACGGCTGAATCGCAACGTGCCTTGCGCGCAAAGCGGCGTGTGCACATACTGCGACGCGGCGGACTGCATCTGCAATACGACCGTGATTGCGCACCATCCGACGCGCGTGCAAAAGGCGGTGCACATCCTGCTGATCGAAGAGGAACTGGGCTTATGAAACAACTGGATTGGCTGATCGAAACGCCGTTCGCGCACCGCGGACTGCACGACAACCGCGAAGTGCCCGAAAACACGCTGCTCGCGATCCGCGAAGCGCGCGAACAGGGTTTCGGAAGCGAACTGGACGTATGGCTGACCGACGACAACCGTTTGATCGTCCACCACGATCCCACGCTCAAACGCACTTGCGGACAAAAGGTGCGCACGACGAGCATCGGCGGACTGGACAATTATCCGATCATGCAGACGCAGCGCACGATTCCGCTGCTCGAACAAATCCTGATCGACACCGCCGGCAGAGTCCCGTTGATCCTGGAAATCAAACCGACCAAACGCATCGAAGAGACCTGTCTCGCCGTCGCGGAATTGCTGGAAAAATACCCCGGGCATTACGCGATCGAGTCGTTCCAGCCCGCGATCGTCGAATGGTGGATCCAAAACCGCCCCGACGCGGTCGTCGGACAACTGTACTCGGAACGCGCTTGGATCCGATGGCTGTCGGGCGAAAACAAGATGACGCCCAAAGTGGACTTCTTCGCCTGCCCCGTCAATCAACTGCACCGCAGACCGTTTACCAAAATGCGCAAAGCGTATCCGACGACGCCGATCATCGCGTGGACGATGCGCACGCCCAAACAGCTCGCGCAGTTCATGATCCTGTGCGACAACTATATCTTCGAATGCGTCGATAAGAATCCGTCGTATATCCCGCTCCCGACCTGCACACACTAGCGTCGGGAGGTGGTACGGATGTGGAAATTCGGCACGATGATTGGGTTCACGATCGGCATGACGACCGCAATGGTCATCAACGCGAAGGTCAAATGCTCGATGAAAGAAATGGGCAAAAACACCTTGAAAAAGAAACTCATTCAATTGCTCGACTAAACAAAACGGCAACCCCAGCGGGTTGCCGTTTTGTATCCATACTACATTACGCTTTCGCCTGCCGCGCGCGGTAATCTTCGATCGCCGCTTTGATCGCTTCTTCCGCAAGCACGCTGCAATGAATCTTTTGGGGCGGCAGTCCCTGCAACGTCTCGACGACCTTTTTGTTGGTCAGTTGCAACGCTTCGTCCAGCTTCATGCCCTTGACCATCTCGGTCGCGACCGAACTGGTCGCAATCGCCGCCGCGCAGCCGAACGTGCGGAATTTCGCATCGACGATCGTATCGTCCTGAATGCGCAGCGATATCTCCATGATGTCTCCGCAGGCGGCGTTGCCGACCTTGCCGACGCCGTCCGCGTCTTCGATGTAGCCGACGTTTTGCGGATTGCTGAATACCTGCATGACCTTCTCGTTATACATATTTCTGTTCTCCTTGTACATATTGGAAGAGCGGAGACATGGCTCTGAGCCGCTCGACGGTCTCGACGAGTTTGTCGAGCACGTAATCTACCTGTTCTTTGGTATTGGATTTGCCGAAACTGAACCGAATGGAACCGTGCGCCGACTCGATCGGCACGCCGATCGCCAACAACACGTGCGACGGATCCAACGATCCGGACGAACACGCCGAACCGCTCGATACCGCGATCCCCGCCAAATCCAGACACATCAGGATCGACTCCCCTTCGATGTATTCAAAACTGAAATTCGCGTTGTTTGCAAGCCTGCGGTTCCAATCCGCGGGACCGTTGAGCCGCACGTCCGGAATGCGCGCAAGCACTTGCTCGACAAAATAATTTCTCAAAGCGGCGTTGCGGGCGTTGTTGTCGTCCATATGTGCGATTGCGCGTTCGATCGCGGCTCCCATGCCGACGATGCCGGGCGTATTGAGCGTGCCGGCGCGCATGCTGCGTTCCTGTTCCCCGCCGTCCATGAACCGTCCCACGCGCAGCCCATTGCGCTTATACAGCACGCCGACGCCTTTGGGTCCGTAAAACTTGTGCGCGCTCATCGACAGCATGTCGATCCCCATCTGCTTGACGTCGATTGCGACGCTGCCGATCGCTTGCACCGCGTCGGTGTGGAAGACAACGCCGTGCGCGCGGGCGATCGCGCCGATCTCGCGGATCGGCATCAACGTGCCGATTTCGTTGTTGGCGGTCATGATCGTGATCAAAATCGTCCGATCGTCGATCGCGTCTTCCAACGCGCGCGGATCGATCGCGCCGTCGCCGTCCACGCCGAGATACGTGACGCGGAAACCTTCTTTTTCCAACCGTCTGCACGTTTCGAGCACCGCGGGATGTTCGACTGCGCTCGTAATGATATGGTCGCCCTTGTGCCGCAACGACTGCGCGATGCCCTTGATCGCCCAGTTATCGCTCTCGGTGCCGCCCGTCGTAAAATAAATCTCGTTGGGCGTCGCGTGAATCGCGCGGGCTACCTGTTCGCGCGCAAGATCGATCGCGCGCAACGCTTCCCGTCCGTAAAAATGCTGCGACGAACCGTTGCCGAATTGCTCCGAAAAATACGGCAGCATCTGCTGCAATACTTCCGGATCCGTTCCCGTCGTCGCCGAATGATCCAAATATACTTTCATACTCCCGACTCCTCCGCCAGACTGCTCAGCGGCATCGCGTCCAAACAATCGTTGATGGCGCGGTATAACTTATTCCATACATGATAGGTCGCGCACTGTCCGCGATTGTCGCACGCGCCGGACAGACAATCCACGATCACAAGCCCGTCTTCGACCGCGCGCAGCACTTCTCCCGCGCTGATCTGCTCGGGGGAACGGGACAGATAATACCCGCCCGCCGCGCCGCGCGCAGACTCGACCAAACCGGCTTTGCGCAAGATCGCCAGCAGTTGTTCCAAATATTTTTCGCTCAATTGCGTGGACGACGCCATCGCGTTGAGCGGTTTTGCGCCCTGCCCGTAATGCTGCGCCAGATAGCACATCGCTTTGAGCCCGTAACGCGCTTTGGAAGAAAGCTTCATCCGAATACCTACCAATTTACTAGGATTTATTTTAATCCTATTTTGACCGTTTGTCAACGATTTGATGCGCATCGTCCGCGGAAATTTGCATACCGCAAAAAAATCGCCGCCCGCTTAAGCGGACGGCAACCGTCTCTTTGAATCGAACTCAGCGCAAAATATCGTTTTCGTACAACGGATATTTCTTGCACAGCGCGGCGACCTTGGCGCTGCAACGCTCGATCGCGACTTCGCCGTTGTCCACGAGATCCGCGATGCACTCCGCGATGATCTCCATGTCCGCTTCTTTCATGCCGCGCGACGTAACGGCGGGCGTGCCCAACCGAATGCCGCTCGTGACAAACGGCGTCTGCGTATCGAACGGGATCGCGTTCTTGTTCGCGGTGATGTGTGCTTCGTCGAGCAGATGCTCGATCTCCTTGCCCGTCTTGCCCTTGCCGGTCAGATCGACGAGCATCAAATGATTGTCCGTACCGCCCGAAACCAGATCGATGCCGCGGCTGGTCAACGCATTCGCCAACGCCTGCGCATTGGCGCAGACCTGACGCTGATACGCGCGGAATTCTTCGCTCATCGCTTCTTTGAGCGCGACCGCCTTGGCGGCGATGACGTGCATCAACGGACCGCCCTGCGTGCCCGGGAAAATCGCTTTGTTGATCTTGGTCGCGATCTCTTCGTCGTTGGTCAGGATCAAGCCGCCGCGCGGTCCGCGCAACGTCTTGTGCGTCGTCGTCGTGACGACGTGCGCATGCGGGATCGGCGTCGGATGACAGCCCGCCGCGACCAGACCCGCGATGTGCGCCATATCCACCATCAGATACGCGCCGACCTTGTCGGCGATCCGACGGAAACGCTCGAAGTCCAACAGTCTCGGATACGCGCTCGCGCCCGCCAAAATGAGTTTGGGCTTGTGCTCGACGGCGAGACGCTCGATCTCGTCGTAATCGATCATGCTCGTCTTGCGATCCACGCAATACGGAACGATGTTGAAATATTTGCCCGAAATATTGACCGGACTGCCGTGGGACAGGTGTCCGCCGTGCGCCAGGCTCATGCTCAATACGGTATCCCCGGGCGTCAGCAACGCGAAAAACGTCGCCAAATTGGCGTTGGCGCCGCTATGCGCCTGCACGTTCGCGTATTTCGCGCCGAACAGTTCGCAAGCGCGTTGGATCGCGAGATTCTCCGCGATATCGACGTGCTGGCAACCGCCGTAATACCGTTTTGCGGGATAACCTTCCGCGTATTTGTTCGTAAAGAACGTTCCCATCGCCGCCATTACCGCGGGGGAAACGATGTTCTCGCTGGCAATCAATTCGATATTGCCCTGTTGACGGGTCAGTTCGAGTTCCATAGCCTGGTACAACTCGGGGTCGCTTTCGCGGATCAATTTCAGATCAACCATGATTTTCTCCTTGTGTGCACGCGTGCGCGTCGTTTAGTGATATTGTAGCACATACGCGCGCGCGGCGCAAACATATTATGCGTAAATTTTGTCCCGACTCAGTCTTCCCGATCGACGCATGCGATCGCGAGTTCGCCGAGCTGTTTAAGTTCCACCGGAGCGGGCGCGCCGGTCATCAGACAAGACGCGTTCTGCACTTTCGGGAACGCGATGACGTCCTTGATGTTGTCGGTGCCGGTCACGGTCATGACCAGACGGTCCAGCCCGAACGCAAGTCCGCCGTGCGGCGGCACGCCGTAACGGAACGCGTCCACAAAGAACCCGAACCGACTGCGGATCTCTTCTTCGCTCATGCCCAGCAAACCGAACATCTTCTCCTGCATCTTGACGTCGTGGATACGAATGCTGCCGCCGCCGGCTTCCTGTCCGTTGATGACGAAGTCGTACGCGTTCGCGCGCACCGCGAGCGGATCGGTATCGAGCAACGGAATATCCTCGACCTTCGGGCTCGTAAACGGATGGTGCACCGCGACGTAACGACCTTCTTCCGCATCGTATTCGAGCAACGGAAAATCGACGACCCACAAAAAGTCGTACTTGCTCTTATCGTACAGCGCATATTTGTCTGCGAGATGACAGCGCAGCGCGCCGAGCGCGTCGAACACGACCTTGTTCGCGTCCGCGACGAAGAACAACACGTCCCCGACCTGCGCGTCGAGCGCCTGCAAGACGGCTTGTTTGCGCTGCTCGTCGAGATTTTTCAAGATCGGCGACGTGATGCCGTCTTCGCGCAACATCGCAAAGCCCAGCCCCTTGGCGCCGTAACTCTTGACAAATTCGCCGCACGCGTCCACGTCCTTGCGCGTCATCTTGGACAGCAGACCTTTGGCGTTAATCGCGCGCACGCTGCCGCCCGCCGCGATCGCATTGTCGAATACGACGAATCCGCTGCCGCGCACGATCTGCGTCAAATCGCACAGTTCCATGCCGAAACGCGTATCCGGCTTGTCGCTGCCCCAACGGCGCATCGCTTCGGCGTACGGAATGCGGCGGATTTTCTCGTCGATTTCCATATCCAAGCAGGCGCGGAACACGGCGCGGATCAAGCCTTCCGCGATCTCCATGACCTGTTCGTCCTGCTCGACGTAACTCATTTCCAGATCGATCTGCGTAAATTCCGGCTGACGGTTGGCGCGCAAATCTTCGTCGCGGAAACATTTGGCGACCTGATAGTACCGATCCATGCCGGCGATCATCAACAATTGCTTATACAGCTGCGGCGACTGCGGCAATGCGTAAAACGAACCGTGGTGCACGCGCGACGGCACGAGATAGTCGCGCGCGCCTTCGGGCGTGGACTTCCCGAAAAACGGCGTTTCGATTTCCAAAAATCCCAGATCCGCCAAATAGTTGCGCGCGACGCGCGTGATCTTGTCGCGCATCACGAGTTTGCTCTGCAAATAGTTGCGGCGCAGATCGAGATAGCGATACGTCAGACGCAGGTTTTCGCTCGCCTTGACGTCTTCGGTCACGACAAACGGCGTCACGTCCGCCTCGGACAAAATCTTGATCTGTTGGGCGGCGATTTCGATCGCGCCCGTCGCCATCGTCACGTTGACGTTGCCGCCGCGCGAACGCACGACGCCGCTGACCGCGAGCACGTATTCGTTGCGGATCGTCTGCGCTTTGTCGAGCAACGCCCGATCGCACGTATCGTCGAGCGCGATCTGCACGACCCCGCTCACGTCCCGCAGGTCGAGAAACATCAGGTTGCCCAAATTGCGGTATTTGGCGACAAATCCCATCACTGTGACCGACTCGCCGATCTGTTGCGCGCCGATCGTGCCGCACATATGCGTGCGTTGCGTACCCTGCAAATAATCTATCATATCCGTTCTCCTTTTCCGTCCGCGGCAACGATCGCCGTTGCGGACGGCTGCGTCATCGTACTTTCCCCCGTCGTCATATCCTTGACGTTGACCCGATTGCCCGCCAACTCGTCTTCGCCGATCAGCACGACATGCCGCGCGCCGATCTTATTGGCGTATTTGAGCTGCGCTTTCATGCCCCGATCGAGCAGGTCGACGCTGACCGCTTTACCCGCGTCTCGCAGTTGCGCCGCAAGATTCGCCGCGAGTCCCTTCGCGTCCTCGCACAGCGGCGCGATATAGTAGTCGGGCGCATACGCCTGTCCCAGCGGTAACCCCAACTGCTCGCACGTCAGCAGCAGGCGCTCGATTCCCATGCCGAACCCGACCGCCGGCGTAGGTTTGCCGCCGACCTGTTCGACGAGATTGTTGTAGCGTCCGCCGCCGCACACGGTTCCTTGCGCGCCGATGTTGGACGAGATGAACTCGAAGACCGTCCGCGTATAATAATCCAGTCCGCGCACGATGTGCGGATCGATTTCGTACGCCATACCGATCGCGTCGAGACCGGCGCAGACCTGTTCGTGATGCGTGCGACACTCGTCGCACAGATAGTCGAGCGTGACGGGCGCCTGCGCGGTAATCGCCTTGCACCCCGCCTCTTTGCAGTCCAATATGCGCAACGGATTCTTATCGAATCGCTCGCGGCACACCGGACACATATCGTCCAGACGGCTTTGCAGATACGCGCGCAACGCGACGTTGTAGCGTACGCGGCATTCGGGACAGCCGATGCTGTTGATGCGCAACGACAGATTGCCGATACCCAATCGCTTGAAGAGCGTCGCCGCAACCGTCATGACTTCGACGTCGGCGAGCGGCGACGACGCGCCGAAATATTCGATCCCGAACTGGTGGTGTTCTCTCAACCGCCCCGCCTGCGGGCGTTCGTAGCGGAAGACGGGCGTTATGTAATACATTTTCGTCGGCTGCGGATTGGCATACAGCGCGTTCTCGATAAACGCGCGCGCAACGCCCGCGGTGCCTTCCGGTTTGAGCGTCATGCTTCTGCCGCCCTTGTCCTCGAACGTGTACATTTCCTTATTGACGATATCGGTCGTATCGCCCACGCCGCGCAAAAACAACTCGGTATGTTCGAATACCGGCGTGCGGATCTCGTCGATGCAGAACAGGCGCGCCACGTCGCGCATCGTGTTTTCCAAATAGTGCCAGCGGTACGCGTCCTGCGGCAGGACGTCTTTGGTTCCCTTCGGAATGTTGATCATATCGTAGTCCTCTTACAAGATGTATTTTTTGAGATTGAGCTGTTTGATCGTGTTTTCCAGATGTTCGAGCACATACTGTTTATCGACGACGACTTCTTCTTCGCGCTCGTTTTCGCCGGCGCGGAATCCGATCTCGTCCAACAGCGTTTCCATAACCGTGTGCAAACGCCGCGCGCCGATGTCTTCGCTGTTCTCATTCTCCGCCGCGGCGACGCGCGCGATTTGGCGGATCGCTTCGGGCGTAAATTTGAGCCGCACGCGATCGACTTTGAGCATCTCGGTGTACTGCATCAGGATCGCGTTGTCCGGCTTGGTCAGGATCTCGACGAAATCTTCTTCCGTCAAACTCTCCAACCGCACGTTGACCGGAAAACGTCCCTGCAATTCCGGAATCAGATCGCTCACGCTCGACACGTGGAACGCGCCCGCCGCGATAAACAGAATATAATCCGTCTTGATCTGTCCGTACTTGGTGTTGACGGTGCTGCCTTCGACGATGGGCAAGATGTCTCTTTGCACGCCTTCGCGCGATACGTCGTGTCCGTGCGTATTGCCGCTGGTCGCGATCTTGTCGATCTCGTCGATGAAGATCATGCCGTCGTTTTCGGCGCGACGGATCGCTTCGGCGTTGACGCTCTCGTCGTCGATCAGGTTTTCCTGTTCGAATTCGAGCAGCTGTCTGTACGCGTCGCGTACCTTGCACGTGTGCGACTTCATTTTGGGTTTGTTGCCGAACATGCCGCCCATCAGTTCCCCGATGTTGATCTCCATGCCGCCGCCCTGTCCGATCGTCTGCGATTTGGGCTTTTCGGGCAGTTCGATCGAGATCTGCACGTCGTCCAGTTTGCCTTCGCGCAATTCCTGCAACACATATCCGCGGATCTGCGTATCGGACAGATCGGGATAGGCTTCCTTACGGGTTTTGATCAACGCGGGCGCAAGCCGTTCTTCGACGCGCTCGGCGGCGCGCAGTTCGACTTCTTTCGCCTTTTCTTCTTTGACCAGACGCACCGCGACTTCGACCAGATCGCGCACCATCGATTCGACGTCGCGCCCGACATAGCCGACTTCGGTAAACTTGGTTGCCTCCACTTTGACGAACGGCGCGTGCACAAGCTTTGCCAAACGACGGGCGATCTCGGTCTTACCCACGCCGGTCGGACCTTGCAGAATGATATTCTTGGGCGTAATCTCGTCGCGCAGCGCGGGATCGAGCCGACTGCGACGGTAACGGTTGCGCAGCGCGACCGCGACGGCGCGCTTGGCGGCGGTCTGACCGATGATATAGCGGTCGAGTTCCTTGACGATCTGATCGGGGGTCAATGCTTTTTCCATGTTAGATCTCCTCCACCGTGATGCTGTCGTTCGTAAATACGCACAGTTCGCTCGCGATCGTCAACGCTTTGCGCGCGATTTCCGCGGCGGGCAAATCGGTCTCGCGCACGAGCGCGCGCGCCGCCGCCAACGCATAGTTGCCGCCCGAGCCGATCGCGCAGACGTCTCCGTCCGGATCGATGACTTCGCCCGATCCGGATACGAGCAACAGGTTTTCCCTGTCTGCGACGATCATCATCGCTTCCAGCTTGCGCGCAACCTTATCGTTGCGCCACAACTGCGCGAGTTCGACCGCGCTGCGCATCAGATTGCCGCTGTATTTTTGCAGCATTTTTTCGAATTTTTCGCTCAACGTCATCGCGTCCGAAACCGATCCCGCAAATCCGAGAATCACTTTGCCGTCGAAAATACGTTTGACCTTGCGCGCCGTGCCTTTGAGGATGACGCTTTCGCCCATCGTGATCTGTCCGTCTCCGGCGATCGCGATCGTGCCGCCGCGCCGCACCGCGCAAATGGTTGTGCCTCTCATTTCCATATCCGAGTCTCCTTGTTGTTTCGAGCTTACGCGCCCGACGTAAGCAAATATTGCTCCAAGTCCGCCAACCCGCGTTCGGTATATTGCCGTTTGCGCGATTTTTTATCGCGCGCGGGTTGTTCGAGCGGAGCGAGAATGCCGAAATTGGCATTCATCGGTTGATAATCCTGCGTCGGCGTCGAGACGTGCCGCTGCAACTGTCCGACGATCGTCGTCGGCGGCAACACGCACGGGGACGCGCCGTCGAGCGCGCGGTGCAGATTGACCGCCGCGATCAGTCCGGACGCGATGCTTTCGACATACCCTTCCACGCCCGTGATCTGTCCCGCGAAATACAGCTTCGGATACCGCTTGCATCCGAACGTCGCGTCCAGCGTATCCGGCGCCTGCAAAAAAGTATTGCGATGCATGACGCCGTAGCGCAGAAATTCCGCGTTTTCCAACCCCGGGAGCATCCGAAACACGCGTTCCTGCTCGCCCCACAGAAGATTGGTCTGAAAGCCTACGATATTGTACGCGCTCGCGTGCGCGTTTTCTTTGCGCAACTGCACGACCGCATACGGTCTTGCGCCGTCCGGCGTACGGATGCCGACCGGACGCATCGGACCGAAACGCATCGTATCCTCGCCGCGCGCCGCCATAACTTCGATCGGCATGCACCCTTCGAACACCGTCTCCCGTTCGAACGCGTGCAACGGCGCGCGTTTTGCCCGCACAAGCTCGTCCCAAAAGCGCAGATACTGCTCCCGATCGAGCGCGAGATTGAGATAATCGCTGTCTCCCTTGTCGTACCGCGCCGCAAAAAACGCCTGTTCCCCGATGCTGTCCGCCGCCAAAATCGGCGCGACCGCGTCGTAAAACGCGAGCGACTTTACGCCGAGCAATCTGCCGATCTCCGCCGCCAGTTCGTCCGACGCGAGCGGTCCCGCGGCGACGATCGTCGGCGTATCCGGATCGATGCGATCCACGTGTTCGCGCACGACGCGCACATGCGGCATGCTTTCCAACGCGCGCGTCACCGCCGCGCCGAACGCTTCCCGATCCACCGCCAACGCGCCGCCCGCCGGTACGCGCGTCTCGTACGCGCATCGCAGCAACAGACAGTCCAAGCGCTCCAATTCCGCTTTGAGCATGCCGGACGCGGTGTCCGACGCGACGGATTTGAGCGAATTGCTGCACACCAGTTCCGCCAGCCGATCGGTTTGATGGCACGGCGTGTTCCGCACGCCCCGCATCTCGTACACGACGACGTCGCGCCCGCGTTTGGCGAGCTGATAAGCCGCTTCGCAGCCGGCAAGTCCGCCGCCGACGATCCGGATCGGCTCGCTCATTCGTCCTGCGACTGCGTCGTCGCGGTCGGATTGGGCGGGACGACTTCCCGACGGTATTTGCACTCGTGCGACGTGCATTCGTAACGCACGCTGCCGTTTTTGTATTTGATCATGCGCATCGTCTGTCCGCATTCGGGACAAAACTCCGGCGCCGGCACGTCCCACGACGAAAAGTCGCATTCCGGATAGCCCGAACAGCTATAAAACGTCTTGCCCTTCTTGGACACTTTCTTATAGACGGGTTTGCCGCATTTGGGACAGGTCGAGACCGCGTCGCCGTAAGGTTTGGTATTGCGGCATTTCGGGAAGTTCGGGCACGCCAAAAACTTGCCGTACCGACTTTCGCGCACGACCATCTTCGCGCCGCACTTCTCGCAGGTCACGTCGCTGACTTCTTCTTTGGGACGCACGCGCTTGCCGCCGTAGCGCACGCGCTCGATCTGCTCGTGGAACGCCGGATAAAAGTCCTCGATCACGTCGTACCACGCGACGCCGCCGTCTTCGATCTTGTCCAGATTGGTTTCCATCGTCGCCGTGAATTGCGAATTCATGATATCCGGGAAATTCGCAACCAGCTGATCGCAGACGATCTCGCCCAGTTCGGTCGGATACAGGTGCTTGCCTTCCCGATCGATGTACGCGCGCTTGGCGATCGTGGAAATCGTCTTTTCAAACGTGCTCGGACGACCGATCCCGTTCTCTTCCATCGCTTTGATAAACGAGCCGTCCGTATAGCGCAGCGGCGGTTTGGTAAACTTTTGCTCGCCCTTGACGTCCTTGCAATCCAGCGTTTCGCCCTCGGTGAAATCGGGCAGCGTCTTGCTTGCCGCATCCGCGTCGTCCGCCGAATACACGGCGGTAAATCCCTTAAACTTGACCGTCTTGCCTTTGAGCTGATAGCCGTACGCGTTGCCGCCCGACATGCTGACGGCGTGCACGGTCAACGTATCGTAGATCGCGGGCGACATCTGACTGGCGACGAAACGGTCGTAGATGAGCTTATACAAACGGTATTCGCTCGACTGGATCTTGCCTTTGAGCGATTCGGGCGTACGCGCCAACGTATTGGGACGAATCGCCTCGTGCGCGTCCTGCGCGCCCTTTTTCGTCCCGTACACGTTGGGACGCTTGGGCGCATAATCCGCGCCGTAGGTCTGCGCGATAAATTCCAACGCCTCTTTCTGCGCCTGTTCGGAAACGCGCACGCTGTCCGAACGGATATACGTGACCAACGCGATCTGTCCTTCGCCCTCGACTTCGACGCCTTCGTACAGTTTCTGGGCGACCTTGGATACCATCGCCGCGCTGAATCCCAGCTTGGAAATCGCGTCCTGCTGCATCGTGGACGTCGTAAACGGCGCCGGCGGTTTGCTCAGCGATTGCGCGCGTTTGACCTGATCGACCTTCCACGCGCCCGCTTTGCTGTCCGCGACGACGGCGTTGGCTTGATCGGCGTTGCGCACTTTCTGCTTTTTGCCGTTCAGATCGTAGTATTCCCATTTATTTTCCGCGCTCTTGCCGCTCTTGGTCAGTTGCGCGAAGATGTTCCAATACTCTTCCGGCTTGAAATTGCGGATTTCGCGTTCGCGATCCACGACCATTTTCAACGCGACCGACTGCACGCGTCCTGCGGACAGTCCGCTCTTGATCTGTCTGGAAATCACGGGCGACAGCTCGTAGCCGACCAGACGGTCGAGCACGCGGCGCGCCTGCTGCGCGTCCACCAAGCCCATGTTGATGTTGCGCGGATGTTCGATCGCGCGGATGACCGCGTTCTTGGAAATTTCGTTGAATACGATCCGTTGATTGTCGCCGTGCAGTCCGCACACGTTCGCGATGTGCCACGAGATCGCCTCGCCTTCGCGGTCCGGGTCGGCTGCGAGATAGACTTTATCCGCCTTGGCGATTTCGCGTTTGAGCAGATCGATGACTTCTTTCTTCTCCTGCGAAATCACGTATTCGGGCTTATAATGATTTTTGACGTCGATGCCGAGCGTACGCTGCGGCAGATCGCTGACGTGTCCTTTGGACGCGACGACGCGATATTGTTTGCCCAGATACTTGGCGATCGTCTTTGCCTTATGCGGCGATTCTACGATGATAAGATCCATTCCGTCTCCTTATAGTTGCGGCGCGCAAGCGTAGCAGTTGCCCGACAGCTTGCAAATCAGGCCGTAAATTTCCATTTGCGTCAGCAACGCGGACAATTCCGCTACCGACGATTGCACGCGATCGAGAATCTGCGAAAAATGCATTTCGCCTTCCTGCAACGCGTCCAACACCGCTTGCTGTTCGATCGTGATCTGACGCGCGGCGGTCTGCGCTTTGCGTCTGTCCATGCCCGCAGCGTGCAGGATGTCGTCCGGCGACGTCGTCAGCGATCCCTGCAATTCTTTGAGTTTGCGATTGCAACCCGCGCTCTGCGGCGAGAGCACGCTGCCGGGAATCACAAACAATTCCTTGCCCTGCTCGATCGTCAGATTTGCGGTAATCATCGATCCGCTGCGCTCGCCCGCCTCGGGGATCATCGTCGCGTCGGACAACGCGCTGACGATGCGATTGCGTTCGGGAAAGCGAAACGCCATCGGCGGCGTTCCGGGCGGATATTCGGACACGAGCAACCCTTCGCGAATGATGCGTTGCGCCAGTTCCAGATTTTCCGACGGATACACGAGATCGACGCCCGTTGCGACGACGGCTATCGTCTTGCCCGATTCTTCCAGACACGCCCGATGCGCGTATGCGTCCACGCCCCGCGCCATCCCGCTGACGATCGCGACGCCCGCGCGCGTCAACTCGCGGACAAACGCCGTCGTCACGTCTTTGCCGTATCGCGTGGGACGACGCGTCCCGACCACCGCCAGCTTGTAGCGGCGATCGCGCAGCAGCGAAATATCTCCCCGACAATACAGCGCGACGGGCGGACAGTCCGATGCGTACAGCGCATCAGGATACGCCCCGTCTCCGCGACAGATCGCGACCGCGTCCATCTCCCGCAAGCGTTGTACGATCTGCTCCGCCTGCGCGTAGTCGTCGTATAGTTGGCTCGGACGCTCGACGCTGTCATACAGCGCGCAACGCTTTTTGAGCGACGTCTCGCAGCTGAGCCGAATGCACGCAAGCGCGTCCGCGTCGTATCGCGTCATTCCCAATACTTCCGATCCAACGAACGGTACTGGATCGCCTCCGTGATATGCGAGATGCCGATGCTTTCCCGATTTTCCAGATCGGCGATCGTACGCGCGACTTTGAGAATTCTCGTGCTTGCGCGCGCCGTTAGGTTGAGTTTTCGGAACGCGCCGCGCAAAATCTCTTCGCACGCGTCGTCCAACGCGCAATAGCGCTGCACTTGCGCGTTCGTCATCGCGGCGTTCGTATACACGCCCGTACCGCGGTAGCGCTGTCTTTGGATCTCCCGCGCGCGGTTGACGCGCTCGCGGATCGACGCGCTCGACTCCGCCCGCTCCGCGGATCGCAAGTCTTCGTACGCGACGCCGTCCACTTCGATTTGCAGATCGATCCGATCCAACAACGGACCGGACAGCTTTGCCAGATAGCGGTGGATCTCCGCCGCCGAACACTTGCATTGCTGCGTGCTCGAACCCAGATTGCCGCACGGGCACGGATTCATGCTTGCGACAAGCATAAATTTCGCCGGATATTCGAGCGTCTGTTTTGCGCGCGAAACGGTCACCGCGCCGTCTTCGAGCGGCTGGCGCATCGTCTCCAACGTGCGCCGCTGATATTCGGGCATCTCGTCGAGAAACAGGACGCCGTTGTGCGCAAGCGATACTTCGCCCGGTTTGGCTTTGGTTCCCCCGCCCATCAGCGCGGGGATCGTCACCGTATGGTGCGGCGTGCGGAACGGTCTGCTCGCAACGATGCCGACCGTCGGATCGAGCACGCCCGCGATCGAATGGATCTTCGTCACTTCGATCGCTTCTTCGAAGGTCATGTCCGGCATAATCGTCGGCACGCACTTCGCCATCATCGTCTTGCCCGCTCCGGGCGGTCCGATCATCAGCACGTTGTGCCCGCCCGCGACGGCGATCTCCAACGCGCGTTTGGCTAGGTACTGCCCTTTGACTTCGGCAAAGTCCACGTGATATTTGTCTTCCGTACGCCCCGCGACAAACGTCTTGGTCTCCAACGGCGCATGCGTCTCTCCGTCGCTCAGCAACTCGTATACTTGACGCAAATTGTCCAAAGCATACACTTGCGTGCCCGCGACGTACGCGGCTTCGGCGGCGTTCGCGGACGGCACGACAAACTTGGTATACCCGCTCTGCATCGCGGCGATCAACAGCGGCATGATGCCGTTGACGTGATGCAGCGATCCGTCGAGCGAGAGTTCTCCCAAGAAGACGTAATCCTGATACGCGCGCCCTTCGAGCTGTTCGCTTGCCGCAAGGATCGCGACCGCGATCGCGAGATCGAAATGCGAACCTTCCTTTTTGCTGTCCGCCGGCGCAAGGTTGATCACGATTTTATGCAACGGATACCGCAGCAGGCTGTTCTTGATCGCCGAGCGCACGCGTTCGCGCGACTCCTTGACCGACGTATCCGCCAGCCCGACCGTATCGTACGACGGCAAGCCGGCGTTGAGATCGACCTCGACCCCGACCGCGTAACCGTCTACTCCGTTGAGCGCATAACTGCGTGTCTTTGCCAGCATACCCGTTTACTCCGCTTCGGTAAAATTGCGATCAATCGCGATCGACGCGCGCCCATTGGAACGTGACGAGATACCGCATTTCGTCGCGGAACTTGCGCGTCATCGGTTGGATGTCGTCCGTGCGTCCGTAAACGGCGACGGTCGCCGTCACGTACAGATAATAGAACACCGTCGCAACCGCCAAAATGCTGAATACGATCAAGAACGCGCTCTTGGACGCAAACGCGATGTCCGTGCCGCTCTCGGTCGCGGTCAAATATCCGTTGACGGACAACAACTGCGCGAGATTCAGGAAGGACAGCGTCGCGAGCGACGTGCCCACGCCGTACAGTCTGCGATCGGGCACGAGCGCGACGTACATCAACAACAGCACGATGCCCATCGGCAAAATCGCGACGTTGCTGGCGGCGCCGAGCACCGCGTAACCGCATACGACAAACGACGACATCAACACCAAATCCAGACGGTTGCGCGAGCGGACGTAATGCACTGCCGCCAACGTTGCCATCGTGAGCACGAACATCCAGTTCGCGACGTCCAGCAACGTATTGCGAACCAACGAATTGGCGCCGCCGAAGATCGCGTACAGGTTGAGACTGTCCGTACACACCATCTTGGACGCTGCAAAGAACGTATACATTTTCTTAAACGGATACAGCACGTTGCCCGCGCCGATTTCCGCGCCCTGCAAGATCGCGTTGAGCGCGTAGAACACGACAAAACTTCCGACCATCGTCGCCGCCGTTTGGATCCGCGCTTTGGGATCGGTCACGAGCGCGACGATCTGATAGAGCGCGATGATCGGCAGCAGCAACAGCATGTTGTTGCTGAACAGCAACGCCGCCGTATAGAAACATCCCGCCGCGATGTGGCGGTTGTGCACGATCGAGATCATCATCGCGACGCAGAACGCGATCGCGACCGACTCCGCGCTGCCGTAGAGCGTCCCGAACACAAAGAACACGGGCACGAACGCGTAAATCGCGGTAAACACCGCCGCCTGTCGCTCGCTCTGATGCCGTTGGACGAAGCCGTAAATCATATAGCACACGACGATGTCCGCGATGATGTTGGGCAGACGCACCAAAATCGCAAATCCGAGCGAACCGTGTTCGATCCCGATCGCATCGGCGAGCATGCCCAACAACGACATGACCCATACCAGTCCGGCGGGTTGATTCACGGCGTTGTCGCCGGTCATGACGTTGAGCAATCCTTTCTCCGCCGCGATTTTGCCGATATCGACGTACGAATCGACGAGACCGCCCATGCCGTACGTCGTCAACAACGACACGAAGCGCACCGCAAACGCGCCCAGCATGATATACATAAACATCGCAAACGGACTTGTCATCGCCTTGGCGACGCCGGTCAGTTTTTCATCCTTGCCCGATTGCGCGCCGCCCAGCAAGCCCTGCTCTTTGGCGGTGAGCTTGCGATAGACGAAGTACAGCGCGTACGACAACACGACCGACCCGATCGCAAACAGCACGACAAACGAGATCGACACGCCGTCCGACAGGCTCAGATCTTCTTTGTTTTTGACTTGTCCGACCGTAACGCCGTCGGGTACGGAACGCACGCGCTCCAAGACGATGTTGTCGAAGTACGCTTCGCCGCTCGCCTTATCGGACGCGCTGCCCAGTCCGACCGTCAGCGTCATCTCCTTATCGGTCTTGCTGACGAAATACACGTCGTAAGTGCGCCAGTCGCCGTTGGCTTGCGTCGCATTGATGCCAACGAAATCCGTATCTTCGACAAAGCCGACCCGCGCGCCGATGTCATTGGTCGAGGACAGTTTGACGACGCGCACGCTTGCTTTGAGATGATAGGTCGCATCTTTGCGCAACTTGACCGTCTGCGACAGGTACGCGTACGATTTGCTCGACGCGCTCAGATGCGCATAATGCGTGCCGCCGTCCGCGAGATAACCGTCGCTGCCGGCAGCGTTTTCGACAAAGCCGTACGTGCTGCCCGCTTTTTCCGTGTTCCAGCCCTTGACGACGGAATCCACCGCGCGGAATTCGCCGTTCGTGACCAAATTCTCGCCTTCTGCGCCTGCGCACCCCGACAGCACGCCGATCAGTACGATGACTACCGCGAGCACGGCGATTATAATTTTACGTTTCATGACCGTCTCCTTGTAGAGATATTCACATATATCATAAACGATCGCATCGTTTTTGACAAGTGTATAATTATATTATATATAAAAATATAAATAAAACGCAAAATCCGATCCGATCCGCGTTCCGCCCCCACCGTCCGCATCCGCCGTACAGCAGTAATTTCCCGTGCGCGCCGCCGTCGCATCCCGACGCCGCGTCCGTCAGACGTCCGCATCTGTCGCACAGGCAACACAATTTCGATCCGCGTACATTGCCGCATCGCATCCCTTGTCGCGCCGTGCCATACAATCTCGTCGAATGCAAAAGAAGCGCTTGCGCGTTTCTTGGCGTTGTGAATATCGCAATCGTTAGCAAACAACTCCCCTGCAAGCGGCAGCTTTGCCGACTCCGCCGCGCAGACAATAATTTTCCCGTACGCGTCACCGTCGCATCCCGACGCCGCGCCCGTCCGACGTCCGCATGCGTCGCACAAGCAACACAATTTCAATCCGCGCGCATTGCACCGTCTCACGCTTGTCGCGCCGTGCCATGCAATCTCATCGAATGCAAAAGAAGCGCTTGCGCGCTTCCTTTCGATCTCGAATAATGCGATTACTTGCGGATGACTTCCTTCAAGCGGGCAGCCTTACCGACTCTGCCGCGCAGGTAGTACAGTTTCGCTCTGCGCACTTTACCGTGACGGATCACGTCGATGTGATCGATCTTCGGCGAATGCAGCGGGAACGTTCTCTCCACGCCGATATTGAACGAAAGTCTTCTGACCGTAAAGGTCTCGCGAATGCTGCCGTTCTTGAACGAAATGATTACGCCTTCAAACGCCTGCAATCTTTCTCTGTTGCCTTCTACGACTTTGACGTACACGCGAACGGTGTCGCCGATCGCCAGTTTGGGAAGATCCGTACGCATCCCTTCTCTTTCGATTACGTCGATCAAATTGCTCATGACTTATACCTCCGATATATCCAAGCATTCGTGGCGACCTGTATTTTTATAGTCCCAGAGGAATACCCGAAGTCTTTGCTCGGTCATTTTAGCATACCGCGCCGAAGACATGCAAGCGTTTGTGACATGTTTTTGCAACATTTTTGCAATTATTTGCGCAAAAAAACGCGGCAAAATCCGCATATTTTCGTCACGATCCGCGCCGATCCGACTCCGCCGCGAGCGTCGCGCGTCAATTGCTCTCGAACGCGTTGGGGATATGGCGGATTTTGCCGCGCAAAATCACGATTACGTCAAAGCGAATCGGCGCGGAAAAACACCGATGTTGCATGCAGTACACGCGCGCCGCCGTCAGAATGGAACGCACTTTGGCGGGCGTAATCGCCTCGATCGGATCGCCGAAGCGCGTATTTTCGCGCGCTTTGACCTCGACGAAGACGAGCATGCCGTCCGGATCGCGCGCGACGAGATCGAGTTCCCCGCCGCGGCAGGTAAAATTGCGCTCCAAAATCTCGTATCCGCGTTCGCTCAACCATTGCGCCGCCTGCGCTTCGCCGACCAATCCGGATTTGCGGTTGTTCATATGCTTCTCTCCCTGCGATGTAACCGGCGCGCCGTCGTCTTGCCGACCGCGATCCTACATGCGCATTTCACGCGACGCGACCGTTGCGACAGCGGCGACGAACGCTTTTGCGCAACAAATTCGCCGCGCGAAATTCGTCAGTTTTCTTGCAGAATTTTGCGTAAAAACGTATCGCGATGAATCGGACATTTGCCGATCCGATGCAACGCGTCGATATGCGCCTGCGATCCGTACCCCTTGTTAGACGCAAAGCCGTATCCGGGATACATCGCGTCGTACTCGATCATCATGCGATCGCGCGTGACCTTGGCGACGATCGAAGCGCACGCGATCGAATAGCTCAGCGCGTCGCCCTTGATAATCGAATACGTCGGGCACGAACATTGCAACCGCACCGCGTCGATCAACACCATGTCCGCGGGCGCTGGCAACTCGTCGATCGCGCGACGCATGCACGAGATCGTCGCTTGCAAGATATTGACGCGGTCGATTTCCTTTTCGTCCGCCTGCGCGATCTTGACCGAGATCGCGCGTTCCATGATCGCGTCATACAGCGATTCGCGTTTCTTCTCGCTGAGTTTTTTGCTGTCGTTGACGCCTTGGATGATCGCGTCGTCGTCCAACGGCATCCGCACGCACGCGACGACGACCGGTCCCGCGAGCGGACCGCGTCCGACTTCGTCCACGCCTGCAATCGCGCGGTATCCGCGATCGGTCAGCTCGCGTTCGTACGCGAGCATCGTCATCGTATCATGTCTGGGCATCGCAATCCTCCGGCGGATCGTCGAGCATGATCTTGCCCATCCGCTGTTTTCTGAAATCGTCGATGATCGCCCGCGCCGTCCGATCGTAATCGTAACCGCGTTTGCCGAGCAAAAATCCGCGCGACTGCGCGACCGCTTCCATCACGCGCACGCCGTCGTCGTCCATCGCGTCCAATTTGTACCGCTCGCAAAAGCGCTGCGGTTCGCGATCGCGGAAAAACGCGATCAATTCCAACGCCAATTCGTCCAACGCCAGCACTTCTTCGCGAATCGATCCGATAAACGCCAAATGCGTCGCGCGACGTTGATCTTCGAACGCCGGCGGCAAACTGCCCGGCGTATCGAGCAATTCCACGCCCTGCTCCAACGAGACCCACTGTTTGCCGCGCGTGACGCCCGGACGGTTGCCGGTAATCGCGCGCTTGCTGCCGCACAGGCTGTTGATGAGCGTGGACTTGCCGGTATTGGGCACGCCGACGACCATGCATCGGATCTGTTTGTTGACGCCTTTGGCGGCATAGGCTTGCAGTTTGTCGCGGTTGATGCGCCGCAACGCTTCGAGTATCCGCGTACGCTGTTTGCCATCCACGGAACTGACCGCCAGCGCGCACTTGCCGCGCGATGCAAAATACGCGCACCAGTCCTTGGCGCGCGACGGCTCGACCAGATCGGATTTGTTGAGCACGTACAGCACGGGCTTGGCGGCGATCATCTTGTCGAATTGGGGATTGAGACAAGACGACACGGCGCGGCTATCCAACACATAGATCACGCAATCCACGACGCGCATGTTGTCCTGCATCATGCGCATCGCCTTGGTCATATGCCCCGGATACCACTGAATGTGCATCAGTCCTGCTCCCGCTCCTCAAACAGTCGATCGTATATCGAAAATACTTCCGACACGATCTCGTCCGACTCGACGATCTCGATGTCGTCCGCGTCGTAATCCAAACGCACGACCAACGCGCAATCGTCGCACGCGCCGCGCGCAAATGCAGACTGCTCGGCAAGAATCGCGTACATCTGGTTGTCGAACGGGATCAAAGCGATCTGTTCGAATGCGACGGCGCGATTGTGCGCGTCGTGCAGATACACGACGTCGCAACACGTCTCGTCCGTCAAAATATCTACGATGCTGCGTGGCTTCATGCGATCATTCTCCTTTGTCGTCGAGCAAATCGGGACGACGCTCGCGCGTAATCCGCAACTGTTGCTCGGCGCGCCATTTGCGTACTTCTTCGTGATTGCCCGACAACAGCACGGGCGGAACCGTCAGTCCGCAAAACTCTTGCGGACGCGTGTATTGCGGATATTCGAGCAAGCCGTCTGCAAAGCTCTCTTCCGCGGTCGCCTGCTCGCTGCCCAATACGCCGTCCACGTAACGCGCGACGGCGTTGACGACGACCATTGCGGCGAGATCGCCGCTCGTGAGCACATAATCGCCGATCGAAAGTTCCTCGTCGATGTCCAGTTGGATGACGCGTTCGTCGATGCCTTCGTAACTGCCGCAGACCAACAACAGTCCGTCGCATTCGGACAACCGCTCCACCGTCGCCTGATCCAGCCGTTTGCCGCGCGGCGACATATACACGCGCAAATATCGATGCTCGGGATCGATCGCGCGAATGCAATCGTGCAACGGCTGCGGCGTCATGACCATGCCCGCGCCGCCCCCGAACGGATAATCGTCGCATTTGCGATGCTTGTCCGTCGAATGCGCGCGAATGTCGTGCACGCCGATCTGCAACAGCCCGTTGCGGCGCGCGCGTCCGAGAATGCCGATATCCAGACATCCGAACATCTCCGGAAACAGCGTCGCGAT
Organism: uncultured Christensenella sp.; assembly: GCA_910576875.1. Taxonomy (GTDB): domain Bacteria; phylum Bacillota; class Clostridia; order Christensenellales; family UBA3700; genus MGBC101980. Next base: position 28,356 of record CAJTKI010000002.1, read on the forward strand.
CTCTATCTTCATACCCTGCCTCTTTGCGCGTTCAGTCTTCGTAGACGACCAAATCTTCGTACGCCTGACGATCGAGCAACACTTTGCGCGCCTGCACGTCCACGTCCAGCACCAGTCTGCGGATCGCGGGAATCATCGCTTTGCGATCGCCCGCGCGGATCACCCATACGTCCGCCGCGCCGTGTTGGAGCACGTCGCACACCGTTCCGATCGCGCGCGTCCCGTCCGTGACTTCGCAGCCGATCAGATCGACGATCAGACAGCGGTCGGGCGCGGGGCGCACCGCGTCCCGTCTGGATACCTGCAACGGCATGTTGCGCAGCAATTCCGCCGCATTGCGGTCGCACACGCCTTCCAGCGTGACAAACACGCCGTTGGCTGCCACGCGGGCGGCAACGACGCGGTACAACGTATCGCCGACGTATACTTCGCGCAACGAAACAAACCGCTCGGCGTCGTCGGTGAGCGGAATGATTTTGAGCTCGCCCCGTACGCCCTGCGGTTTGCTGATTTTACCGATTGTGACAAGAGACATTATTTTTCGATGATTTCGACCGAAACTTTGCGGCTGTCCTTGCCGCTCGCCGCACGAACGAGTTGACGAATCGCCTTGGCGATGCGACCTTGCTTGCCGATGATTTTACCGATTTCGCTTTTCTCGGCGATGATGTTGATGACGGTAATGCCGTCCTGCACCTGCGTCTCGACCTCGAAACAGCGCGGATCGTCCACCAATTCGCCGACGATGTATCTGACCAATTCTTCCATGTTATTTCTTTTCGATTCCCTGTTGTTTGAGCAGGCTTCTGACGGTCTCGGTCGGTTGCGCGCCGTTGTCCAGCCAGTACAGCGCGCGCTCGGAGTTGATCTTGACTTCCGCGGGCTGTTTGGTGGGGTCGTAGTAGCCGACGTTCTCCAAATACTGTCCGTCTCTCGCCTTTCTGCTGTCGATCGCAACGATCCGGTAGAACGGAGCTTTCTTCGCGCCCATTCTGGTCAATCTGAGTTTTACTGCCATAGTGTTTTCTCCTTCGGGGTATTCCCCTATATACAATTTTGTTTTTTCGTCTTATTTCGGTCAGAAAGGCATTCTGCCCATCATGCCGCGTCTGCCGCCCTGCGAGGACAACCGACTCATCATATCGCGCATCTGCGCAAACTGTTTGAGCAGACTGTTGATATCCTGTATGCTCGTGCCGCTGCCCGCCGCGATGCGCTTCTTGCGGGACGACTTGATCTCTTCGGGATGCTCGCGCTCGTACATCGTCATCGACTGGATAATCGCCTTGGTCTGCGCGAGTTTTTTCTCGTCCAGTTCCAGATCCTGCCCTTTGAGCTTGCCCGACAGTCCCGGGATCATCTGCAACATCTGTTGCATATTGCCCATCTTGCGCATTTTGTCGAACTGATCCAAGTAGTCGTTGAGCGTAAACGAACGCTCTTTAAGCTTGCGCTGCATCTCCTTGGCTTCTTCTTCCGAATACGCGTTCTGCGCCTTTTCGATCAGCGTGAGCACATCGCCCATGCCCAAGATGCGGGACGCCATCCGATCCGGATAAAAGATCTCGACGTCGCTGAGCTTTTCGCCCGTACCGCAAAACTTGATCGGCTTACCCGTCACCGCGCGGATGGACAGCGCCGCGCCGCCGCGGGTGTCGCCGTCCAACTTGGTCAACACGACGCCGGTGACGTCCATGACCTCGTTAAACTTCTGCGCGACGTTGACCGCGTCCTGTCCCGTCATCGAATCGACGACGAGCAGAATCTCGCTCGGAGACAATGTCTTTTTGAGTCCGGCAATCTCGTCCATGAGTTTGTCGTCGATGTGCAGTCTGCCCGCCGTATCGACGATCATGACGTCGCTCGCGGTGCGCTCGGCTTCTTTGAGCGCCGCTTTGACGATCTTCTGCGGATCGACCTGTCCCATCTCGAAGACGGGCACGTTGGCGTTTTTGCCGACGACTTGCAATTGTTTGATCGCCGCGGGACGGTAGATGTCGCATGCGACGAGCATGGGCTTCTTGCCCTGCTTGCGCAGCATCACGGCGAGTTTGCCGCACATCGTCGTCTTGCCGCTACCCTGCAACCCGCACATCAATATCACGGTCGGGGGCTTGGACGAAATCTCGATCTTGCTGTGACTGCCGCCCATGATCGCAACCAACTCGTCGTTGACGATCTTGATCACCTGCTGGGTCGGATTGAGTCCTTTGAGAATGTCGTCGCCGACCGCTTTCTCCGATACGTTGGAGACAAACTGCTTGACGACGCTCAGATTGACGTCCGCTTCGAGCAACGCGATCCGCACTTCGCGCATCGCCTGCTTGACTTCCAGTTCCGTCAACTTGCCTTTGTTTTTCATCTTGGCAAAGATGTGCGATAACTTTTCGCTCAGTCCGCTGAATGCTCCCATACGATAGTCTCCGTCAGTCTTCTTCGAGCATCCGCAGCGCGCGGTCGATGCGGTTGCGGTCGTGCTCGTCCACCCGATCGCGCAAATCCAGCAACAGCGTGCGCAACCCTTGGGTCTTGGCTACCAGCCCGAGTTTGGCTTCCCATTCGGTCAGAGAGGCTTCCGCGCGGCGCAACGTGTCCCGCACGCCTTGCGGAGAAATCCCGATCTCCTGCCCGATCTCGCTCAGCGACATATCCAGATCGTAATACATGCGCACGACGCCCGCCTGATGCTCGGTCAGCATCGCGCCGTAATAGTCCAGATACACGCCGATATACAGTTTGTCTTTCTTGCCCATAACGATCCAATCGGCAAAACGGCTAAGCTATAAAGTATTTTGCCTTTACAGAATAACGCGTTCGCAGACGTTTGTCAACCGATTCGACGCAGTCGCGTCAAAATAATTCGTTGACGAAATCCGTCGCGTCGAACGGCAACAGATCGTCGATCTGCTCGCCAACGCCCACAAAGACGACCGGCAACTCGCGCTCGACCGAAATCGCAAACACGACGCCGCCCTTGGCAGTGCCGTCGAGTTTGTTGAGAATGATGCCGTCCATGTCGATGATCTCGTCGAAGGCTTCCACCTGCGACATCGCGTTTTGTCCCGTCGTCGCGTCGAGCACGATGTACGTGCGATAGTCGCATTCCGGATAATTGCGCTCGACGACCTTGTTGATCTTGGACAGCTCGTTCATCAGATTGCGCTTGTTCTGCAACCGCCCCGCGGTGTCGATCAGCACGACGTCGGTCTGCTTGGCTTTGGCGGACGCGATCGCGTCGAATACGACCGCCGCCGGATCGCTGCCTTCTTCATGCTTGACGATGCGCACTTTCGCGCGTTGCGCCCATACTTCGAGCTGTTCGCTCGCCGCCGCGCGGAACGTGTCCGCCGCCGCCAATACGACGGATTTGCGCTGAGACGTAAAATATTTGGCAAGTTTGCCGATCGCGGTGGTCTTGCCCACGCCGTTGACGCCGGCGACCAAAATCACGAGCGGATACGAATACGGCTGAATGTCGTAATCGATCGCCTCGATCATGATGCGACGCAACAGATCTTTGCCTTCTTCCGCGCTGCGCACGCGATTCCTGTAACATGCGTCGCGGAATTGCTCCAAGATCTGCTCGGTCGCCGCGACGCCCAGATCGGACGCAATCAGCGTCTCTTCCAGTTCTTCGTAAAATTCTTCGTTGAGTTCTCTGCCCGCAAACAGTTCGTACAAACGCTTGGACAGTTTCTCCTTGGTCTTGCGCAATCCCTGCGCGATCTTGCTGAAAATACCCATGTCGATCTCCCGTTATGCGCTCGCCTGCTCGCTCTGTTTGACCGCGTCCGCCAACGAGACGGATACGATCTTGGACACGCCCTTTTCCTGCATCGTCACGCCGTACAGCCGATCGGCGAGTTCCATCGTCGGCTTGCGGTGCGTGATGACGATAAACTGCGTGCCTTTGGAAAATCTGCCCAGATATTTGGCAAACAATCCCGCGTTGGCGTCGTCGAGCGCCGCTTCGAT
>CAJTKI010000002.1:32340-47918 GCA_910576875.1 uncultured Christensenella sp.
CACGCAGAACGGCATCGCCTTGAGCCGCAAAATCGCAAACAAAATCGCAATCGCGATCAACGCCTTTTCGCCGCCGCTGAACAGCGTGATGGATTTGAGCGTCTTGCCGGGCGGTTCCGCCAAAATCTCGATGCCGGCGTCCAGAATGTCTTCGCCTTCTTCGACGGGCTCGATAACGAGTTTGCCGCTGCCGCCGCCGAACAATTCCTTGAAGATCAATTGGAAGTTCTCGTTGATCTTCGCAAACTCGCGCTGGAACTGGTCGAGCATCTCTTTGGACACGTCCTGAATGATCTTTTCCAGATCCGCCGCGGTGCGGTTGAGATCGTCGCGCTCTTCGCTCATCTCGCGATAGCGCGCGCCTTCGATCCGGAATTCCTCGATCGCGTCGATGTTGACGGGACCGAGCGCGTTCTTGGCGCGCTTGATGCGGTTGATCTCGCTCTGCGCCTGCGCAAAATCGAAATCTTCCGCACGCAACGACTTGGCGCTCTCGTAATCCAGATTGTATTCTTCGGCGATATGCAATTCCATATTCGCCATGACGTCGTCGATCTTTTCGAGCGCCGCTTCCTGCTTGACGCGCGCTTCGCCGATCTGCATGATCTCTTTGGCAAGCGCGTCTTTGGACGCGACGAGTTCGGCGATCTCGGCATTGAGTTTTTTCTTGTACTCGTCCAGAGACGCGATCTTCTCGACGATCTCGCGGAATTGCTTTTGATCCTCTTCGCTGACGACCGCGTTGTCCAGATTGTTGCGCGCCTGATAGATGCGTTCGTCGAGCTGTTTGAGCGAGACTTTGCAATCCCCGATCTCCGACGTGATGTCCGCGCATTCCGCCTTGGTACGCTCGATGTTGGCGTTGAGGCTCTCGATCTCCGCTTCGCACGCCTTGATGCGCACGCGCAGATCGGTCAAACGCTCGTTGAGTTCGTCTTTCTGACGCTTTTTCTCGTCGAATTCCGCTTTGGACTTCGCCGCGGCGTCGTCCGCGCTCGAACGCAGATCCAACACGTTTTCGCCCTGCTTGTCGATGCGCGCGATCGCTTCCGCGATGACCTTGATCTTCTCTTGCAGATTGCCGCGGCTCGTCGAACGCGCCTGCAAATCCTGCAACAATACCGTGATCTTGGAGCAGACTTTATCGAGTTTGCCGTTCTCGGTCGCATAGGCGACTTCGGCGTTCTTGACTTCTTCTTCGAACTCGGCGAGCTGCACCTGCAACTCTTCCAACGTCTCCAAATCCTGCCGCAACTGCCGCGTCAACTGGTTGAACCGCGTCTGCGCCTTGCCCAACAATTCTTTGGCGTTCGCGATTTCGCGTTCCTGACTGAGAATGTTGGACGTCTCCGACTTCTTGGAACCGCCCGTCATACTGCCGCTGGGATTGAGAATTTCGCCCTGCAACGTCACGATCTTGACCGCATAACGGTATTTGCGCGCGATCGCGATCGCGCTGTCCATATCTTCGCAGATCAACGTCCTGCCGAGCAGACCGCTGAGAATGTTGTTGTATTTGGCATCGTAGCCGATCAATTTGCTCGCAACGCCCAGACAGCCCTTTTCCTTGGTAATCGGGCGCAGATACTCTTCCAGTTCGCGCGCCTTGAAACTCGTCATCGGCAGGAAGGTCAAGCGTCCCAAACGATTCTGTTTGAGATATTCGATCAGATACTTGGCGTCGTCTTCGTTTGCGGTCACGATGTTCTGCATGCTCGCGCCGAGCGCCATCTCGATCGCCGTCTCCAACTTGTCCGGCACGCGGATGATCTCCGCGACGACGCCCTGAATGCATCCGGCAAGCCGCGTATTGTCGCGCGCCGCCTGCATGAGTTTTTTGACCGCGCCGCCGAATCCGTCGTACTCGCGTTTGAAATCTTCGAGAATCTTGCATTTGGTCTGCAAGGACTGAATCGTACCGGTCAACGTCTTAATCTCTTCGCGCGCATTTTCCACGCGCGCCTTGATCTCGTTGTGTTCCCCGACGACTTCGTTGCGCGTCGCGGCAAGCGACTTGCGCTCGCGCTCGCAACGCTCGACGTTCTCTTCGTACGTGCGCTTGACGCGTTCGTCCGTCTCGATCTGCGCGCGAATCTGCGCGATCTCTTCGTCCAACTCCGCCATGCGCGTGAGCGAAATCTCGCGCTCGGCAAGCAGTTTGCCTTTGTCCGCCTTGATGTCGCCGATGCTTTCGAGCGCGCGCATCAATTCGGAATTCGTGCTTTCGATCGCCTGCTCGCGCCGTACGATCTCGTCCACCAACGCAAGATGCTTGTCCGACATCTCGCGATATTCCGCGTCCATCTCGTCGCGCTCTTCCGTCTCCATGCCCAAACGGCTGACGAAGTCGCGCAACTGCGCGGTCTTGACGTCGAAGTCTTCTTCCAGATCCGCGATGCGCTTAGCGTAGTTGTCGCGCTGCTCCTGCAAGTTGGCGATGCGTTCGCTGAACGTGTTGCCCTGTCCGCGAATCGCTTCCGCTTCGACCGCCAGATCGGTCTGACGACGGTGCAACTTGCCGATATAGGTATCGACGTTGGTCAATTCGACGCTCTTGCTCTGATAATCGCGCTCAATCTGCGCTTGTTGCGCGGACTTGCGGGCGTACTCTTCGAGGATCCCCTGCAATTTGAGCTGCACGTTCTGTTTCTGCGCGTCGCTGTGCTCGTATTGGTACAGATATTCGTTGACTTCGAGCGTGCGCAGACTGTCGCGCAGTTCCAGATATTTTTTGGCGTCGTTGCTCTGCTTTTCCAGCGGCGCGAGACGGCGTCCGATCTCGTTGATGATGTCTTCCAGACGGTCGATGTTGTCGCGGGTGCGGACGAGTTTACGCTCCGACTCGATCTTGCGCTGCTTGAATTTGAGCACGCCCGCCGCGTCTTCGAAGATCGCGCGGCGATCCTTGGGACGCGCGTTGACGATCTCGTCGATGCGTCCTTGCCCGACGATGCTGTATCCCTCGCGCCCGAGTCCCGTGTCGCGGATCAGATCCTGAATGTCGCGCAGTCTGCACGGCGTACGGTTGATGTAATACTCGCTGTCGCCCGAACGGAACAACTTGCGCGTAATGACGATCTCTTCGTACTCGACGTTGGGAAAAATCTTGGCGGAATTGTCGAACACGAGCGACACTTCGCACACCGACAGCGGCTTGCGGCGCGCAGTGCCGTTGAAAATGACGTCCTGCATGCTCTTGCCGCGCAAAAGTTTTGCGCTCTGCTCGCCCAATACCCAGCGGATCGCGTCGGCGACGTTGCTCTTGCCGCAGCCGTTGGGTCCGACGATACCGGTGATGCCGTCGTTGAACGCGACGTCAACCTTGTCTGCAAATGATTTGAATCCGAAGATTTCGATACGTTTGAAATTCAAAACCGACCTCTCCTAACTGTCTCGATTCCGACACGCTCAGCCGAGCGCTTTGGAACTGATTTTTTTGATTTTTTTGCGCGCTTTTTTGGGCAAATTCTTGTCCAGGAAGAACGCCTTGTCCCCGATCCGCACGACGCTCTTGGGCAGACGGAACGCGGACAGCGCCGGACACTTGCCGAACGCATAATGCGAGATGTTCGTCAAGCCCTCCTCCGTCAGCACGCTCGTCAGCGCGGAACAGTTGTAAAACGCCGAATCGTCGATCGTCGTCACCGTCCGCGTCAACGTCACCGAACGCAACGCCCGACAGTGTTCGAACGCCGACTCGCCGATCATGAGCAAACCGTCGTTGCAGATCAGTTCCCGAATCGCTTCGTTGGCGCTGAACGCCTTGGGACCGACCGTCGTCACGCTGTGCGGCAAAACCACGACGCCGCCCGCGCCGACGTAACGCACGAGCACGCCGTCTTCGATGACGAAATCCTTCTCGTCGCAGGGCGCGTACGCACGGTTGACGCATCCGCGTTCGACCGCCGCAATCTCGATCTCGCGCAGCAGTTTGCGCGAACGCTTATACACGCCGCGCTTGCTCTCTTTGGTCAACACTTTGCGCAATCGCGCGATGCGCTTTTCCAACTTGCCGTCGATGCGCACGACGCGCTTGTCGTCGGACGGAACCAATTTTTCCAACAACGCCTGCACGGCGCGCAATTTTGCGCTCAGATCGGCGTCGTCCTGCGCGATCGTGCACAAAATGTCGAATTGCATCGCGTTGGCATCGACGGATTTGCGGTTGTCCCGCAAGCGCTTTTTCTTAGAAGTAAAACACATTCCCCTGCTCCTTCCCGCCGCTTACGGGCGGAATATCCCCAGAATAAAATTATTATACCATGCGCGCGCGGTTTTGGCAATCAAAAAATTGCGACCGGTTACACCGATCGCAAAATCCGCAAATCGTCCCGATGCGACGCGCTATTCGGTTGCGTTTCGCCCGTCGCGCGTCTCCTGTTCCCAAAGCGCTTTGGCGCACGCCTGTTCCGCGTGCTTTTTGCTCGAACCGCTCGCCTGCGCCAGCGTCCGATCGCCGCGCATCAAACGGCATTGCCACTGCCCGTCCGCCGGCTTGCAATCGTAATCCAGTTTGTCGCCGCAGTCGTCGTGCGCTTCTTTGATCAACGTCTTGTAATCCTTGCTCGGCAATTCGCGCGCGTTGGCGGTCATCGCGCCGATGCGTCGATCCAAAAAGGCTTCCGCTTGCGCCAATCCGCCGTCCAGACAGATCGCGCCGACCAGCGCCTCGAAGATGTCGCACAATTGCTTGTCCTCGACCCGAATGCCCGCCTTGCGCAGATACGCGCCGTACCCTTGATCGCGCGATACGCCGGCGAGCGCGGACTGCGAGACGAGCTTCTTGCGCATCTCGGTCAACGCGCCTTCGTCCGCGTCCGGATACCGCTCGAACAGCTTGCGCGCCGCATAATAGCCGACAACGCTGTCGCCCAAAAATTCCAGTCGTTCGTACCCAGAGCAATTGTGCGCGAACGCGTACGACGTGTGCGTCAGCGCCGCGTCCAAATACGCGGGATCGCGGAACGTATATCCTAACTGTTTTTGCAAATCGTGCAAATCTCTCATGCCCGCTCCGTATCGGCGCATACGCGTCTGGACGCGCTCAAACCTTCGGCGATCCGCTGCACGACATAGCCGCGCGCCAATTTGTGCGCCGACAAAATCGCGTTGCAGAACGCCTGCGCGCCGCTTGCGCCGTGCGCCTTGACGACGACGCCGCGCACGCCCAAAAACGCGCCGCCTCCGATCTCGTCCGAGGACATGCGCCGTTTGACGCTGCGCAAAGCCGGACGCAACAGCCAATATCCGAGTTTGGCGCGCAGTCCGCCGCGCTCGATGTTGCGACGCATCATTTCAAACAAATTATGCGCCATGCCCTCGGCGGATTTGAGCGCCATATTGCCCGCCCATCCGTCCGTCACGAGCACGTCGCATACGCCGTTCATGACGTAACGCGCCTCGACGTTGCCGACAAAATTCAGACCGCTTTCGCGCAACAACGCATGCGCCAGTTTGGTCGCTTCGTTGCCCTTTTCCGCTTCGGCGCCGTTGCTGAGCAATCCGATCCGCGGAGACGCGATCCCGTACACCGACCGCATAAAAGCGTCGCCCATAATCGCAAATTCCAGATACGTGTCCGGACGGCAGTCGACGTTGGCTCCGCCGTCCACCATGACAACGTCGCGTCCGTCTTCCAGCGTCGGCATCACCGGCGCGAGACATGCGCGCGTAACGCCCGGCAAACGTCCGACCAACAATTGGGCGCCCGCCAGCAGCGCGCCCGTATTGCCCGACGATACGATGCCGTCCGCATCGCCCGCGGCGACGCTGTTCAACGCGACGACCATCGACGAAGTCTTTTTGCGACGAATCGCAAGAGTCGGAGAATCTTCGTTGGAAATCCAATCTTGCGCGGGCAAAATGCGCAACCGATCGCGATCGTACGCGCGTCCGTTCAGACACGTTTGAATCTCGCGCTCGATCCCGCATAGCGTCAACTCCAATTCCGGCAGCCGCTCCAACGCCGCCAGCGCGCCGTCTACCGCCGCCTGCGGACAATTGTCGCCGCCGTGACAATCCAATACGATCTTCATCTATACTCCTTATGTGCCCGTACCGGGCAAACTATACGTCTATACTATACTCCGTTTTGCGCGGTTTGGCAAGACGATCGTTCGACAAACAAAGAGCCGGAACCCGTCCGAGTCTTCGGGATCCGATTTCCCGAGCGTCTCGACAGCCCGACTGACAGACATTATTATATGCAAGACAACGTCTTATGTCAATCCTTTCGGCTGCGCATTCGGACGCGACGCCCGTCAGATTGCGCGCCGCGGCAAAAAAACAAGCGCCCCCGTAAGGACGCTTGCAAATGTGCGATTGCGATCAGTTGGCTTTCTTTTCTTTCTGCGCAACGACCTGTTTGCCATCGTAATATCCGCAATTGGGACAAACGCGATGGTTCTCTTTCATTTCGTGACAATGAGAGCATTCGACAAGGTTAGGCGCGGAAATCTTCCAGTTCGCCGATCTGGTGTGCTTTCTCTGTTTCGATGTTTTTCCCTTCGGTACTGCCATGATGGACACCTCCCATTCTCAAAATACTGCTGATTGCTAATGCATTATAAGATATTTCGCAGACAATGTCAAACGTTTTTTCAAACATTTGCGCCGTATTGTGCGAGATTATGCCGTCGCGCGGACGATCTGTTGCGTATCGCGCGCGATCACGAGTTCTTCGTTGGTCGGAATGATCAACAACTGCACCCGAGACGTCGGCGCGGAAAGCACCGCGAATCTGCCGTGCGCGTCCGCATTGACCGCTTTGTCGTACTCGATGCCCATAAAGTCGAATCCGTCCAAAATCGCCGCGCGCAACTCGTGACTGTTCTCGCCGATGCCGCCGGTAAATACGATCGCGTCCAATCCGCCCATCGCCGCCGTGTACGCGCCGATGTATTTGCGCACGCCGTAGGCAAACATGTCGATCGCCAGTTGCGCCCGCTCGCTGCCTTCGCGCGCAGCCTTGCATAAATCGCGCGCGTCGGACGCGCCGCCGATGCCTTTGAATCCGCACTCCTTATTGAGATACGTCAACGCCTGCGACACGTCCATGCCCTTACATTGGCACAACATTTCGACGACCGCGGCGTCCACGTCGCCCGAACGCGTCCCCATCGGAATGCCCGCGAGCGGCGTCATGCCCATCGACGTATCGACGCATTTGCCGTCCTTGACGGCGGTAATCGAAGAGCCGTTGCCCAAATGGCAGGTCACGATCTTGCCGCACGTGCAATTGCGGGCGGTCAAATACTCGATCGCCTGCGCCGACACGAAGCGGTGCGACGTGCCGTGGAATCCGTAGCGGCGGATCTTGTACTGCTCGTAATCTTCATAGCGGATCGCATACATGCTCGCCTTGCGCGGCATCGTCGCGTGGAACGCGGTATCGAAAACCAACACGTTGGGCGTCGTCGGCAACAGCGCGCGGCAAGATTCGATGCACGCGATGTGCGCCGGCATGTGCAACGGCGCAAGCGGCACGAGCGCGCGGAGCTTGTCCATCGCCTCGTCCGTGACGTACGTCGATCCGTCGAACGACTCTCCCGAATGCACGATCCGATGTCCGATCGCGTCGATCTCGTCCACATTCGCGACGACGCCGATCTGCGCGTCCGTCAGACATTCGATCAACAGACGGAACGCCGCCGTGTGATCGGCAAGCGGACGCTCGATCCGATGTTCGCCCGCGCCGTAAACGTGCTTGATAAACGAGCCGTCCAGACCGATGCGTTCGATCCCGCCGCGGCAAAGGACGCTCTCGTCCTGCATTTCGATCAATTGATATTTGAGCGAGGAACTACCCGCGTTGACAACCAAAACTTTCATAATATTCTCCCGTTCAGTCGTTTTGCGACGCCTGTACCGCCGTGATCGCCGCAACCGCGACGATGTCGTCTACGCTGCATCCGCGCGACAGATCGTTGATCGGCTTGGCAAATCCCTGACACACCGGTCCCAACGCCTGCGCGCCGCTGAACCGCTGTACGAGTTTGTAACCGATGTTGCCCGCTTCCAGACTCGGGAAAATCAAAACGTTCGCCTTGCCTGCGACCGGACTGCCCGGCGCTTTGAGCGCGGCGACTTCCGGTACGATCGCGGCGTCCAACTGCAAGTCGCCGTCCACCAAAATGTCGGGAGCGCTCTCGCGAACCAGACGCGTCGCTTCGACGACCTTGTCCACCTGCTCGTGCTTGGCGCTGCCCTTGGTCGAGAACGACAGCATCGCGACTCTCGGCGTGTCGATCCCCGCCAAAGCCTGCGCGGTGCGCGTGCTCGCAATCGCGATGTCGCGCAACTGCTCGCTCGTCGGCGCGATATTGACGGCGCTGTCGCCGAACACCATGACCGAATTGTCGTGATACGGCGTATTGTCGAACGACATGATAAAACAGCTCGACACCGTCTTGATGCCCGGCTTGGTCTTGACGATCGTCAAACCCGAACGCAAGACGTTGCCGGTCGAGTTGATCGCGCCTGCAACCATACCGTCCGCCACGCCCTTGCGGGTCAGCATCGCCGCGTAATTGAGCGGTTTGCGAATCTCGATCTCCGCCTGCTCGGGCGTCATGCCTTTCGCCTTGCGCAATTCATACAGCTCCGCGGCGTATTCCGTCACGTCCGCGCTCGCCGGATCGATGACGCGGATCGCGGAAAAATCCGCGTCCGGATATTGCTGCGCCAGTTTTGCGGGATCGGCGATCAAAATCACGTTCGCGATTTTGTCCCGCACGATCGCCTGCGCCGCCGCAACGGTGCGCGGCTCTTCGCCTTCCGCCAATACGATCGTCTTGTTCAGACGCTTGGCTTTGTCGATAATTTCTTCAATAATCTGCCCCATTCGAGATTCTCCGAAAAAGTACTTTATTTTCCGAACGCCGCCGTGTATAATGACAGCGGACGTCCGCGAGTGCCATTATACAACTTTCGCAGGCGTTTGTAAAGCGCAAAAGCGCGCCAAAATCGGAAAACGATCGATGAAAATCTGTTTTATCGCATGCGAATACAATCCGCTGCACAGCGGACACGTCTACCAACTCTCCCGCGCCCGCAGCGAAAGCGGCGCGGATGCCGTCGTATGCGTCATGTCGGGCAACGCCGTGCAACGCGGCGAACTCGCAGTCGCCGAAAAATACGCGCGCGCCGAATGGGCGATCCGCGCGGGCGCCGATCTCGTCGTCGAGTCGGACGCGGCATACGCGACGGCGAGCGCGCAGGGATTTGCGTGCGGCGTCATCCGCGCGGCGAGCGCGTTCGAGTGCGAACGCAGTCTGCTGTTCGGGACGGAAAACGGAGACTTGCAAGCGCTTGTTCGTATTGCGAATTTGTTGACGGAAGAACCGCCCCTATTGCAAAAATTTCTGAAAGAACATCTGGACGCCGGAATCGGCTATGCCGCCGCGCTGCACCGCGCCGCGGACGCATACGCCCGATCGCAAGGATGGGAACAAAACGCGTGCGACGCGTTGCGAAATCCCAACGAAATCCTGGCAATCGAATATCTGCGCGAAATCCGACGCCAAAACGCGCAAATCCGCCCGATCGCGATGCGTCGGATCGGCGACGGCTACGCATCCGACGCCGCCCGAGGCGAACATGCCAGCGCAAGCGCGCTTCGACAAGCGCATATCCGCGAAAATCAAGCCGTATTGCAACGCTATCTGCCCGACTACGTCCTGCGCACGCTGCCCCCGCCGATCTCTCAATATGCATTGGGAGCGCTCGTACGTTATGCGGTCGGCAGATGCAAAGACATGCACGCCGTAAGCGGCATCAAAGAAGGACTGGACAGACGCATCGCCCGCGCCTGCCGACAATCTGCCGATTATCCGAGTCTCGTACGCGCGATCGGGACGAGCCGATATTCCGACGCGACCGTGCGGCGCGCGCTGCTTGCGATCCTGAGCGACAACCGCATCGACGCGCGACAATTGCTCGATCGCATTCCCGACCATCTGAATATTCTCGCGGTGCGGGAAAACAAAAGAGACTTGCTGGCGCTCGTTCGTATTCCGATCGCGACGACGGCAACCCGACAAGCCCGCTACGCGCAAGCCGCGCGCACCGTCGCGATCGACAACGTCTACCGCGCGTTGGCGCCCGTCGGCAAACAACAGATGCGCGTGATCCGCATCGATTGAGACAAGCGCGTCGAATATTCTAAATCGCGCCGCGCGCGCATACCGTTAGAATATGGTACGCACGCTGAAAACGCATTCCAAACAAATTCTGTTTTCTTCACTGATCTGCATCTTGATCTGCTGTCTGGTCATCCAGCCGCAGCGCTATATCGCGAGCGTGTATCAAGGGATGGTGCTGTTTGCGACCAACGTCGCGCCGGCGTTGTTTCCGTTTTTCTTCTTCACGAAATTGCTGACGTCGTTGGGCGGCGCGGACTATCTGGGCAAAGCGCTGCGCAAGCCCGTGTCCGCGCTCTATCGCGCGCCCGGATCGAGCGGATACGTCTACGTCATGTCCGTGCTGAGCGGCTATCCGGTAGGCAGTCGTCTGATCGCCGATTTGTACGACAACGGCTGTCTGACGACGGCGGACGCGCGCAAGATCTCGACGTTTACGTCCACGTCCGGACCGCTGTTTATCGTCGGGACGGTCGGCACGCTGATGCTGCACAATCCCAAATGCGGATATTATATCATGCTGTGCCACTTTGTCGGCGCGCTCGTCAACGGTCTGTTCTACCGCGGCAAACGCAGCGAATCGCTCCCCGCGCAAATCCGCGCGGAGACGACGGACAACATCTTGAGCAGCAGCATTACCAATTCGATCTGGTCGGTCCTGATCGTCGGCGGATACATCGCGGTATTCAGCATGGTCGTAGACGTGCTGGACGATCTGGGCGTCATCGACGCGTTGGCGGAACCGCTCGCGTTTGCATTGGAAGCATGCAATCAACCGCCCGAACTGGCGCGCGGCATCGTCATGTGCCTGATCGAAATCACGCGCGGGTGTCAGACGATCGCGGCATGCGGCGCGCCGTTGCGGTATGCCGCGCCGTTCGTTGCGGCGATGCTGTCGTTCGGCGGACTGTCGATCCTGTTCCAGTCGATGACGTTCCTGTCGCACTGCAAGGTCAAAGTATCGTTCTTCCTGATCTCCAAACTGACGCAGGCGGCGGTCACCTTTTGGATCACGTACGCGCTGTGTCCGATCTTCCTATAAATGAAAAATCGGATCCGACGATCCGATCCGAACGCGCGCGACGACAGCCGCGCGCGCATTGCGATGCGTATGCATGCCCCTGAGATTATTGCTGCGGCTTGGGCGGCTGTTGCATCAATCCGATCAATTCCTGCCGACTCGCGGTCACGTTGTCCAACGAATTGCGCAGATAATATTCCGCCGACTGGAATACGCCGGCGATCTCCTGATACGCCGCCTGCGTCGTCTCGTTGCGGTAACGGTTGGCTTGTTCGACGATCCGCGCAGCTTCCGTCTGCGCCTGTTGGAGCAGGTTGGACTGACTGACGAGCTGGCTTGCCTGCTGACGCGCGCGCTCCATGAGCATATTGGCTTGCTGCTGCGCTTCGCCGAGCAAACGGTCGCGCTCCTGCAAAATCACGCGCGCTTCGGCGATCGATCCGGGCAAGCCTTCCCGAACCTGTTGGATCAGATCCAAACAAAGACCGGCGTCCACCGTTCTGCCGTTGCCGAACATCGCTTTCTTTCCCGAGCGGATTTCTTCTTCCAGCTTGCTCAAAGCCGCGTCGATCATTTCGTTCATACTTGTCCTCCGTATGCTTGATATATCATTTTTTCCGTACCCTTGGGCACCAGTTTGCGGATCGGATCTCCCGCTTGCAGCGCGGCGCGCACCGCGGTCGAACTGACGTCGGACAGACCTTCGTCCGACTGTTGCAACAACAGCGTCTCGATATCGCCGTGTCGGCGGTTAAACTGCGCCATCTCCTGTTCGTACGCATAATCGCGCGCATTGCGGTATCCGCGCACGATCGTATCGATGCGACGGTCGCGGCAATACTCCCAGACCATCCCCGCGCACGTTTCGACGCCGACATTGTCCAAATCGCGCACCGCTGCGCGGACGATCCGCGCGCGCGTGTCCAAATCGACGCGCTGCGGCTTGTCGTCGTTGTTAGCGACGACGACGTATACGCGCTCGAACTGCTCCGCCGCATGGCGGATCACGCTCAAATGTCCGACCGTAATCGGATCGAAACTGCCCGTCACCGCGCATACGCGGCGGGCGCGTTCCAAATATGCGACGCCGGTCTTGCCGTACCGACAGCGCTTGCGCACGTAAAATCCGTCCGGCAACGCCCATTCGCTATCCGCGTCGTACTCGTAGACAATGACGCCGTCGTCCGCAAGCAAATCGCGCTCGCACACGATCGCGCAGATCTGCGCCAAATACGATTCCCGATACGGCGGATCGACAAAAATCGCGTCGAATCGACCGTTGACGCGCCGCAACGCATCCCGATAATCTCCCGCAAAAATCTCGCACCGCTCGCCCAACGCGGCGATATTGTCGCGCAACAGCGCGACGCTCTTGCGGTTGGCGTCGCAAAACACGGCGCTTGCGCCGCGGCTGATCGCCTCGATGCCCAGACTGCCCGAACCGGCAAACAGATCCAGCACGCGCGCGCCCGCCATCCGGAATTGCAGCACGTCGAACATGCTTTCTTTTACCTTATCCGAGGTCGGACGCACGTCGCGCCCTTCCGGAGACAGCAGTTTTCTGCCGCGGTACTTTCCGCTGATGACTCTCATCGCAACTCCCTGCAACCGCATTCGGTCGCCAGATACTGCATCGGCACGTCGTGCGCGCCGACGTCGTCTATCGCGTCGACGACCTGCGCGTCGTAGCCGTATCCGATCCGCACGCAAGACGGCGCGACGGCAAAATAGCGATCGTAATATCCTTTGCCTTTGCCCGCGCGATTGCCGTGCGCGTCGATCGCCGCCATGGGCGTCACGCAAACGTCCGCCGCGATCGGCACCGCGTCTGATTCCGCCCCGATCGGTTCCCGAATCCCGTACGCGCCCGCGCGCATTTCACAATCGCGCGTATACCGTACAAAACGCATCGTCTCTCCCCGCACGACGGGCACGTATACCGTGCACCCGCGCGCCAGACACGCATCCAACAACGGCTGCGTATCCATCTCGGACGGAAGCGACAGATATGCCAGCACGCAACCGCGCAACAAACCGCTGTCGATCAACGCGCGCGCGGCTGCCTGCGCCGCATCCGCCCGCTCCGCGTCGCGCATCGCCGCGACGCGCTCGCGCGCGATTTGCCGCGCCTGCGCCTTGTTCACTGTTGACTCTTATAATAGTTGATCAGACAGCCTTGCAGGATAATCTCCCGCTCGTCCGCCGTCAACGCGTCCATGCGCAGCGTGATCTCGCGCGTCTGCTTGCCGATCGCGATTGCGCGGAACGTCTGATCGCCGCGCGCGATCGCGTCGCGAATGCCTTGCAACACGACGATCTCTCCGGTCTCGAATTTGTCGTCGCTCAACAGCGGCAGCATGCCCCAGTTGATCAAATTGCTGCGATAACGCTTGGTCGCGTATTCGACCGCGATGTTGCACACGCCGCCGAGCACTCTCTGACAGCTCGCCGCCTGTTCGCGCGCGCTGCCGTCGCCGGGTTTGACCGCGTACACGCCGCTGCCGATCGAAACGCTGCCCGTAAGCCGAATGCCCGCGCGCGCAAGCGCGTCCGCATATTCGGTCGGCAACGCACCGTCGCGTCGCGCCAGTTCGTCCGCGTAAATGCCTTTGGCGCGTCCGACGTATTCCGGCACTTTGCGCGAGAGCGCGAATTCGGCGAGTTTGAGCGGGTTGGAACGGTAACTCGACGTCTCTCCCGACGGAATCAATTCGTCCGTCGTCGTGACGGGATCTTCGATGACGGCGGCGAGCTTGACCAACACGTTGTCGGTCAACGAAATCACCTGCGGCCAATCGCAGATATTGGGACCGTATTCCAACGGCAATTCCGGCTTGGGATTGCCCCAGCCGTTGTATACGCGCTTCGCGTAAATCTGCGCATCGTAGCGGAACGGCGCGACGGTATCGTCGTAATCCGATTGGGTCGCGCTCGTCAGCACGCCCCCGTTGGCGGCGGTCGCCGCGATCGAACGCGCGTCCATCAACGCGACCGACGCGATCTGACGGTTGCCCGGCTTGCTGCCCTCGCGGCTCTCGAAGTTGCGCGTCGTATGGCGAATGCTCAGCGCGCCGTTGGCGGGCACGTCTCCCGCGCCGAAACACGGTCCGCAGAATGCGGATTTGACATTGACGCCCGCGGCGATCAACGACGCCAAAGCGCCGTTGCGGATCAATTCGGAATACACCGGCGTGCTGGACGGGTAAACGCTGAGCGTAAACTTATCCGAGCCGATCGAATTGTCGCGCAGAATATTGGCGGCTTCGCAAATGTTGTCGTACGTGCCGCCCGCGCAGCCGGCGATAATGCCTTGTTCGACATACACTTTGCCGTCGCGGATTTTGTCGGTCAGACGGAACGGCACTTTGCCGCCCAGCAAACGATTGCCTTCCTGTTCGACGGCGGACAGAATGTCGTGCGGATGATCGATCACGTCCTGCAAATTGTAGACGTTGCTCGGGTGGAACGGCAACGCGATCTGCGGCACGATCAAATCGAGCGAAACGTCGATCACCGCGTCGTAGTACGCGAGCTTGTCCGGTTGCAATGGCTTGTAATCGTCCAATCTGCCGCGCAATGCGTAATAGTTTTTGACTTCGTCGTCCGTCGTCGTCCAGATGCTGGACAGACACGTCGTCTCCGTCGTCATGACGTCGATGCCGTTGCGGTATTCGATCGGGAGATTGCGCACGCCGTCGCCGATGAACTCCATGACTTTATTCTTGACGAATCCGTTCTTGAACACGGCGCCGATGATCGCGAGCGCGACGTCCTGCGGTCCCACGCCCTTGCGCGGTTTGCCCGTCAGTCGTACCGCGACGACGTCCGGATAGCGGATATCGTACGTGCGGTTGAGCAACTGCTTGACCAACTCCGGTCCGCCTTCGCCCATCGCCATCGTGCCCAGCGCGCCGTAACGCGTATGCGAATCGCTACCCAGCAGCATTTTGCCGCATCCGCTCATACATTCGCGCATGTACGTATGAATGACCGCCTGATGGGGCGGGACGTAGATGCCGCCGTATTTCTTCGCCGCGCTCAATCCGAAGACGTGATCGTCTTCGTTGATCGTGCCGCCGACCGCGCACAGGCTGTTGTGGCAATTGGTCAATACGTACGGAATCGGAAAGCGTTCCAACCCGCTCGCCTTGGCGGTCTGAATAATCCCCACGTACGTGATGTCGTGCGACGCCATCGCATCGAATTTGATCGACATCGGCGCGCCCTTCTCGGTCGGCTTGACGTTGTGCGCCGACAAGATCGAATACGCCATCGTACCGCGGTACGCCTGTTGCAGCGCCTGCGCGGAATATCCGAGCGCGGTCAGTTCCTGCGCGTCGGCAAACTCGCCGTTGACATAGTATTTGCCCTGTGCCGTAAGTTGAATCATGTGCATTCTCCGTAATAAACAAGTTTAT
>CAJTKI010000003.1 GCA_910576875.1 uncultured Christensenella sp.
ACTTTACCGCCTCTCTTGATGTAACGCGTCATTGCGATACGAGCGGCTTCGATCTGATTGGACGTAACCCAGCTCGGCTCCATAGCGACCAATCCGAATTCGCCGTACGCGATCTGATTGCCTTTGTTCGCCTTGCCGGTCAGTCTGCCGCGATGTACGCGACGTCTCTTAACTCTTTTGGGCATTAACATTACGCATTCCCTCCTTCTTTGGCGTCGTTAGATCTGCCGCCGAGCACTTCGCCTTTGTAAATCCAAACTTTTACGCCGATCGCGCCGAACGTCGTGTGCGCGGTGGCTACGCCGTAATCGATGTCCGCACGCAGCGTCTGCAACGGAATCGAACCCTCGTGATAGCTCTCCGAACGCGCGATTTCCGCGCCGTCCAAACGTCCCGCGACCTTGGTCTTAACGCCCTTCGCGCCGCCCTTCATCGCACGGGAAATGCATTGTTTCATCGCGCGGCGGAACGCAACGCGCTTTTCCAACTGCGCCGCGATGTTTTCCGCAACGAGCTGCGCGTCCACGTCCGGACGTTTGACTTCCAGTACGTTGATGTTGACGCTCTTCTTGGGAGCGAGCTTCATGACTTCTTTCTTGATGTCTTCCACGCCCGCGCCGGCTTTGCCGATGATGACGCCCGGTTTGGAAGTGTAGATATTGACGATTACGATATCGTTGGCGGACGACAAAATCCGGTTGATCGTAATCTTGGAGATACCGCACTGATAATACTTTTTCTTCAAGTACTCTCTGATCTTGTGGTCTTCGATCAGGTTGTCGGAAAAGTTCTTTTTATCCGCGAACCACTGTGCGTTCCAATCTTTGATGACGCCCACTCTCAAGCCGTGGGGGCTGACTTTCTGACCCATGGTAGTACCTCCTTACTTTGCCTCGTCCATGATGACGGTGATGTGGCTGGTGCGCTTGTTGATTCTGCCCGCGCTGCCCTTTGCTTTGGGCATAATGCGTTTGAGAATCGGACCCGCGTTCGCAAAGCACTCCGCGACGTAGAGATCGCTCTTGTTCATATTGAGATTGTTCTCTGCGTTGGCGGCGGCGGATTCCAAAACTTTGAGCACCGGCTCGCTTGCGGCTTTGGGCGTGTTTTTGAGAATCGCAACCGCTTCGTTATACGTTCTTCCGCGGACGATATCCAATACGATACGCACCTTATCGGGAGAAATTCTGATATATTTTGCTACGGCGTGCGGACGCTTGTCTGCATTTTCTTTGCGCGCCGCCGCTTTTTCTCTGAGACGTTTCGCCATAACTTACCTCCTTACTTTCTGCCCGTGGTCTTTTCGCCTGCGTGTCCCTTAAAGGTACGTGTGGGCGCGAATTCGCCGAGTTTGCAACCGACCATGTCTTCCGTAACGTAGACGGGAACATGTTTTCTGCCGTCGTGTACGGCAATCGTATGTCCAACCATTTCCGGGAAGATCGTGGACGATCTGGACCAGGTCTTGACGACCTTCTTCTCGTTCGCTTCGTTCATCGCGACGATTCTGCCCAGCAGTCTCGCTTCCACATACGGTCCTTTTTTAACAGATCTGCTCATACTTGCTGTTCCTCCTAGTTAATACGCTTGACAATGAACTTGTTGCTCTTGTTCTTCTTTCTGGTCTTGTAACCCAACGTCGGTTTACCCCACGGAGTCACAGGAGACGGCATACCGATCGGGGATTTGCCTTCGCCGCCGCCGTGCGGGTGATCGCAGGGGTTCATGACGACGCCGCGGACGGTGGGTTTGATGCCCATATGACGTTTGCGTCCCGCTTTACCGAGGCTGACGATCTCGTGATCCAGATTGCCGACTTGTCCGATGGTTGCCTTGCAGCGGATCGGAATGTAACGCATTTCGCCGCTGGGCAGTCTCAAAGTCGCGTATTTGCCTTCTTTTGCCATCAATTGCGCCGCATTGCCTGCCGAACGCGCGATCTGTCCGCCTTTGCCGGGATGCATCTCGATGTTGTGCACCATCGTACCGACGGGAATATTCGCGAGCGGGAGCGCATTGCCGGTCTTGATGTCGACGCTGTCGCCGCTCATGACCGTGTCGCCCTTGTTCAGACCGACCGGCGCGAGAATGTATCTCTTCTCGCCGTCCGCATAATGCAACAAAGCGATGTTTGCGCTGCGGTTGGGATCGTATTCGATCGACGCGACTTTTGCCGGAATGTTGTCCTTGTTGCGCTTAAAGTCGATGATACGGTATTTGTTTCTGTTGCCGCCGCCGATGTGACGGACGGTGATTCTGCCGTTGGCATTGCGGCCGCCCGACTTATTCTTGGATTCGAGCAAACTTCTCTCAGGCTTCGTCGTCGTAATTTCGCTGAACGTGGAAACCGTCATGAAACGACGCGCAGGAGATGTCGGTTTATAACGCTTAATAGCCATTTCTCTTTATCCTCCCGATTACGCCAAGCTGTCGAAAAATTCGATCGGCTTGCTGTCTTCTTTGAGCTGAACGATCGCTTTTTTGTAAGCGGCGGTTCTGCCTTCGTTTCTGCCCATTCTCTTGATCTTGCCGTCGTAGTTGGCGGTATTGACCTTTTCGACTTTCACGCCGAAGATGTCTTCCACCGCGACTTTGATCTGCGTCTTGGTCGCGCAGGTCGCTACTTTGAAAGTATATTTCTTGTTGGCGATCCCGTCATAACTCTTCTCGGTCAGCACCGGGCTGATGATCACGTCGTACTTATTCATTACGCATATACCTCCTCGAGTTTCTCGACCGCGGCACGGGTAACGATGCACTTGGCGTTGGCGGCGAGCTCGTATACGTTGACCAGCTCCGCCTCGATCACCTTGACGGTCGGGATGTTGGCGCATGCTCTGACGACTGCGGCGTCCACGCCGGCGGTGACGATCAGCACCTTTTTGTCGATCGCAAACGCTTTGAGCATCTGCGCGATGTACTTGGTCTTGACTTCGCTCAGTTCAATCTTGTCGACGACGATCAGATTGCTGTCCGCAACCTTGGCGCTCAACGCGCTGATCGTAGCGACGCGCTTCATCTTCTTATTGATCTTCTGGCTGAAATCTCTTTGCTTGGGCGCGAACACGACGCCGCCGCCCGTCCATTGCGGACTGCGAATGCTGCCCTGTCTGGCGCGACCCGTGCCCTTTTGTCTCCACGGCTTTTTGCCGCCGCCGCGCACTTCCGAACGGGTCAGAGTGCTCTTGTTGCCCTGTCTTTTGTTGGCGAGCTGCGCAACGACTACCTGATGAATCAGCGCTTCGTTGTATTCCTGTCCGAAGACGGCAGCGTTCAATTCCATTTCGCCTACTTTCTGAGCGTTCATATTAAAGATATCGGTTTTCATATGTCACTCCTTTAACCCTTGATTTGCTTGACGACGACCACGCCGCCCTTCGCGCCCGGGATCGCTCCCTTGATCAGCAGCAGGTTGCGCGCCGCGTCCACGCGGACGACAGTCAGGTTCTTGACCGTAACGCGCTCGTTACCCCAATGTCCGGACATCTTCTTGTTCTTGAAGACGCGGGACGGAGTCGAGTTCGCCGACATGGAACCTACGCCTCTGTGGTAACCGGAGCCGTGCGCCATCGGTCCGCAGTGATGATTCCATCTCTTGACCGCGCCGGTAAATCCGTGTCCCTTGCTCGTACCGACCACGTCGACCACGTCGCCTTCGGCAAAAACGTCGCACTTGACTTCTTGTCCCGGCTCGTAAGCGCCGCAATCGTCGAACTTAAATTCTTTGAGAACTCTTCTGGGTTCCACGTTCGCCTTTTTGTAATGGCCTGCCAAGGGCTTACCGACGTTCTTTACTTTGATCGCCCCGTATGCGAGCTGTACGGCTTCGTAACCGTCTACGCTCAGGGTCTTCTTTTGTACGACGGGGCAGGGTCCTGCCTCGACGACCGTCACCGGAATCACTTTGCCGTCCGGCGTAAAGATTTGGCTCATGCCCAATTTTCTTCCAATGATTGCTTTATTCATAGATAAAGTTCACCTCCATATATTTTGATTGCTCGCGCAATCGCTTGTGTCCAGATTACAGTTTGATATTGATATCCACGCCCGCCGGCAAATCCAGTTTCATCAACGCGTCCACCGCTTTGGCGGTCGGATTGTAAATATCGATGATGCGCTTGTGCGTACGCAATTCGAATTGCTCGCGGCTGTCCTTGTACTTGTGCACCGCGCGCAAAATCGTCACGACTTCCTTCTCGGTCGGAAGCGGAATGGGTCCCGCGACTTTGACGCCGCTGCGCTTGACGGTCTCGACGATTTTGTCCGCCGCCACGTCGATCAGGTTGTGATCGTAAGCTCTAAGTCTGATTCTGATTTTTTGTCCTGCCATGATGTTTCTCCTTCTCCTAACTGATTTTTCTTTTACACGCATCCGTGTGTTCCGCACCGCACCTGTTAAAAAGGACCGCAGAAAAGCCCTTTCGTTAGTCGCCCGATTGTCGGACTCTTGTCGGCATAAGTTCTCCCGCAATGTGGTAACCTTATGCGTCATCCCGTATGCACGATGCCTGTATATCTTAAAAGATCCGCCCTGCCGATGTCAACAAAACGTGCAAACATTTTGCAAAAACAAATGTAAAATTTATGTAAAATCTTGTTTTCGAACGCACAAACCGCGGATCTTGCGGACAAACTCGTCGTTTGGCACATCGCAAACGACGGCGCGCGCCGCCGCGCCCGATACTTCCCAAACGCAAAAAAACATGCTATACTGTACCCATGTATCTATGGCTTGCAATCGACGTCGACCGACAACTCGCTTCGGCGCGGCGCGCCGCGGAACAACTCTCGCCGTCGATCGGCGACGGCCATCCGGCGCTGACGCTGCCGCTGCACGTCTCCGTGCGCATGTCGTTCCCGATCCCGAAGCAGGACGCTCCCGATTTGATCCGCCGCATCGACGCGTATTTCGGGACGATCTCGCCGTTCCGCATCGCGGCGCGCAAAATCGAAAAATGCGGCGACACGGTTCGCATCCGCATGCGCGGCGGACGCATGCTCCGCAAGATACATCGGGACTTGCTTGCGCTGACGCAGCGGGAATTCGGCATACCGCCGCATCCGCTGGACGGCGATTTCGTATTCCATACGACGTTGTTTGTCCATTCGGACGCGCGCGCCGTGGATCGGGCGTACGCCGCCCTGCGACAAATACCGCTGCCGAAATATCTGACGGCGTCCCGACTGCTCGTCGGTTGCTCCGAGACGGGTCGCGCGGACGATTACCGCGTCCTGCGCGCAACGGAGCTTTCGACCGCGGTTATGCGATCCGATCCGTTCGAGCAACAATGACAAAACTCCGACGCCTGCGTAAGCGTCGGAGTTTCGTCGATCGTCCGAAGACGGTTTATTTCGCCGCTGCTTCGTTGAGCTTCGCGACCAATTCGTCTACGTCCACATTGTGCACTGCCGCGGCCTGCTCGATCGTCTCGCCGCTCGCCATCGCGCAGCCCAGACAATGCATGCCGATGCCGAAAAGCACCTGCGCAATCTCTTCGACGTTGCCTTGTTGCAACATATCGGAAATCAACATATCCTTCGTGATCATAATCGTATTTCTCCTTTCTGCCGTAGCAGGTTGTTATTGATAGTATTTGTTCGGTTCGTTCCGAATATCCGCGTCACAACACATACGTCATCAGCAACCAGACCGCCAAAGCGATCAATCCGCTGCCGACGAGCACGGTGATCAGGACTTTCCACGGCGACACTGGATACTTGCCGACGACGCGCCGGTTGCGACCGTTGACGATACAGCCGTACCTTTTCTTGTAATAGGTATAGCGGATGCTCCAAATCGGCGCGAGCACGTACTTGTACGTCGTGTCGGCATGCGAAACGCGCATCTTGACATAATCGACGACGTCCGCGTTATACCGCGCGATGATCTGTGCGCGCAACCGATCGCGCACGATTTCGTCCGCTTTTTCCCAACTCTCGTCCAGCCCGCTGCTGTAACGTTCGCTGTCGAAGCCGGCGACGAACTGGCTGTGATACTGCACGCTGTTGCCGCTGTCGAATCCGCCGATCTTTTCCATCTGCGACTGCGTGATCATGCGGCTCGCCTCGATCTGCACGTCGTCGAAAAACGAACTGATGAATCCGTCCCGAACGTACCACCGCGTACGCGTCTCGGTACGACGGTTTTTGCCGCTGCCGACCGTGACAGTGTAATGCTGTCCGTAACGGATCGTATAGTCCGCGCCGGCTTGCGTATCAAACGTAAACAACGGGATGTAAATGCCGTGCGCATCGTCGCGTTTGGCGAGTTTGCTCAATCGGAACGGCGCGAACAACTTGCCCTTGATCCACTTGCGATACGCCGTATACGCCCCTTCCTCGTCCACCGCGAACGGCAATATCCCGTTGGGTTTCAAGCCTTCGGTTTGGTCGAGTTCGACGACGTGCGGCGCGCCGCAAAACGGACATTTGGTCGCCGTGCTGAACGCCGCCAACTGCGTCACCGCGCCGCAATCGCCGCAACGGATGGTCTTGACGTCGCCCCACGGCTCGTATTCCGGCTCGCTGCCTTCGTTGTACGTCAGTTCCATCGCGCGCGGGCAGTCATGAATCGGATACAGGTTGCCGCAATGCGCGCATTTGAGCTTACGCGTTGCCGGATCGTATCGCAAAAAGTTGCCGCACGAGTCGCACTTATACGTGCGCGTCGCGAGTTCTTCGCGTTCGTTACCGCCGCCTTGCACATCCGTCTGTGCGCGTTCTTCCCCGATCATAGCGCGCTTAACTTACAACGACTGTCCGCATTCCGGACAGAACTTCGCGCCCGCGGCGCATTTGTGCCCGCACTTGGAGCAGACGCGATCCGCCAGATTCTGACCGCAATTGGGGCAGAACTTCGCATTGGCTTTGACGCCCGTGCCGCACTTGGGACAAACTTTGCCCTCCGCCTGCATGGACTTGCCGCAATCGGGACAGAACTTCGCGCCCTGCTTGACCTGCGCGCCGCAATGCGGACAAACGGCGCTCGCCGTCGGCTCCTGCATCGCGTCGTTCATATTGGAAGCAAACATTCTGCCGATCCCGACGCCCGCGCCCAAACCGACGCCCATGTTCGCCATACCGCCCGGATTCTTGGCGGCGTCGCGCATCGCGCCCACGCTCTCCATCTGCGCATAGCTGTGCATGCTGCCGTCCAAGACGCCGATCTGCGTACGTTTGTCCATCATCTTCTCGACTTCGGGCGGCAAAGACAAATTCTCGACGACGAGCTCTTTGAGCTCGATGCCGATCTTCTCGAAGCTTTCGGCAGCCTTGCGGCTCGCCAGTTGCGAAATCTCGCTGTAATTCATCGCCAGATCGAGCGCGGGAACTTGCAGTTCCGCAATCGACTCGGACAGTACCGAGACGAGAATCTTGCGGAAATATTCGTCCACGTTGCGCACGCTCAGCGTTTGGAGCGCCCCGAACAGCTCGTTCATCGCCGCCGTCGGCGTACCCACTGCGAACGAATACGTCCCGAATCCGCGCACGCGCACCATGCCGAATTCCTTGTCCCGCATCATGATCGGGTTGGACGTGCCCCATTTGTTGTTGATAAACTGCCGCGTCGAAATAAAATACACGTCGCCCGTATACGGACTTTCCCATGCGAATTTCCAGTTATACAGCGCCGTCAACAACGGAATGTTGCGGATATCGCTCAATTCATACGTGCCCGGTCCGAATACGTCCGCCAGTTTGCCTTCCTGAATGAACAGCGCTTTTTGTCCTTCGCGTACAACGAGCTGCGACTTGCGCATGATCTCTTCTTTGCGATCCAACGGATATTGCCATACGATCGTCTGCGGATCCGCGTTCTCCCATTGAATGACCTTGCGGAATTGACGTTTCAAAAACTCAAATGCCATATCTCTTCCTCCTGTCCGCATGCACGCGCGCATACGGCTGTACGTATTTATTTTATGATATTTGACGGCGGATGTCAACTGCCTTTTTATACTCGCGCGCGGTCATAAGCGCGCGCCCGCATTCATACCGTAGAATATGAAACGCCTGCGAATCGCAGCCCTGCCGCTGCTCCTTGTCCTTGTGCCGACGCTTGCGATGTGCGTCGCGTTCTGCGTCGCGCTGTGCGCGCCCGCCGCGCCTCTTACCCGATACACGCTGTGGATCGACGCCGATCCCGACACGCATACGGTATCGATATCTCAAAGCGTCGTATGGCGCAATGACGTCGCTCCGATCGAGCAATTGCTCTTCCAGTGCTATCCGCTCGCATACGGCTCCGATCGCCCGTTGCCGATCAGCGCCGAAAGCGCCGCCCGCGCCTATCCGCGCGGCGCGGATTACGCGCGATTCCGCCTGCAATCGGTCGATGCCGATCGTCCGATCTCCTATGAGCTGGATGCGGACGACGCGTTGCTGCGCATCTCGTTCGCCCGACCGCTCCCCGTCGGGCACGAGACGACCTTCCGCTTTTGCTACGAGATCGATCTGCCTTACAACCTGCTCCGTCTGGGCTACACCGAACGCGATATGCGCATCACCGGTTGCTATCTCCAACTCTGTCCCTTCCTGTCCGGTACGCAGCGCGCCGTGCCGTATGCGCCGATCGGCGACCCGATCGTCAACGAACGCGCCGACTACGCCGTCACGTTTTGCGTACCCGACGGATATACGTACGCTTGCAGCGGCGTATCGTCGTCCTATGTGCAAGACGGCGAAACGCTTGTGCGCGCGCAAGCGCGCGGCATTCGCGACTTTGCGCTTGCGCTGTCGCAAGGCACGCGCCACGAACGCATGCACGACGGCATACCGATCGCATACCTTGCAAGTTCGGACGACGATCCCGCGCGCACGCTGGACGTGATATGCCGCGCGTTGGACGTCTATACCCGACTGTACGGCGCGTATCCGTACGACGGATTGCAGATCGCGCAGACGCCGTTCGTCGCGGGCGGTATGGAATACGGCGCGTTTGCATTGATCGCGGACGATCTGTCCGACGCGGCGCACGAAACGGTGCTCGCGCACGAGATCGCGCATCAATGGTGGTACGGCGCGGTCGGCAACGACGCGTACGAACACGCCTGGATGGACGAAGGGCTTGCCCAGTACGCGACCTACCGCTATTATCTTGCGGTCGATATGCCGTCGTACGCAGCCTATTTCGCCCGTACGGCGCGCGACGCGTACGATCTGTATTTACAATCCTCGCCCGACCTGCGCGGCGCGCTGTCGACGCCGCTCGATCGCTATGCGTCCGAACTCGACTATACGCGTTGCGTCTACGACAAGGGACTGCTGCTGTGGTTGCAGGCGGAGACGCTGTTCGGCGAAGACACCGTCCGAGACGCGTTGCGCGCGTACCGCGACCGCTGCGGCGGCGCGATCGCGACGCCGGACGATCTGTGGCAGGCGCTCGACGAGACGCGGGCAGGCGCGGGCACGCTGTTGCGTCAATGGGCGATCCGCGCATAATGCCGCTCCGCATCGCCGCGCTTGTCGATCGGCGCTTGCATCGCGCGACAGCTGATCTCGAACGCGTTGCGCGCAGCCGACCGCATGCAATCGCGACAAACGCAAACCGACCGGAGCTTTCCGGTTGGCGCATATCGCGTTTACGACGCAACGCGTCTTATTTGCGAAAACGATTGCCCGTATTGCAATATACGGCGGCAAATACGATCAGCGCGACGATCGCGATCGGAATCGCAACCGACAGCCAAACGATTCGATAAATCGCCGCAACCGCAATGCACGGGATCGCAAGTCCCGCGGGCAAGAAGACCGCGCCGACGAATCGGCACAATTTCTTCGTATCGTATTTTGCCCGTTCTTCCGCGGACAGCGCGCCGAATCCCGCGATCAGTCCCGCGCCGCGTCCCGTCAACAACACGACGGACAACGCGACGACGATCGCGCCCAACACGCCCGTAACGACTACGGCGACGATATCGTTTGTCTGCATAGCAATCTCCTCCTTTCCAACCGAACCGTTCGGCATATTGCCGCTCGATCCGAATTTCCGCAATCGAGCGTATAATTTCCCTGCGTCGTCGCACAATAACAGCGAACCCCAAACAAGGAGGTACACAGGGATGGCAAGAGCGCAAAAGCGCACGAGCGCAAACCAAAGCAACCGCACCGCTCAGAAGTCGGCAAAAGCGACTTCCGAGAAGGCTTGTAAAGGTTGCTGCAACTGCGACTAATCGCAGCGATCGAGCGGATTTTTCCGCAAAATCGGCACTGCCGCAAGGCAAAACGAATACGGGAAGTCCTTCGGATTTCCCGTATTTCGCATATGATACTTATTTTCGCTCCGCGTCCTGCGCCTGCAACGCATGCATATAATCCACTTCGGCGGACGTATTCTGCTTCCAGGACATCCAGCGTCCCGGGGACGTCGTGTACCAGGGCAAGGATTTGCCGCGATACAGCGGTTGCGGACAGACCGCGGCGCGCATCCGCGCAAAGTACGGACGCATCGCTTCCAGCCGCGTCTCGAACTGCTTGTAATCGCGTCGTTCGATCGGCGTCCAGCACGCTTCCGCAAACGCGATCAAACGCGCGTACAACAGCATATCCAACTTCTCTTCGTCGCGCACATATTCCGTCCACATCGGGATTTCCATACCGATCACGTTGCGATCGTCGCGAATGCGCATCGTCTTGTGCGAAAAACAATACGTCTTTTTGAGCGGACGAATCGCATACGAATGATCCATATATACGTTGGACACATAGGACAGAATGCAGTTGCCGCCGTCCTTCATCCAGCCCAGTTCCGCGCGATCCGCGGCGCTGTGATGCACCCACCATTGGGCGACGACGTCGCGGCTTAAGTTCTCGCGCGCATCGAGCGCTTCGTTCCAGGCGATCATGCGCTTGCCTTTGGAGCGCAGATATTCGGCGATTTGATTGTTGAAATAGCCTTGCAGAGCGTTCTCGTCTTTGAGTCCCAGCTCTCGGATTTTTTTCTGACACGCCGGACATTCTTTCCAACGTTTTTTCGGCACTTCGTCGCCGCCGATATGGAAGAATCTGCCCGGAAAAATCTCGACCAATTCGTCGATCACGTCTTTGGCAAAGCGATACACGTCTTCCTTGCCGCAACAGCAGATATTGTCCAGCACGCCCCATTTGGGAGATACTTCGGTCGCTTCGCCGCGACAGGACAGCTCGGGATAGCATGCGATCGCCGCGACCATATGACCCGGCATGTCGATCTCCGGAATGACTTCGATGTGCCGTTGCGCCGCATATGCGACGATCTCGCGCATCTGCTCTTGCGTATAATACAATCCGCGTCCGTATTCCGCGTCCTTGACGCGCGCGCTGTCGGGCGCCGAATCGCGCGGGCTGACCTGCGTGCCGTTGCGGATGCTGCCCTTTTCGGTCAACAACGGATATTTTTTGATTTCGGCGCGCCAGCCCTGATCTTCGGACAGATGCCAATGGAATTCGTTCATTTTCAGCGCCGCCATGACGTCCAAGATCTGCTTGATCTTGTCGATCGTCCAGAAGTGCCGCGCGCAGTCGAGCATAAATCCGCGATACGCGTACTTGGGCGCGTCGGAAACCGTAACGTACGGCACGCAGTCTTTGCCGTCGCGCAGTTGTTGCAACGTCATGTACGCGTAAAACGCGCCCGCTTCGTCGCTTGCGCAGATGCGCGCGCCGTCCGCGCCGACTTCCAGTCGGTATCCTTGCGCGGCGACGGACGAGTCCTGCTCGAATCGGATCGCTACGGCGTTGCCCGTATCGGACGTCTGCGCGGATACGGATCGGACGTAAGCCTGCGTCTGTTCAAACGCGCCTTGCGGCGCAACCTTGCCTTCCCAAGCAAGACAACCGTCGCGCTTTTGCAGCGCTTGCGGCATCGGAATCAGATTCATAGTTTTCACTCCCTTATTTTTCGGATCGCCGCGCAGATTACGCGCAGACTTCTCCGTGTTTGTCGATCAGTTTTTCGATCACGTGCGACGCCGCCAGCAATCCCGCCGCAGACGGCACCGTCGCCATACTGGACGGTACGCGCGGATCCGCGTCCGGCACGGTCGGGATCTCGTCCGACCACACGACGCAAGCGTGCGCGATGCCGCGCGCCTTGCATTCCCTGCGCATCACGCGCGCCAACGGACACACGCGGGTATCACACAGATCGCCGACGCGCAACGCGGCGGGATCGCGTTTGTTGCCCGTGCCCAGCACGCCGATATACGGAATCCCGAGCGATTTGGAACGCTCTATCAGCGCGAGTTTGGCGCTCACCGTATCGATCGCATCCACGATATAGTCGTACTCGGACAGATCGATCGCGTCCGCGTTGTCGGGCAGATAAAACATCGGATATTCCCGCACGCGGATGTCGGGACATATATCCGCGATCCGCACGGCGGCAACCTGCGTCTTGCGCATGCCGACCGTCGAGCGCAACGCCAGAATCTGCCGATTAAGATTGCTCGGCGCGATCGTGTCGGCGTCCACCAGACCGAGCGTCCCGACCCCTGCGCGCGCAAGCGCCTCGACGACATATCCGCCGACGCCGCCCAATCCGAACACGATTACCCGCGCCCGATTCAAATCTTCGACCGCCCGCTCGCCGAGCAAGCGCGCGGTACGTTGCTGCCAATCCTGATTCATCTCGTTACAAAATGCCCGCCGATGTACGGCGGGCGGGTTCCGCGCGTCAGTTCATCAACATGCGGTCGTTGGCCATTTTGCTGCCCGATACTTCTTCGAACTTACGCAACAGATCTTCCACGCTCAGCCGCGATTTCTCTTCGCCGCTCACGTCGTAGATGATATTGCCTTCGTGCATCATGATCAGACGGTTGCCGTAGCGGATCGCGTCTTTCATGTTGTGCGTGATCATCATCGTCGTCAGATTGTGTTCGGACGTGATCTCCTGCGTCAGATCGAGCACTTTGGCGGCGGTCTTGGGATCGAGCGCCGCGGTATGTTCGTCCAACAGCAACAGCTTCGGTTGCACGAGCGTCGCCATCAACAGCGTCAACGCCTGCCGCTGTCCGCCGCTGAGCAATCCGACGCGCGCGGTCATGCGGTTTTCCAGTCCCAAATCCAGACGTTTGAGTTGTTGATAATAGATCGCCTTTTCCGCTCTGGAAATCGCCCATTTCAGACCGCGGATCTTTCCGCGCCGATATGCGAGCGCGAGATTTTCCCGAATCTCCATGTTCGCCGCCGTGCCGAGCATCGGATCTTGGAAGACTCTGCCCAAATATTTCGCGCGACGGTGTTCGCTCGCTTTCGTGACGTTGTCGCCGTCCAGCCAAATATCGCCCTTATCCACGCCGTACACGCCGCTGATCATATTGAGCAACGTGGATTTGCCTGCGCCGTTGCCGCCGATAACCGTGATGAAATCGCCTTTGTAGATCGTCAAAGACAGATCCGCGAGCGCCTTTTTCTCGTTGATCGTGCCGGCGTTGAACGTCTTGCTGATGTTGTTGATCTGCAAGATCTCTTCGCCGCTGGTCAAACTGCGGTGCAGCATTTGCGCCTTTTTGCGCCGCTCGTCGATCATGCTTTGCAGGATCGCCGTGCGACTGTCGAGTTTGGCGACGCGCTTTTCAAGCGCGGCGCGTTTGTCCTGCGGCGCGGATTGCAATGCCGCGCGCTCCTTCTCCGCCTGCGCCGCCAAAGCCTTGCGCTTGTTCTCCTTGCGCACGATCGAATATTGCGTACGCTCCAACGCTCGGGAACTGCGCTTGCGGGCGCGGTATTTGATCGCAAAGTTGCGATCTTCCAGTTTGCGCACGGCGCGCTCCAACGCCTGCTCGGATTGTTCCGTCGTCAAAGTCTGACGCTTTTTGCTCTCGCGTTCGCGGCGCCGCTCTTCGCGCAATGCGTTGCGCTTGTGTTTGCGCGCCTGCGTCACCGCGCGACGACGCTCGACGAACGCCGCGTATGCGGAATTGTTTTTATACGCCCAATTGCCCAGTTTGCCGAACGCCGAACGCAATAGCGGCAAACTCAGCGCCAATCCAACGATGATCGCGGTGATCAGCTTGACGTCGGACGGCGTCATAAAGTTGCTGTTGATGACGAGCGTAATGATGACGCGGTATACGATGCTGCCGACGATCACGCCGATCAGCTTGACCGCAAAATTGCGCGCGCGGACAAACAGCGTCTCGCCGATGATCACGGACGCAAGTCCGATGACGATCGCGCCTACGCCCATACTGACGTCGCCGAAACTCTGTTCCTGCGCGACCAACGCGCCGCCCAGACCGACCAACGCGTTGGAAAACATCAGACACAAAATCTTCTGCGTATCCGTCTGAATGCCTTGCGCGCGGCACATCTTTTCATTGGCGCCGGTCGCGCGGATCGCGCTGCCCGATTCGGTACCGAAATACCAGTACAACACGCCCACGACGATCACGACCGCCGTCAGTCCGAGAATGAGCACGCTGTACTGACGCTCCAAGTTCAGCCAGCTTTGCAGTTTGACGATGACGGTATTTTCCGTCGTGGACTGGTTGGGCGATCCCATAATGCGAATATTGATCGACCACAGCGCAATCATCGTCAGGATGCCGGACAGAATGGGCGGAATTTTGAGTTTGGTATGCAACATACCCGTAACCAGACCCGCGCCCGCGCCGGCAAGCGTCGATACGATCGCCGCCAAAAACGGATTTTGTCCCTTCGACACCATAATCGCGGCGACCGCGCCGCCCAATGCGAAACTGCCCTCGACGGTCAGATCGGGGAAATCCAGCAAGCGGTACGTCAAAAATACGCCCAACGCCAACAGCGCCCACAGCAAGCCCTGATTGATACCGCTCAGAATTGTTTCCAGATTGATCATGTATGCTCCTTGCGTCGGCTTTCGCGGGACGCGTCCCGCGCCGAGTTACCGACTCGCTTTGTCTTTGAGCGACTGCGGGATCGAAAATCCGATCTTCGCAGCGTTCTCTTCGTAGATGTGCAATTCGTACGTAAGTTGCTTTTCGACGGGATAGGTCGCCGGATCTTTGCCGCCGACGAGAATCTCGAACGCCATCTTCGCCGTCTGGACGCCCAGATCGTAGAAGTTGACGCCGATCGTCGCGACGCCGCAGCCCGCGGTCATGTCGATGTCGCCGCACAAAATCGGCAGTTTGGCGCCGTTGGCTTCGTCCGAATTTTCGGTCATAACCTTGGCGACCGCGCTCGCGATCATATTGTCGGTCGGAATGAAGACGACGTCGCACGCGGAATTTTTCAACGCTTTGAGCGCCGCCTGCACGTCCGCCATCTCGTTGATGCTCTTTTCGACGTACGAATAACCGCGCGACGCGTCGGCGGCGTTACGGCCTTCGATCGCGCGTTTCATTTGCTCGACTTGATATTTGGAATTGGGTTCCGCGCTCGTGTACAGCATCCCGAACTTGATGCCGTTCGTCTTGACGTCGGACAGCAATTCGATCATGACGTCGAGCTGTTTTTCCAGATCGACCAGATCGGTCGTGCCGGTCACGTTGGCGCCGGGCGCGTCCATCGACGCGACGATATTG
Organism: uncultured Christensenella sp.; assembly: GCA_910576875.1. Taxonomy (GTDB): domain Bacteria; phylum Bacillota; class Clostridia; order Christensenellales; family UBA3700; genus MGBC101980. The sequence goes on from CAJTKI010000003.1 coordinate 15,492, forward strand.
GATTCCACCGGCGAAGTCACCGCCGTAAATACGGTCGGAATGCCCTTTTCCTTGGTCTTGGTGGACGCGATCTGCGTCGCGGCGGTTCCGATCGAAAAGACCATGTTGCGGTTGCGCGCGACAAATCCGTCTACGATATTGCTCGCCATCGACTTGTCGCTCTGCGCGTTCTTGTAATCGAAGCCGACCGTCTTGCCCGCTTCCGTCATCAGACGCGTCAGTTCGGTCTGAAAACCTTCGCGCGCCGCGTCCAACGCGCCGTGTTCGATCTCCTGCACGATGCCGATCTTGTAGTCGCCCTTGACCGGATCTTCGCACGCGCTCAGCCCGACGACCGCCGTCGCGCACAGCGCGAGCATGACTGCCAAAATCACGATTTTCTTTTTCATATACGTCTCCCGTCCTTATTCTGCCTGCGCCCGATATTCGGCCATGACTTCGTCCGGGATCGTAATCCCGAGTTCCTGCGCCTTGTCCAGATTGATCGTCAACGGCGCGCTCGCCAGCAAATTCTGTACCGGAATATCGCCCGGATTTTTACCGTTTACGAGAATGTCGAACGCCATCTGCGCCGCCATCTTGCCCAACAGCTTGTAATCGACGCCGTACGTCGCGATGCCGGCTTTCATGTTCGGAATATTTTCGGCGCAAACGATGATCTTTTTATAGCCGCTGCCGATGTTTTCGGTATTGACGTTCTCGATCGCATTGGCGATGATGTTGTCGGTGGGCACGTAGATCGCGTCGCAGTCGCGCAGTTTGGCAAAGCCGCTCTTGATCTCGTTGGCGTCGTTGACGCCGCCCTCGACCAACTCCACGCCCATTTCGGCGCAGACGGTCTTCGCGAGATCGCGCTGTACGATCGAGTTCTTCTCCGCGTTGCAGTACAGGATGCCGATCTTGGACAACGTCTTGCCCGCGTTGGACGGCTGTCCTTCGTACAGACGTTTGATCAGTCGGATCTGCTTTTCGATCGGATTGATGTCGGACGTGCCGGTGACGTTGCCGCCGGGATGCTCGTTGGACGCGACCATGCCCGCGTCGACCGCATCCGTAACCGCCGTAAACAGCACCGGAATGTTTTTATCCTTGGCTGCCGCCGTCAACGCTTTGGCGGACGGCGTCGCGATGCCGAGCACGAGATCGGCTTTGTTCGCAACGAACGCGTTGGCGATCGTCGTGCAGTTGGATTGATCCCCCTGCGCGACGCGGGTCACGACGTCCACGCTTTTGCCCGCTTCCGTCATCAGACGGTTGAGTTCTTCCGTAAAACCGTCGCCCGCTTCTTTGAGCGCGCCGTGTTCCAAGAACTGGCTCACGCCGACTTTATAATCCACGTCGGTGCGAAACATCGGTTTGCACGCGCCGAGCATTGCGGCGGTCGTGACGATCAACGCGATCGCTACGATCAGAATCCAAGATTTTTTCATAGATTTCTCCCTTGTTCGGTTGCCGCAGAGCGCCCGATCGTCCCGACCGACTCCCTGCAAGCATATTTGCGTTTATTATAACACGCCCGAAAGCGCAATGTCAACAGACCGCGACACCCAATCGCAACGATTGCACATTCGCGTTGCGCGGCGCAAAAAAAGACGGAGCGAGCCGCTCCGTCCCCGATTTGTCGCCCGATTATTCCGCGTCGCGGGTATGCGGAACGTGCAACAACTCGTGCGCCCGTTCCCCGACCAGATATTTGTAGACTTGTTCGACGGCGGGATTCTGCTCGCTCGACTTGATCTGCATGCGCCGATCGACGTGATACAAACCGCGGGCGCGGTGTTCGCGGTCCTTGTAGCGCACGCACGGCTGCCCGCCGCCCGCGATGCACCCTTCCGGACACGCCATGACTTCGACAAAATCGTACTGCGCTTCGCCGCGTTGCAAACGATCGATCAACGCACCCGCCTCGCGCAATCCGTACACGATCGCCGCGCGCACCGTGCGTTCGCCGACTCGGAATTCGCAAGTCTTGACCGCGTCGCGTCCGCGCACGCCGACGAATTCGATGCGTTTGAGCGCCTCTTGACTCTTGTCCGTGCTGCAACGCCGCAAGACCGCTTCGGTCACGCCGCCCGTCACGCCGAAGATCACGCCCGCGCCGCTGAACAGACCGAACGGCATATCCGGCGCCTGCTCTTCCAACGACGCGAAATCGATGCCCGCGCGAGCGATCATCGACGCCAACTCGCTCGTCGTAATGACCAGATCGGTCAACGGATTGCCGTCCGCGTCGCGCTGATCGTCGCGATCGGCTTCGTACTTTTTGGCGGTACACGGCATGATCGCGATGATCTTGGTCTCCTTGCCGTCTTCCAGACGTTTGCGCGCATAATGTTCTTTGAGCACCGCCGAAAACATACTCATCGGCGAGCGGCACGTGGACAGATTGGGCAACAGCTCGGGATGCATCTTCTCGACGTATCCGATCCAGCCCGGGCAACAGGACGTAAACAGCGGCAGCGCGCCGTCCCCGTGCAGTCGTTCCAGGAATTCCGCCGACTCTTCCACGACCGTCATATCCGCGGCAAGCGACGTGTCGTACACTTCGTCGAATCCGAGCATTTTGAGCGCGGCGACCGTCTGGCCGAGCACGTTTTCGCCCGACGCGATCCCAAACGATTCGCCCAGCGCGACCCGCACCGCGGGCGCGATCTGCGCGACCAGTCTCGTAGAAGATTTGTCGTTGAGCATGTGCCACAGCTGTTCGGTCTGATTGCGGATCACGATCGCGCCCGTCGGACATACCGCCGCGCACTGACCGCAGTTGACGCAGTTGGACTGCGCGAGCGGACGGTCGAACGCGGGCATTACGCGCACTTTGGAGCCGCGCCGCACAAAATCGATCGCGCCGATCCCCTGCACTTCCGAACACATGCGCACGCAGTCTCCGCACAAAATGCACTTATTGGGATCGCGCACGACGCCCTTGGCGGAATCGTCGATCGGCGCCGGCGGTCGCGTGTCCGCAAAGCGGATCTTGCGGATGCCGAACTTGCTCGCCAACTCCTGCAAACGGCACTTGCCGTTCTTCTCGCACGCGGTGCAGTCTCTGCAATGGCTTGCAAGCAACAGTTCGAGTATCATTTTGCGGTGTTTGTGCAACCGCTGCGTATTCGTCCGCACGGACAGTCCGTCTTTGGGCGGAGTCGAGCACGATGCGAAGATATTGCCCCGATCGTCTTCGACGACGCACATGCGGCACGCGCCGTACACGCTCAAATCCGAGTTGTAACAGAACGTGGGCAACTCGATGCCCGCTTTGCGGATGACCGCGAGTATATTGTTTTCCCGATCGAATTCGACCTTGCGGCCGTCGATATACATGACGCCCATATCACTCCTCCCCGATCGCGCCGAACGGACAAGCCGTCAGACACGCGCCGCACTTGATGCACTTGTCCGGATCGATCCGGAACGGCTGTTTGATCACGCCGGAGATCGCGAGCACCGGACACTGACGCGCGCACTTGCTGCAACCTTTGCATCGATCCGCATCGATGTAGATGCGTTTGAGTTTGGTGCACACGTGCGTCGGACATTTTTTGTCTACGACGTGCGCGAGATACTCGTCGCGGAAATATTTGAGCGTGCTGACCACAGGTCCCGCCGCGGTTTTGCCCAGTCCGCACAGCGCGGTCTGCGAAATCGTATCCGCCAATTCCAACAGCATGTCCAGATCGGACAGTTCGCCGTTGCCGGAGACGATCTTTTCGAGCACTTCGAGCATGCGCTTGGTGCCTTCGCGACACGGCACGCACTTGCCGCACGACTCGTTTTGCGTAAAGTTCATGAAAAACCGCGCGACTTCGACCATGCACGTGTGTTCGTCCATGACGACCAATCCGCCCGATCCGATCATCGCGCCCGCCTTTTTGAGCGAATCGAAATCCAACGGCATATCCAGATGTTCCTTGGTCAGGCAACCGCCCGACGGGCCGCCGATCTGCACGGCCTTGAAATCGTGTCCGTCTTTGATACCGCCGCCGATGTCGAAGACGACTTCGCGCAGCGTCGTGCCCATCGGCACTTCGATCAAGCCGGTGTTGCGGACGTTGCCGGTCAGCGCAAACGCCTTGGTGCCCGGACTCGTCTGCGTGCCGATCGACGCAAACCATTGCGCGCCGTTGCGCACGATCAGCGGCACGGTCGCAAACGTCTCGACGTTGTTGAGCACGGTCAGCTTACCGAACAGTCCCGCTTCCACGGTGCGCGGCGGTTTGACGCGCGGCATGCCGCGGTTGCCCTCAATCGATGCGGTCATCGCACTGCCTTCGCCGCAGACGAACGCGCCCGCGCCTTGGTTGATCACGATGTCGAAATCGAACCCGCTGCCCAAAATATCCGCGCCGAGCAATCCATACGCCCGCGCCTGGTCGACGGCGTTGTGCAGCCGTTCGACGGCGAGCGGATATTCCGCCCGCACATAGATGTATCCCTTTTGCGCGCCGACCGCGCGTCCGGCGATCAACATGCCTTCGATCACGCAGTGCGGATTGCCTTCCATGATGCTACGATCCATGAACGCGCCCGGATCGCCTTCGTCGCCGTTGCAGACGACGTAGCGGATCGGCTCGCGCTGCGCGCGCACCTGTTCCCACTTGCGTCCCGTCGGATAGCCGCCGCCCCCGCGTCCGCGCAATCCGGCATCGCCGACGATCTTGCAGATCTCTTCGCCGCGCATGCCCAGCGCGTCCGCAAACGCGCCGTAGCCGCCCAGCGCCAGATATTCTTCGATGTCTTCGGCGTTGATGTGTCCGCAGTCGCGCAGGACGACCCGCGTCTGTTTGGCATAGAACGGGATATCGTACTGCGCCGCATATGCGGGATTGTTCTCATAGATCAAACGCTCGATCAGTTCGCCCTTCACGATGGATTGCGATACGATCTCTTCGCAGTCTTCCGGACGCACTTTGGTATACAGCCATCCTTGCGGATCGATCCTGACCAGCGGTCCCAGTTCGCAAAATCCGTTGCAACCGCTCTTTTTCACGCCGATGTCGGGATGATCGACATGCTCACGCAGCGACACCTGCACCTGCAAGCCGCGCTCCCGACACAATTCGATCAACCGTTCGTATATGCGCAACGATCCGCCCGCGAGACAACCCGTGCCCGCGCAGACGAGCACTTGCGTCGGCTGCGCCCGCATACGCTCGGCGGCGAAATTTTGGCGTTGCCGCAACGCTTCGATATCGGCAATCCGATCAGACATGTTCGCGCTCCTTCAACTCGCGGACGAGTTCCTTGACTTTTTCTGGCGTCATCGCCGGATAAACGACGTCGTTGACGGTCAGCACGGGCGCAAGTCCGCAAGCGCCCAAACAGGAGACCGTCTCGATCGTAAACAACAGATCGTCCGTCGTGTTGGAATCGTACACCAATCCCAACTCTCCGCGCAACGCGTTGAGTACGGCGGTCGATTTGCGCACGTGGCACGCGGTGCCGTCGCAAACGCGGAATACGTATTTGCCTTTCGGTGAGAGAGAAAAATTCTCGTAAAACGTCGCAACGCTGTATACCTTGGCGCAGCTGATCCCCAGCTTGGCTGCGATATACTCCATCGACTCTTGCGACAGATATCGGAAATGCGCCTGAATCTCTTGCATGATCGCAATCAGATTGGTCGCATCGCAGTTGTGCGCCGTCAAAATCCGATCGACGACGGCGCAGTCTTTTTCACGCATACGGTCCCCCTTTGTCAAACTTGTGACAATGTCAGTATAACAGATGCCCGCGCGCTTTACAAGGGGTATTCGTTATTTTTTTGACACAGAGCGCAAACGTCCGCCGCCGTGCTTGCGCGATCTGCGTCTTTGCTTGCGACGGCATGCAAAAACGGGCGAATTTCGCCCGTTTTCTTACCGTTTTGCGTCGCGTTACAGCGCGTCCGCCAGATCGTAGAGCAACCGCTCCGTCTTCTCCCATCCCAGACACTCGTCCGTGATCGACTTGCCGTACACGCATTCGCTCGGCTTTTGATTCCCGTCTTCGATATAACTCTCGATCAGGAATCCTTTTACGATCTCGTGCATCCGCGCGCTGTACTTCATGTTCGCGACGATCTCGTGCGCGATCCGCACCTGTTCCATTGCTTTCTTGTCGCTGTTGGAATGGTTCGTATCGATCACAATCGCGGGATTGCGCAAGCCTTGCTCTTCGTACATCTGCGCGAAACGCATCACGTCTTCGTAGTGATAATTCGGCTCGTTGTTGCCGTACACGTCCACGCTGCCCCGCAGGATCGCATGCGCGTACGGATTGCCCGCCGTCTTGACCTGACACCCGCCGTACTTGAACTCGTTGGGAATCTGCGCCGCGTAAATCCCGTTGAGCGTGACCGGAAAACTGCCGTGCATCGGATTCTTGATCCCGACCGGCACGTCCACGCCGCTCGCGACGAGACGGTGCTGCTGGTTCTCGGACGAACGCGCGCCGACCGCCACATAGGTAAGCAAATCGTCCAGATACAAATGATTCTCCGGATACAGCATCTCGTCCGCGGCGCTCAGTCCGCTCTCGCGCAGCGCGCGCAGATGCATATGCCGCAATGCGAGAATGCCGGCTTGAATGTCGGTGACGTTCTTGTGCGGATCGGGATTGTGCAAAATCCCTTTATATCCTTCCCCTTTCGTGCGCGGCTTGTTGGTGTAAATCCGCGGCACGATAAACAGTTTGTCCCGCACGCGATCGAAGACGCGCGCCAAACGCGACACATAGTCGCAGACCGCCTCTTCGTTGTCGGCGGAACACGGTCCGACGATCACGAGTTTGCGCGCGTCCTTGCCCGCGATGATGTCGCGCACCGTCTCGTCGCGCTCCGCCTTGACCCGCGCCAATTCCGCGGGGATCGGAACCATCTGTTTGACCTGATCGGCGGATGCGATCGTCTGTACCGTCTTAAACATTTTTTCTCTCCCAATCTCGCGCGACCCGCGTCGAGATTTCCGATAGCGTAATACGCCGTCCGCTGCGCGGCGCGCGTATCCGTCGATCAGTATACACCGATCGCGCCCAAAAGACAAACGATCGCGAGCAGTGCGCGACGGATTTCGTCGAATCCCGATGGCGGACAAGCTTATAACTTTATGGGCGCGCACGTTGACTTTTGCCGCAAAATCGGATACAATAGCCGTGATTACGGCGCGCGCGACGCGCGCCGACGCGGAGGAACGATGGAAACCAGACAAGCAGGCGTACTGCTCCCCGTCTTTTCGTTGCCGTCCCCGTACGGGATCGGCTCGCTCGGCAAGGCCGCCTACGATTGGATCGACTGGCTTGTCGCCGCTCGCATGCGGATCTGGCAAATGCTGCCGCTCGTCCCGACGGGAGACGGCAATTCGCCGTATTCGTCGGTCTGCGCGAGCGCGTTCAGCCCGTATCTGATCGACTTGGATACGCTCGTCGAGCGCGGACTGCTCGACGCGGACGATTTGCGCGCGTTGCGTTGCGACGACGATCCGACGCGCGTCGATTACGCTCGGGTGCGCGAGACGCACGATCTAATGCTGCGCAAGGCGTTCGGCAAATTCGATCGGACGCAAGCGGATTTCATCGCGTTCGCACAGCAAGAAAACTATCTGAATTTCGCATATTACCAAACGATCAAACAGTTGCACGCGCAAGCGGCTTGGACGCATTGGGACGCTTCGCTGCGCAACCGCACGCCCGACGCGCTGCATACGTTGCGCGCGGCATGCGGCGACGAAATCGACTATTGGCTGTGGACGCAGTACGAATGCCTGCGGCAGTGGAACGCGCTGCGCGACTACGCCCGCGATCGCGGCGTATTGCTGATGGGCGACATGCCGATGTACGTCGCGCACGACAGCGTCGAAGTATGGACGCGTCCGGAATTGTTCGATCTGGATCCCGTCACGCTGCAACCGCGTCGCGTCGCAGGCGTACCGCCCGACTATTTCTGCGCGGACGGTCAACTGTGGGGCAATCCGCTCTACGCGTGGCAGACCCGACGCGAAGACTGCCTGCAATGGTGGAACGAGCGCATCGCGCATGCGATGGCATTGTTCGATATCGTGCGGATCGACCATTTCCGCGCGTTCGACCGCTATTACAGCGTGGACGCCAAAGCCGACACCGCGCGCGAAGGCGAATGGCTGGACGGCGCGCGGATCGATCTGTTCCGCGACAAGACGCATCTGGACATCGTCGCCGAAGATCTGGGCACGATCGACGACGGCGTGCGCGAACTGATTGCCGCGACCGGATATCCGGGCATGCGCGTGCTGGAATTCGGCATGGACGGCAACCGCGCCAACGATCACAAACCCTGCAACTACCCGCCGCGCTCGGTCGCGTATACCGGCACGCACGACAACATGCCGCTCGCGGGATTTTTGCTCGATCTGACGGAAGCGGAACGCGAGACGTTTGCGCGCGAATTGCGTTTGCAATGCCGCCTGCACAACGTCCCGTACGACGATACGGACGATCGCGCGATCTGCGACAGCTGTATCCGAACGCTGTACGCGAGTCTCGCGCGGCGCGTCATATTGCCCGTACAAGATATCTTGGGCGGCGGCAAGGAGACGCGCGTCAACCTGCCCGGCACCGTATCCGACGCCAACTGGTCGTACCGCATGCGCGACGGCGAAGCGAGCGCCGAGCTCGCGCGCAAGTACGCCGAACTCGCGCGACAATACGAGCGTTGCGACGACACCGCGCCCGTGTTCGACGACGCGCCCGGCGCGCGGCATACCAAATACGGCACGCGATTCCGGATCTGGTCTCCGACCGGGCGCGACATGCGACTGCGCCTGTATCGGGACGGCGAACGCGCCAATGCGTTCTTGGACGTGCCGATGCGGCGCGACGGCGAATTTTACGAAACCTACGTCGGAGGCGACCTGCACGGCGTGTATTATACGTTTGTCAACAACGGACGCGAAAGCGTCGATCCCTGCACGCTCGCGGTCGGCGTCAACGGACTGCGCGGCATGATCGTCGATCTGCGCCGCACCGATCCGGACGGCTGGCAAGACGACCGCTGCCCGCGGATCACGCATCCGATCGTCTGGGAAGTGCATGTGCGCGACTTCTCGATCGATCCGTCGCTTGCCTGTCCGCAAGCGGGCAAATACGGCGGATTCGCGCGCGGCGCGCGCACGGCGGGCGGATACAGCGCGCTCGTCGATTATCTGGTCGAACTCGGCGTCACGTACGTCCAGTTGTTGCCCGTCGCCGACTACTGCACGGTGGACGAACACACCTGTTCGACGCGCAACTGGGGCTACGATCCGTGGCTGTACAGCGCGCCCGAAGGCAGTTACAGCGCCGACCCGACGGACGGCGCGTCGCGCATTCGCGAACTCAAACAGTTGATCGCGACGTTGCACGCCGCAGGCATCGGCGTGATCCTGGACGTCGTATACAACCACACCTATTACAGCGACAAATCCAATCTGGAAATTCTCGCCCCCGACTGCTATTATCGCAAAATGCACGGCAGATATCTTAACGCGTCGGGCTGCGGGACGGAGATCGCGTCCGAGCGCGACCAAGTGCGCGCGATGATCGTACGATCGGTCTGCCACTGGGCAAAGGAATACCATGCGGACGGATTCCGTTTCGATCTGATGGGATGTCTGGATACGGATACGATGCGCGCGATTCGCAGCGCGCTGGATACGATCGAACGCGACGAGCATCGCACGATCCTGACCTACGGCGAACCGTGGACGGCGCTGCCCACCGCGCCGTGGATCGAGCCTTGCGATCTGCATCATATCGACCGACTGGATCCGACGGTCGGCGTCTTCAACTGTACGTTCCGCGACGGACTGCGCGGCTCCAACGCGCCGACGCGCGGCTATATCCAAGGCGACAAAACCTGTCTCGCGGCGGTCATCTCCGGCATCGAAGGCGGCACGCGCCTGCACGGGGCGCGCGACGGTCAGATGTGCGTGACGACGCCGTCCCAGCAAATCGGATACATGTCCGCGCACGACGACTATACGCTGTACGACCAGTTGCGGATCACGATGCCCTACGACGACGAAAACGCGCTGCTCACCGCCAACAAACTGGGCGCGTTCGTGCTGATGTCGTCGCTGTGCGTCCCGTTCATGCAGGCGGGCGAAGAGTTTGCGCGCACCAAACAGTATCAGAAGAATACGTACTGCGCGCCCGACGACGTCAACCAACTCGACTGGTCGCGACGCGAACGATACGACGAACTCGTGCAATTCTACCGCGGGCTGATCGACATCCGCAAACACAACGCCGCGCTGGCGGATCTGCAAAGCGCGCAACAGTCCTTTGAATGGATCGCGCACGAAGCCGAATACGGCGTGCTCGTCTACAAGATCGGCAAAATGATCTATTGCGTCAATCCGACGTTGCAACCCGCCTACATCGATCTGAGCGCATACGGCAGACTGCGCGTGCTCGCCGACTGGACACGCGCCGACTACACGCGCAAAGAATATACGCAAGGCGTCGTCACGGTATGGCAACGCAATATGCTGTGTCTGGAACTCGCGCCGCAACGCAAACCGTCCGCGTCCAAAGCGAAAACCGCGAAAAAATCGCGCTGAAAACCTTAAAAAAACGCATGAAAAAACGGGCTTTTTCGCCCGTTTTTTTGATTGCGTTTACGCGTTGCAACTCAGATCGGTCAAGATCTCTCCGCTGTCCGCATCCTGATACATCATCCAATAGCCGCGGCCGCCCTTTTCCAACTCCATCCATTGCCGGCACGCGTTGCTGCATTCGGGCGGATGTTTGCCGTCCGCATCGGGCACGCCGTAACAGATCACGCGCGGGCGGTCGAGCGGGGACACGACCCCGACCACATAATAATCGTCGTCTGCGACGGGCACGCGCACCCAGCGGCTGTCCGTCACGAGCGCCTGCAACTCCGCGTCTTCGGGATAACTGCGCATGATCTCGTCCAACTGCGTACGAACTTGCGTATAGAACGGATCGCCGTTGTCGCGCGGCTTGGTCTTTCTGCCGCGTTTGTTTCCGACGGGTTCGCGCGTTTGCCGCTCGGACGTCGGCTCCTGCGCGCGCTCCGCTTCGGGCGCGCCCGTCATCGGCTGCGGTTGCACCGCCGCAACGTCCGCATCGACCGACATATCGCTTGCATCGACCGATTGCGCCGACGCATTCGACATTGTTTGCGTCGGTTCGACATCCGACGACATATCCGCGTCGGTTTCGTCGTCCGCCGATTCCTGCGCTTGCTCCGCCGCGAACTGCGGTACGAAGTCCTGTCTGCGGATCCGCTCCCGCGCCGCGGTCGCAAAATTGCCGTACGCAAATCCGATGCCGCGGTTGCTGCCCGAGCATACGACCTGATCGCCTTGCAACACGATCGCCTGCACTTCGCCTTGCAGATCGTTGGGCAACGTTTCGTATTCCGACATGCCCAACGGCGCGCACAGAATCACATCCTGGTCTGCGCGCACGCAAATGTATCCTTCGTCCATGCCGTACAGTTGCACCGCGCAAGTCGTCCGCTCGCGGAAATATTCGAGTTTGAGCAAACCGCTGACCCGACGGTCGTCCGCGCTCCCCATCACCAAAGTTTTTTTGACTACCAACATATGATACCCTCCGTCGGTAGTACGATATGCAACGGCAAGCGCGTTTAGACCGATCAAGATAAAAAAATCCGTACCGCGTTTTCGGTACGGATGATTTCATATGATCGTCGATATACGATCAATCCTGTTTGATGCAACGGGCGTTGCCGTCGGGATTGTAAATTTTGGGCAATCCCCAATATTCGATCACGGCTCTGCCGGAAGAATAGATGGTCATCGTCTGTTCGACTTTGATCTGCACTTCGGCGACGCCGCTGACGCGGAACGTCGCTTCCTGCACGGTAAAAGTCGCCGCGTGGATCTCGCCCGCTCCCGAAATCGACGCGGTCAACGCGCGCGCCCCTTGACCGTCGAGCAGAATCTCCGTCGCGCCCGATCCGTTGATCGCGATCTGATCGTAATATCCGTCGCAATGCAAACGGGTACTGCCCGAATTGGTTACTTTCAAATCGCGCACGTCGCCGCGCAGATCGATTGCGCTGGAACCGCTCGTCGTCAGGGACGCCGTATCCGCGGTCGCTTCCATACGAACTTCCGACGAACCGGATACGTCCAGTCGGATATCCCGCGCCTGAATCGCGCCGTCGCAAACGATCTCGGACGAGCCCGATACTTGAAGCGCGATCGAATCGTACGATCCGCCCGGCAGCGTCAACTGCGTCGCGCCGGATATTTTGCCGACAAACGTGCCCCACGATTCGGGCGCGCTCGGCACCGTCACGACGATGTCGGTCACGCGGTGTTTATAGAACAGCATCTCATACCATTTGGTATAACGAACCTTTTCTTTGATCCGCAACACGCCGTCCGCCGCGCCGACGGTAAAGCTGTTAAATTCGCTGTCGCTGTACGCAATCCCGTACGTCTCGCCGATGCAAACGGTAAAATTGTGCATGCCCGCCAATTCAAAATCGATGCTGTCGAACGGCGTCTGCGTCAAATCCGTTTCGTGTCGGGTATACTCGATCTCTTTGGATCCGAATCGGTTGTCGCTGCGCAAATACACGCCCCAGCCGACGCCGCCGACCGCAAGCCCGACGACCAATAAAACCACCATGCCGATCACAAACTTTTTCATACTCTTGCCGCTCCTTTGGCTCCAAAGCCCCAGCCGAGAAGTTTTCCCCACGCTTTCGCGCACAGTACGGTCAAACCGATCAACAGTCCGCCGAGCGCAAACACGACGATCCCCGCGCCCAATCCGAGCAGGAACGCGCCGAAGTTTTGTCCGATCAGCACAAATGAAGTCGCCGCGACGATCCCGCCCGACAGGAACAGCGCAATGCTCGTCACGAACAGCGCGCCCAACAGCACCGCGCCGACAAATGCCAGAAACAGCGTCAACGGCAACAACAGCAACGTGGCGAACGCGCTTCTGCCCTTGCGGCGAGAAGGTTTGCGATCGCGCCGCGCGCGGCGATCGAAATCCTCGTCGTCGCGCATATACCGATCTCCCCGACGCGAGCGATCCGTCCCGTCGTCCTCGCGCGCTCTGCGACGGCGGCGAGGCGGTTCGTCGTCAAATAACTCCGCGTCCTCTCTTTCGTCGCGTCGATCGGGATAATCGTCGTCCGCGCAATCTCTGCGCCGCGAACGCGGCTCGTACGCATCGTAACGACGCGAGCGATTGTCGCTCTCCCGAACGCTGCGCGCGATGTCTTCCGGAAAGCCGAACTCGCGCAATACTTCCGCTTCGGTCATGCCGTCGTCGCGTTTGTCCTGATACATCTCGTCATAGTAATGCAGGACAGCGCGTTTGTCTTCGTTGCACATGCCCTCGCGGGACAATGCGCGATCGAGTTGTTGCATCCAAGTCCTTCTGTTCATAATTGCCGCTCCTTATCGCTGTACAAAGCGATAGATCTCCAATAGTTCGTCCATGTCGCGATAAAACTCCCGCAAACGGACTTTGCCGCGATCGGTGATCCGATAGTATTTGCGCAATCTGCCGTTGTACAGACGGTTGCGCGTACTGACCAAGTCGGAGGCTTCCAAACGCTTCAAGATCGGATACAACGTCGATTCGGATATTTCCAAATACGGCGACAACTGTCCGATGATCTTGTAACCGTACGACTCTTCGTCACGGATCGCCGCCAAGACGCATCCTTCCAGAAGCCCTTTTTTGAGTTGGGAATCCATGACTTACCTCCATACTATTCATTACATAATACTATACATTGCATAGTATGTCTTGTCAACGGTTTTCCGAATAATTTTTGCTGAATCGCCGCAAAATCATACGCGCTTGTATCCGCCGAACGCCAAAAACGCGCTTGTCTTTCTATACGCGCGCGCAAGGTTTCGGATATTCGATATGCAAAAAGCCCGCCCCCGATCGGGAGCGGGCGTCGTATGGATCGTCCGTTATTCCGATTGCGCCTGCGCCAGACGCGCGCTCAACGCCAGATATGTCTGCAAATCCAGCGTCTCTCCGCGCACAGTCGCCGACAGTCCCAGATCTTGCAAAATCCGCTCGATTCGCTCGCGCGGCAGACGGTACGCATGGATCAGATTGTTGGCAAGCGTCTTGCGCCGCATCGCAAATCCCGCCGTGACGGCGCGCTTGACCGCCGCCTTATCCGCGTCGGCGTACCGATCGTGCAGATCGATGCGCACGATCGCGCTGTCCACGTTGGGTTGCGGACAAAACATCTGTCTGGGGACTTGCCGCATGACGCGCGCGTCGCCTTCCAACGCGATCGCCAGCGTGATCACGCCGTAGTCGGCGCATGCGGGCGGCGCGACGAGACGTTGCGCGACTTCCTTCTGAATCATGACGGTCGCGCTGAGCGGCTTGTTGCGTCGCTCCAAAAAGCGCATCAGGATCGGCGTCGTGATGTAATATGGCAGATTGGCGACCACCTTGTACGATCCGTCTAGGATCGCGTCCAGCTCCGTATCGCCGACCTGCATGATGTCGCGCAGCACGACTTCGACCTTGCCGTCCAATCCCTGCAACGTGCGATCCAATACGGGCATCAGATTGCGGTCGATCTCAAACGCGACGACCCGCCGCGCCGTCTGCGCCAGCGCGCGCGTCAACGTTCCCGCGCCCGCGCCGATTTCGAGCACGGTATCCGATTCCGTCACGCCGGCGTCCTGCACCATCGCCTGCAACAGATTGGTATCGGTGATAAAATTCTGTCCGAACTGTTTATTGAAGCGGAACCCCTGATCCGCCAGAATCTGCTTGACGTTCATAACAGCGTGCGCACGCGCAACTTTGCGCCGACGTCCGCCGCGATCCGACGCGCGGCTTCGATCTGCTGCGCGCCGATCACGTCCACGACGCTGAGCACGACGTTGCCGCCGCAACGCACGCAACCGCGCGCGAAGTCCAACAGAATCCCGAACGCTCGCTCTCCGTACTCGCTGTGGCAAATCTTGTCGTATGCCTGCGCGTCCGTCGCGTTGAGCGATATATTGATTGTATCCATGCACGCGCACATGCGCGCGGTAATGTCGCAACCGTTGATCTCGCTGCCGTGTCCGTTGGTATTGATCCGCGTCTTACCGCCGCATGCATGCACATACGCGCAGATCTCTTCGATCGCATCGAAGCGATACGTCGGCTCACCGTAACCGCAGAATACGACTTCGCCGTACGCGGTCACGTCATAGGATTCGCGCAAAATTTCGATCACGCGTTCCGCGCTCGGCTCGCGATCGATCCACAGATCTCCGTAGACGGGCTTGTCGTAATAGCGCACGCAAAACTCGCAACGGTTGGTGCAACGGTTGGTCAGATTGATATACAGATTGCGGTCTACGACATAGACGTATTGATTGCTCATAAACGGTCTCCGTTGATTTTTGTATACAGCCGCAGCGTATTGGCAACGGTCAGCGCTTCGGTCTCCTGCGGGGAGATGCCGAGCGTAAGCGCGATTTTGTCCAGCACGAGCCGCACGTATTTGGGCTCGTTGCGCTGTCCGCGATAGGGCACCGGCGTCATGTACGGACAATCCGTCTCGATCAACAGCCGATCGCGCGGAATCGCGCGGATCACGTCTTCTTTGCGCGCGTTGCGGAACGTCACCGCGCCGCCCAGCGCATAATAGCAGTCGAAACGGTTGAAGTCGCGCAAACTCTCGACGCTGCCGGTATAACAATGCAACAACACGCCGCGGCGCAATTTGTTCCGAT
The DNA here is from genome assembly GCA_910576875.1 of uncultured Christensenella sp. Lineage (GTDB taxonomy): Bacteria > Bacillota > Clostridia > Christensenellales > UBA3700 > MGBC101980. The sequence goes on from CAJTKI010000003.1 coordinate 31,208, forward strand.
AGGCTTGCAGCAGATCGAGCGCGTCCGCGATCGCTTCGCGCACGTGCAGACACACCGGCAATTCGACTTCGTCCGCCAACTCCAACTGCCGCGCAAACGCGTCCCGCTGCACGTCCCGCGCGGACAGATCGTAATGGTAATCCAATCCGATCTCTCCGATCGCGACGACTTTGGGATGCGACGCATGTCGACGATAAAACGCGATGTCCGCGTCGGTCAGATCCTTGCTGTCGTGCGGATGCGTGCCGAGCGCGCAATACACGTCGTCGCAACGCTCCGCCAACGCCAGCGCCCGCTCGCTGCTGCGACGGTCGGCGCCGATCTCGCAGATCGCCTGCAAACCGTCCGCGCGCATCTGCGACACGATCCGCTCGCGCGTCTCGTCGTCAAACGCATCGTCGGTAATGTGCGCGTGCGAATCGATCATCGCACTTCGCTGCCCGCCGCCATCGGCGCGATCGGGCTGATCAGCGACAGATTGCCGTCCGCGTCGGACGCGCACAATACCATGCCCTGCGACTCGATGCCGCGGAGCTTGACGGGTTTGAGATTGGTGACGACGACGACCTGTTTGCCGATCATCTCTTCGGGCGTATACCACTTGGCGATGCCCGATACGATCGTGCGGGGTTGCTCTTCGCCCAGATCGATGCGGCTGCACAGCAATTTGTCCGCCTTGGCGACCTTTTCGCACGCGACGACGCGTCCGATTTTGAGTTCTACCTTCTCAAACTCTTCGATGCCGATCTGCGCGATCGAAACGACGTTTTCGTGTTCCATATGTTCCTTCTCCTGTTTTTGAGCGGCTTGACAGATCTGCTCTTCGATGATCGCGTCCATTGCCGCAAGTTCCTTGGGAATGTCGATGCGCGCGAACAGCGCCTCTCCCTTGTCCACGCGCGTGCCGGCGGGCAACGCGCCGAAACGCGCAAGCGAATCGAACGTCTGCAACGCCGCGTCCGTCACGCCGATCTTGGCGAAGATCTGCGGCGGCGTCTTGGTCAAGAACGGCTGCAACTCGACCGCGATATAACGGATCGCTTCGCACAGATTGTACAGCACCGTCTGCAAACGCGCCATGCCTTCTTCGGTCTTGGCGAGCGCCCACGGCGCGGTTTCGTCGATGTATTTGTTGGCGCGTTGGACGACCTTCCAGATCTGTTCCATCGCTTCGGGCACGAGCAGTTTGTCCATGCACGCGTCTACCTCGAACGGCATGGACACGCACGCGGCGATCAACTCGTCATCCGGCGCGCCTTGCGTCGCGGGCGACGGAATCGTTGCGTCGAAATACTTTTCGACCATCGCCGTGACGCGGGAGACCAGATTGCCCAAATCGTTTGCCAAATCGCTGTTGATGCGCGACAAAAACGACGCGTTGGTATAGCTCCCGTCCTGTCCGAACGAAATCTCGCGCAGCATGTAATACCGCAACGCGTCCACGCCGTAACGCTCGCACAGCACAAACGGATCGACGACGTTGCCCTTGGATTTGGACATCTTGTCGTTGTCGAACAACAGCCAGCCGTGTCCGTACACCTGTTTGGGCAGCGGCAAATCGAGCGCCATCAGCAGCGCCGGCCAGATGATCGAATGGAAGCGCACGATCTCCTTGCCGATCATGTGCAGATCCGCCGGCCAGAACTTGTCGAACAGACTTTGGTCGTCCGAACCGTATCCCAGCGCGGTGATGTAATTGGTCAACGCGTCCACCCAGACGTATACGACGTGCTTGGGATCGAACGGCACCCGAATCCCCCAGTCGAACGACGTGCGCGACACGCACAAGTCCTGCAAGCCGGGGCGCAGGAAGTTGTTGAGCATCTCGTTCTGCCGCGTCGCGGGCTGCAAGAAATCGGGATGGTTTTCGATCAGATCGATCAACCGATCGCAATACTTGCTCAGACGGAAAAAGTAACTCTCTTCCTTGGTGCGCTTGACTTCGCGTCCGCAGTCGGGACATTTGCCGTCTTTGAGCTGCGTATCCGTCCAAAACGCCTCGCACGGCGCGCAATACCAGCCCTCGTATTCGCTCTTGTAAATGTCGCCCTGCCGATACAGACGGTCGAAGATCTTCTGCACGGCGCGCTCGTGATAGTCGTCCGTCGTACGGATGAATTTGTCAAACGAAATGTCGAGCAGATCCCACAGTTTGCGCAACTGTCCGACAATGTCGTCGATGTACGCCTTGACCGGCATGCCCGCCGCCTCGGCGACCTTTTGAATCTTTTGTCCGTGTTCGTCCGTTCCCGTCAGATAGAACACCTCTTCCCCGCGCATTCGATGATATCTCGCGAGCGCGTCGCAGATAATCGTCGTATAACAAGTGCCGATGTGCCACTTGCCGCTGGGATAATAGATCGGTGTGGTAATATAAAATTTTTTCTTTTCCACGGGAATCTCCTTTGCCGCGCAACCGCGGCGTTTCGTTCGTATATTATACACGCTCCGCGCGCGAATGTAAATTACTTTTGGTCGGCATTGCAAAAAGTTGTCACGTTTTGCCGCCGCCGCGCAGTAGGCTGTTGTGACGGCTCGATGCCGAACCCGATAGGAGCGATCCGCCCGCGGGCGGTTGTATATGCATAAGATTGGTTACAAAAATACGCTGGGATGTTGTTGTATGTGTTATTTCGCGCAGGCAGTCGCGGTCAATTTATCGCCGGTGCTGTTCGGCGTGTTCCACCGCCTGTATCATCTGGACTTGTCGCTGTTGGGCGTATTGATCGCGGTCAATTTCGTCTCCCAACTGGCGGTTGACCTGCTGTGCGCGCCGCTGTGCCGCCGACTCGGCTACCGCGCGAGCATGTCGATCGCACTGGTTTTCTGCGCGCTGGGCATGATCTTGCTGGGCACGCTCGTACGGATATGGGATCGCGCGTTTGTCGCGCTGCTCATCCCGACCGTCGCGTTTTCGGTCGGCGGCGGCATGCTGGAAGTCGTCGTCTCGCCCGTTGCGGACGCGATCGCTCCGACGCGATCCAAAGGCGTGATGGGACTGCTGTTTTCGTTTTATTCATGGGGACAGTTGCTCGTCGTACTGCTCACGTCGATCGCGCTGACGCTCCTGCAAGACGCGCTGTGGTATCTGTTGCCGTACGTATGGGCGGCGGTTCCGCTGGGCGCGCTGATCGCGCTGCAAACGTGCGCGTATCCGCCGCAAGAGCCGCCGAGCGACGCAAAGCGCTTTTTGCTCAACCGCTATTTCGTGCTCGCGATGCTCGTCATGCTATGCGCGGGCGCGAGCGAAATGATCGTCTCCCAATGGTCGTCGCTGTTTGCCGAAACGGCGCTGCAATTGCCCAAACTCGCGGGCGACGCGCTCGGCGCGTGCGGCTTTGCGCTATGTATGGGAATCGGACGGCTGTGGATCGCGATCAAACCGCCGCGCAATCCCGACCGCGTTCTGATCGCGGCGGGCGCGATGTTGATCGTCTCGTTTGCGATGCTGAGTCTGATCCCCAATCCGTACATATGCCTGCTGGGATGCTCGTTGACCGGTCTGTCCGTAAGTTGGATGTGGCCGATCACGGTCAGTCGTTGCGCGGGACGCTTTCCGACGGCGGGCGCGCTGATGTTCGGACTGCTCGCGGTCAGCGGCGACGTCGGATGCAGTCTCGGTCCGTTGCTCTCGGGCGTATGGTCGGAATTTGCGATGCAATCGCCTATATTGCAACAGCTTGCCGCGCGCACGGGCGCAAGCGTCGAACAACTGGGCATGCGCGTCGGCGTGGGCGCGTGCGCAATCTTCCCGATCCTGCTGTTGATCGCGTTGATCCTGCTGGCAGTCGAACAGCGTCGCCGGCCGTCCCCGCGCGCCGACGAGCCGCGTTAGTCGCGCGAATCCGCCGCAAGGCGCGCGCGTTTGCCGGTCATGTGTTCGATCCGCAACGCGATCATGCAATAGCGACCTTCCGCCTGCTCGATCTCCCGCCGTCGCTCGGACGGCGCGACGTCGGGCGCGTACTTGTCCGCCAGAATTCCGATCGCGTAGGCGTGCTCCCGCGCATCGTCCACGATCCGCGCGTTGCCGAACGCGATGACGCTCTCATAATCCGTCGTAAATTCGCGACTCGCTACGCGGTCGCGTCCGATCGCGCAAAACGATGCTTTGGCGCAATTGCGGATCGCGTCGAGTTTGTGCCCGTCGCGCGCGCTGTGGAAATACACCGTCGCGCGCTCCCCGTCGTATACAAAACTCATCGGCACCGCGTACGGATACCCGTCGTCGCCCGCCAATGCCAACACGCCGCTCGTCGCGTCTCGCAAAATACGCTCGCAATCGCTCGGATCGGTCTGCTGCGCTCGTCTGCGCATGGTTCGAAACATTTGTGCCTCCCTCTTCCCGTCCGAGACGGGACATCCATCGTTTATTGCCGTCGACGTTTGCCGCCGGATGCAGCGCGCGCCCGCACGTACACTGCGACGCCGAGCGCACAGACGAGAGCTTCCGTCAACGGCAGCGCCAGCCATACGCCGGTCAATCCCGCGACGGATTCTAGCGCAAAGATCGTCGGAACGATCAACACCAGCCCGCGCAGCAGTGCAATCGCATGCGCCGGAGCGGCGCGCTTGACGGAGGTAAAATACGCCGCGATCACGATATTCCAACCGATAAACGGCGTCGCGATAAAGTACAGCCGCAGCCCGAACGTCGCGATGCTTTGCAACTGCGGATCGCGATCGCGATTGAATATCCCCGCGATCGGAGACGCGCACAGACACAGGATCGCATAGATCGCCAACGCAAGCGCCGCAACCGTCGCGATCGCATAACGCGCGGTACGCGCCAACGTCGCGTCGTCTCCCGTCCCGCACGCGCGACTGAACAGCGGCTGTACGCCCTGCGCCAATCCGGTATAAACGGCGATGACGACCATCGCGAGATTGGCGACGACCCCGTATGCGGCGACGCCGACGTTGCCGGCTTGCCGCAAGAACACCAGATTGAACACGATCATGACGATGCCGCCCGACAACTCCCCGACCAACGACGGCACGCCCAGCGACAGGATCGATCCGAACGTCGTCGCCGCGATCTTTGCGCGCACGGGACGAAAACCGTTGCGGCGGCGCAACCAATGCGTCGCCAGCACGCCGACGCTGATCAGCGGCGAAACGCCGGTCGCCAGCACCGCGCCCAAAATCCCCAATCGCAGCGGAAATATCATGATATAATCGAATACGATGTTAAACAAACTGCCCGTCAGCATCGCGCACATCGCAAGACGCGGCGCGCCGTCGTTGCGCACAAAACACAACAAAACATCGTTGAGCAAAAACGCCGGCGAAAACAACAACAAAAACCGCAGATACGTCCGCGTCATATCCCGCACCGGACCGTCCGCGCCGAGCAAGCGCGCCATGCCGTCCGCCGCTCCCAGACCGAGCGCGACGAACGCGACGGAAAATCCGAGCGTCATCCACAGCGTCGCCGTATACGCGCGATCGGCTTGCGCGTCGTCGCCCTGCCCCTTGGCAAGCGCGTAACGCGTCGCGCCGCCCATACCGAGCATCAATCCGCATCCGTGCACCGCCGTATAGACGGGGATCGCAAAGTTGAGCGCCGCCAAACCGTCCGAGCCCATGCCTTTGGATACAAAAAACGTATCGGCGAGAATATAACACGACAACCCCAGCATCCCGACGATGTTGGCGATCGCATACCGAACGTATTCGGAAAAAACGGATTGCGCGCGTACTCTGCCCGACATAACGCTCCTTACAAAAAAATGCGCCGCGCTCCCGCTTGCGGGGAGCCGACGCGCGCTCCTTTGTATCAAAGAAGCGGCGGTATTTTTTCTATCATAACACGGAGTCCGTCAAAAAGCAACCCGATCGAACGGGCGCGCGAAACTTACCGAAACGCGGTCAAAACCGCCGCAAACCGTATTTCTCCAACACACCCGTCGCGCGAAAGCGATCCCGCGCGTCGCCGTGCCAGGCCGCAAGCACCGCGCTGTATTCTTGCAAGGACATGCACTGTGCGAGCACAATGCAATATTCCAACGCTTCGTTCATGCGCTCTTCGAACGTTGCCGCAAGACATGCGGACAACCGAATCACTTCGTCGCGCCACTCGTTGCCGCGCAGCGTGCGTACAAAGCGCGCCGCCAACTCTTCAAATCCGGACATTGTTTTTCCCCCGATCCCATCGTACGGTCATCATACCACGGCGCGGCAACGCAAACGCGTTTTGCGCTTGCGGAAAAACCCCGTAAATCTGCAAAATCGACGGCATACGACCGTCGATCCGCAATTTGCATTCTCCGACACGGCGCAACATGCGTTCCCAATCGATTTCGCCGGCGCCGCGCGCACGCCGATCGGCGCGATTATTCCGCCGAATCCGTATCTCCGTGCGCATCGGACAAGCGCTTGCGCATGACGATTTCCCGCGCCCGTCGATAGCCGATCTTGCGATACAACGCCTGCGCGGCGCGATTGCAACTCCCCGTCTTCAACGAAAAACTCCCGATCGCATACCGCTGCGCGCAATACCGCTCCGCATGCGCGATCATGGCGCGCGCGATTCCCCGACGGCGGGCGCGCGGAGCGACATAGACTTCGCTGATCTCCGCATAACGCCGCGCATAACAAAACGAAGTCGCAATCTGCGCGCAAACGAATCCGACGACCTGCCCGTTCGTCTCCGCAACGAAGACGATCTCTCCCGCAGTCGCTTCCAACGCCGCCGCCACGCGATCCGCCGTCGTCGCGTCGACTCCGTTAAAGTCGCGATTCAATTCGTACAGCGCAGCCGCATCGCCGCGCGTCGCCGTTCGCACGACGATATCCGCTCTATCCGTTTGCATCACATTCCTCCGTCGAATTCCGTACGCCGACCGTCTGCGCGTACGCCGTTGCTTTCCGTTTTCGTTTTGCCCGTCGCAATCGCATTTTCGTTCGGCAAACTCAGTATACCAAAACTTCGCCGCCCGAGCAAGTCTCGCCTTTTGCAAGACGCCGTCGACGCATGCCGCCGCCATGCCCTTTTGCACGCAAATCCGATTACAAACCTTCTGCAAACAAGCGTAAAATATACCCGCCGAAAAAAAGTTGTAGGAAAAGTATACCTTTCCTACAACATCCGATTTTGGTGAAAAACGACGATTTCGTCTTTTCAAATATAACACAAACGTATCAAATCATGCAACTGTTCGGACGTAGAAAAAGTATACTTTTCTTACTGCTTCCAAAAGGAGTACTTTATGAAAAAGAAATCGATTATCGCGTTTTTATCGCTGATCTTCGCCATCGCGTGCGTCGCGGGACTGACGTCCTGTATCGATGACGGAACGCATACGCATGCGTTCGATTCGGCTTGGTCAACGACCGATACGCACCATTGGCACGCATGCGACGGCTGCGACGAACAATCCGATTATGCGCCGCATGCGTTCGGGGAATGGACGATTCTTACACCTGCAACCGAAACAACCCCGGGCAGCCGAAGCCGCGCTTGTTCGACTTGCGGATACGCGCAAGTACAACAAATCCCCGAATTGTCCCACACGCATACCTATGCGACGACGTACACGTACGACGAGCGCGAACATTGGCGCGCCGCGACGTGCGGACACGATGTGAAAATCGATCGTGCCGCGCATGCGTTCCGAGACGGCGCTTGCTCAGTTTGCGGATGCGCGGATCCGAACGCCGTCTACGACTTTACCGAAGTCCGAGACGACGGCGAGTTGATCGGATACGCAATCGCCGTCAAAGCCGAATGCAGATCCAACACCGCATTTACGATCCCGGAAGAATATGACGGCAAACCCGTCGTCGCGATTGCCGATTATGCGTTCCGCGAAACCGCAATGACAACGCTTACGATCCCCGATTGCATTCAAAGCATCGGCAACAGCGCATTTTGGTCGAGCGAATTGAAGGAAATCGTTATTCCGGACTCTGTCCGAACGATCGGCTACGCTTTCTACGCCGCGCCGAAACTGGAACAGGTCGTTCTGGGCAACGGAATCGAAGAGATCCCGATGTACGCGTTTCGCGCGACGCCGTCGCTGACTTCGGTGCAACTGGGCAATCGCGTCCGTTCGATCGGCGACTACGCCTTTTATCAATGCGGCATCTCCCGCATCAAGTTGCCGGATAGCGTACAGACGCTGGGCAAGAGCGTATTCCACGATGCGACCTCTTTGCAATCGATCGTATTGAGCAGCCAAATCACGAGCATTCCGGAATACACGTTCTACAACTGCTCGCAGTTGCAAGCTTTCTCGCTGGCAAACATTTCGCAAGTCGGCGCCAAAGCGTTTTACAATTGCGGCAATTTCCAAGCCGATATCTCAACCGAAACGACGGAGTTTGCAACCGACGCATTTCGACAGAGCGGAATCGCGAGTCTATACTGGGACAAACCGACCGTCCCGCGATACGGATTTACGGATCTTCCCCGCCTGACTTCGGTCGTACTCGGCGACAACGTCACCAAACTCGACTCTTTTGCTTTCCAAAACTGTGCCGCGCTGAAATCAATCTCCATCGGCAAATCTTTGAGCGCGTACGACGGTTCGGCATTTGCAGGTTGTCCGTACGGTACGATTACCGTGCATCCGGACAACGCATCTCTGAGCGTCGCAGACAACATGCTTTTGAGTAAGGATGGCACAATCTTGAAACGGGCAAATGCCGCAGGCGATATCCCCTCTACCGTTACGACAATCGGCGGCTATGCTTTCTACGGACACGAGGCGATCGAAACCCTGACGTGCGAAAACATTCGATTCATCCAAGACTATGCGTTTGCCGGGTGTAAGAAACTCAAAAGCGTTACGCTGATGCCCAATCCCAACAAAGGCGCATTCGCCGTACAATCGCATGCGTTTGCCGATTGTCTGCAATTGCAAACCGTTGTCGTCCCCGCAAAAGTCGGTCATCTGGGCATGAGCGTGTTCAAAGGATGCACCGATTTGCAAAGCGTCCGATTCGAATATACCCCAAATTGGAAAGTGCTGAAAAACGGCGAATCTTCTTCCGCGGGCACGCTCGTCGATGTCAGCGATCCGCACAAAAACGTCGAATATTTTATCGACCTATACGCCGATCGCAGTTGGTACAACGGATCCGCGCAAAACAATTACTGATCGCGACTCCGCTCCGCGGGATCGGATGCCGCGGAAGCGGATCGGACGCATTCGCGTCAACCAACCGCAATCAAGCGTCTCCAAGCCCAATCGCATACCGCTGTGTCGGGATCAATCGTTACAGATTCGCTTGACGCCCATCGTACGTCATCGAGTCGATCGACACTGCCACGCAAACGACAAAGCGGTATGGATGCGCCGCTCGGATCGCGATATCGCCGACGACTTGCGAGATCATACAAAAAGGGCTTTTGCACATCTGTGCAAAAGCCCTTTTTTCAATCAACGATCGTACCTTACTAAAATTCTATCATCGGAAACACCCGTTTCAACCAATCCGCACAGATACCGTCGCGTTTGCGCCAGCGGTGGACGGGATAATAGAAATCGTTCTTGTGCTCGACCGATCCGCGCGCGTACGTATCCGCAAATCGATCGTAAAAACACGGATATTCTTGCGATGCCAAAACGCCGCATATGCCCAGTATGCCCAACAAAATGCACGTCTCCGTCTTGTTGGTCGGCAATATGCGCTCTTGCAGAATGCGATCGCGCAATTTGCCGACTTTATCCGTATCGTCCAACTGCTCCACGCACCCCAATATGCGTTTGAATATCTCCGTATCGCGCGGCGTCGGCGCGACTTTGGGCATTTCGACAAACCGCTCCAAATCGAACAACGCAAAATCCGCGTTTGTGTGGTTGTACCCGCCGAATTTGTACCGCATGAAATTCATGACGTTCCGATCGATCCGCCGATGCCAAGCGCAAATCTCGCACGAGCTTTCCAAAACCGTAGATCGTTTTTCGTGCCGTTCGATCGCCGCCGCATACCAATAACTGCCCAGCGCCGATCTGTATTCCAACTTGCGCGTCGAAAGGCTGTACAAAAACGCGTTTGCAGCGTCCGCCGGCTCGATCTTGCGCACTGCGGCGCAAATCCGCTCCAACGTCTCCGCGTGCGAAATCTCCTGTTCCGCCGGCTCGAACATATACCCCTCCGCCTTCGCAATCGCAAAGTCTTGTTCGGATATCGTCGGCTGTCGCTTCCAGCCGTTCGACCAAAAATAATCCAACAGGATTCTCTGTCCCTTATCCATTCGCGCTCCTTACCGCCAGTATAGCACAAAAGCGTCGTCCGATCATGCCTTTGCCGAAAAATCTTACGCGCACCGCCCGATCAAGCGGATCTCTATATAATACCGCGCGAATCCAAGCGAATCCGATTCGGCAATCGATAGCGCCGCCCGCTGCGCGCATCATCGAATCCTAGGATGTTTCAAGCGTTGCAACGCCCGCTTTTCGCCGACATTATAAACAAGACGCGAAATATTTTCGCGCCTTGTTATATAAATTGCTTAACTAAGCGCATTGCAAGCATCCCGTATCGCAGGCATCCCGCATAAATCTCAAATCGCTTTCGGTAAAATCAATTCTGCCAATTTCTGCGTTCCTTTTTGCAGTACAATTTTTCGGGATCCGCGCAGTATGTACGAACGACGCTTCCGCAATCGCGACAAACGGTCGCAAAGAGCGCCGCGCTCCGCAAGCCGCCGTTCTGTACGGGCGTTAAGTATGCGCCGCCGTAAGATGCGACTCGTGTTTCCATCATTTCTTCGCCGCCGCAAAACGGACATATCCGGATTTTGATCTCTTTCATAATATTTCCCCTTCGTATGATCGCACGCAACTTGCCGATCGTATTGCCGAACAATCGAATAGCCGGTTCGCATATCTATTATAATATATTTATAAAACGAATTCAATCGCCTATTTTCTCAAATCGATAATATGAATATTACACGAATAATTAACATCTAGATTAGCAAAATTATTTAAGACCTTCTTTGGAACCTTATTATTATCTTCATAATTGTGGCATATTTTTTTCTCTTATAAAATTAGTTTAATGTTTAAGATTTTAAATTGTTTTACCATATAAGAAATAAAATCACATTGATACTAATAGAATTTTTATAATTAAATTCCTAATAATAACATACAAAACGATTGATATAAAAAAGTGAACAGTACACTTTTTTTATTGCAAAAGTTGTACTGTTCACATCTTGGTGCGGATGACAGGACTTGAACCTGCACAGCCTTGCGACTATAAGAACCTGAATCTTACGCGTCTGCCAATTCCGCCACATCCGCATGTGGTCTTAGTTTATCCTATTTCCGTCGCGAAAGCAAGTATTTTTGCAGAGTTTCTAAAAAACTTCGGAGACAAATTTTGTTCTCGTTACACGCAACGAACACAACGGGCGGCGCAAAGACGACGCGGCATAGCGCGGCAAGCATCTCTCGCGCCGGTATGCGACGACGCGCGGCAAATTGTCGGCGACGGCAAAAATTTGCCGCAAAATCCGTACAAGCTTGCGCGCATGTGATATAATATAGCGCAAGGAGAACGTTCTATGGATCATTTGGCGCAAACTTGGAACATTTATCGACCGAATCAGCCGTTGATCGAACGCCTGTACGCGATGCAAGCAGGCGAAGACAACGCCGACGGATTTGTCGGCGCGTTGCTCGAATACGGCAATCGTCGCGGCGTATGCGGCGATCTGTGGAAGCATTATATCGCGGACTGGCTGGCGTGCGATCAAAACGCATACGCCGCGGCATGCGAGCGACAAGACCCGACGCCGTTTATGCGACGGCTTGCCGAAGCGGAAGCGCCCGCGCTGTACAACCTGTTCCACGCCGATCTATCGCAATGCAAAGCGATCCCGCGCGCGATCGCGCAATCGCTGACGCATGCGACGTGCCAATCGGTCTGCGACGCGCCGTCCGCGCAGATCCGCGAACTGTGCGCGCAACTCGACGCGGCGCCCGATCCGATCGCATTTCTCGATACGATACAGGCTTATTACAAACAACACGGCGTCGGCGATCTGGGCATCTATACGGCGTTCCATATCCAAAAGCCCGATCCGACCCGCCCGTTGGCACTGTGCCCGATCGCGCAACCGGACGTACGAAAATTCGATCAGATTGTCGGATACGAATTGCAAAAACGACAGGTCGCCGACAACACGCTTGCGTTTTTGGCAGGCAAACCGGCGAACAACGTCCTGCTCTACGGCGACGGCGGCACCGGAAAATCGACGACCGTCAAAGCGTTGCTCGGAGAATACGCCCCGCAAGGTCTGCGGATCGTGGAGATCTACAAACATCAATTTGCGTTGATCGGCGAAGTCATTCGCCTGTTGCGCACGCGCAACTACAAATTTTTGCTCTATTTCGACGATCTTTCGTTCGAAGAATTCGAAACGGAATACAAATATTTCAAAGCGATCATCGACGGCGGATTGGAACGGCGTCCCGACAACATGCTGATCTACGCGACGTCCAACCGACGGCATTTGATCCGCGAGAAATTCAGCGACAAAAACGATATGGAGTTTACCGACGATCTGCATCGCAGCGACACGTTGCAAGAAAAGCTGTCTTTGGCGGCGCGCTTCGGGCTGTCGCTCTTCTATCCGTCTCCGACCCAACAGGAATATCTGCATATCGTGCGCGAATTGGCTACACGCAACCGCATCGACTTGCCGTCGGACGAATTGGACGCGCGCGCGTTGCAGTGGCAAATGCGCAACAGCGGCAAATCCGGTCGCAGCGCGCAGCAATTTATCGATTCGTTGCAATCCGTATAACGATTGCGACCACCGACCGTGCCGTTGCATCAACGCGTTTCGATCGATATTCGAAAAGATTACGCCGCCCGTAAATCGGGCGGCGTTCGCTTTCCTTACAATCCGAAACAGCGTTTGCTTGCAAACATTATTCCGTCTTCTTTTTGCGAATATTGCGAATGCTGATTTCGGTAAACCAAATTGCGAACAACAGCAACGTCATCGTACCCAAAAATACCGCGATAGCGATCATGATTTGTTTGAACCACGGTTCGCTCATACCGTTGCCGCCCGCATTGCCGTTGTTGCCGTCGGTTGCGAAATCAAACTCGTACGGCGCGCTCTGCGTCGGCGTCTCCGTTACCTGTCCATCGTCCGCGATAAACACGTAGTTGCTCGCGCTGTCGCCTTTCAACTTCGCGACGACGCTGTACGTCTGCCCCGCCTGCAACGCGTCTTCCGCCACGACGTTGCCCGCTGCGTCGCGATACTCGTATTCGATCTCCACTTTGCCGTCGTACTCCGTCGGCAGTTTCAGCGTCGGCTTGCCGTCCGCCGTTTCCCACTCGCCGCGCAATTGCGCCGGCAGGATATGCCATTCGATCGTAATCGCGCCGTCCGGATCTACGCCTTGCGGCGGATTCTCCCATTCCGCGCCGTCTTTCGGCGTGACCGTCAACGTATACGTCCCCGCGTTCGTTCCGCTCACGTCGCCCGTCAGTTGCATAAAGTCCGCGTTGTAGTTCTGCAACAACGTCGCAATGTCGATCGCACCGCCCGTATACGTCGGGTCGGTCAGCGTCGGGATTTGCAACAATACGCCGTCCTGTCCGCTGATGAA
>CAJTKI010000004.1 GCA_910576875.1 uncultured Christensenella sp.
CGCCGCTCGATCCCCGCACCGACGCTTGCATGCGACAACCGTATCCGGCATCACCGCTTCGAATCCGTCCATACGACACGCCTGTCTAAGCCGAAAATCCAACAAAAAGTCGTCCGATCTCCTAATCGTCCGCCCCGCGCAAGCTCACGCGCGCCGCTTGTCGTACTCCAAGCGATCGAGCAACGCCGCGCAGCCTTCGTATATGTCGTCGTACGCTCGCGCGAAATCGCCGGTATACCACGGATCTGCAATATCTCTGGGCAGCGTCGTCCAATCGAGCAAACGCGTGACTTTGTGCGCGCTGTCTTCGCCGAGCAGGCGATGGATATTGACGACGTTGCGCGTCTCCATGCCGATGATGTAGTCGTATGCGGCATAATCGGACGCGGTCAGCGTGCGCGCGTATTTGCCGGACATGTCGATGCCGCGATCCTGCATATACCGCCGCGCGGCGGGATAGACGGGATTGCCTTCTTCTTCGTGCGAAGTCGCGGCGGAAGCGACCTGATACTGCGCATCCAGTCCGCGGCGGCGCGCCATGTCGCGGAACAGATATTCCGCCATCGGCGAACGGCAAATATTGCCCAAACACACGAACAAAATTTTAGTCGGTTGCATGTTTCTCCCCCGTCGGCGGCGCTCAGTACGGCGTCACCTGATACACGTAGTAATTGAGCCAATTGTAGAACAACAGATTGGCCGTGCTGCGCCAGCGCATCGCGATGCGATTGACGTCGCCGTCCACGAAATAGTTGCAGGGCGGCAAGATGTCGAGTCCCTTTTCCAAATCGCGCAAGTATTCGGTTTTGAGCGTTTCGCGATCGTACTCGCTGTGCCCGAACAAGAAAAACTTGCTGTTGTCCAAACTCTTGACGATCGCGGGTCCGCACGCGTCGCCGTAAGCGAGCACTTTGAGCTGATCGTGCGCGAGCAACTGCCGCTCGTCGGACTGCGTATGGCGGGACATCGGAATGTACAATTCGTCGTCCATGCCTTTGAGCAACAATTCGTACTCGTCGCACGGACGGCACGGATAGATCCCGAACATTTTGTGCGGCAAATCCTGTTTTGCAATCCCGTAATGGTAGTACAGTCCCGCCTGCGCGCCCCAGCAGATATACATCGTCGACGTGACGTTGGTGCGCGTATAGTCCATGATCTGGCGCAGCTCGTCCCAATAGGCGACCTGCTCGAACGGCATCTGTTCGACCGGCGCGCCGGTCACGATCATGCCGTCGAAATGCCGATGTTTGACCTGCTCAAACGTCCGATAAAACTTATCCAAATGCGCCTGCGGCGTATGCTGAGAGCGATAGCTGCCCGTCTGCAACAACGTGACGTTGACTTGCAACGGCGAATTGCCCAACAGTCGCATCAACTGCGTTTCGGTCGCGATTTTGGTCGGCATCAGATTGACGATCGCGATTTCGATGGGACGAATGTCCTGCGTCATCGCGCGCGAATCGTTCATAACGAAAATATTTTCCTGACGCAACACGTCGTGCGCGGGCAGTTGTTTTGGAATGACGATGGGCATAAGCGTTCTCCGTATCCGAGCGGGCGCGATCAGTCGAGCGCGCGCTGCAAATCGTCCAGGATATCCTGTACGTCTTCGATCCCGACCGACAGGCGGACGAGATTGTCCCGAATGCCGCACGCGACGAGTTGTTCGTCGGACAATTGGCGGTGGGTCGTGCTCGCGGGGTGCAGAATGCAACTGCGCGCATCCGCGATGTGCGTGACGATCTTGATCAATTCGAGTTTCTTCATAAATTCCGCCGCTGCCGCTCTGCCGCCGCGCACGCCGAACGTCACCATGCCGCCGAAGCAGCCGGCGCGGAAGTATTTGACCGCGTTGGCGTGGTTCTCATCCGACTCCAAGCCCGCGTAACGCACCCATTCCACGGCGGGATGGCTCTGCAACATCTGCGCGACGCGCATCGCGTTGTCGCAATGGCGCTGCATGCGCAAATGCAGCGTCTCGCAGCCGATATTGGTCAGATACGCGTTGAACGGACTCATCGTCGTGCCCATGTCGCGCAACAGTTGGGCGCGCGCTTTGACGACGAATGCCGCCGCGCCGCAATCGCGCTGATACCGCATGCCGTGATAGCTCTCGTCCGGCTCGTTGAACATCGGATAGCGCGGATTGCAGGTAAAGTCGAACTTGTCTCCGCACACGAACGCGCCGCCCACGCAACTCGCGTGTCCGTCGATATATTTGGTCGTCGAATGCAAGACGAGATCGGCGCCGCGTTGGAGCGGTTTGACCAGATAGGGCGTCGCAAGCGTGTTGTCCACCGCGAACAGAATGCCGTGTTTGTGCGCGATCGCGGCGAGTTTGTCGAAATCGAGCACCGTCATCGCCGGATTGGCGAGCGTCTCGCCGAAAATCAACTTGGTACGGTCGTCGATCAGCGCTTCGATCTCCCGTTCGCTCGCTTCGGGATCGACAAAGCGCGTCTCGATGCCGAGTCTGCGCAGCGTGACGTTGAGCAAATTAAACGTGCCGCCGTAAATCTTGCTCATCGCGACGACGTTGTCGCCGGCGTTGCAGACGTTGGTGACGCACAGCAGACTCGCCGCCTGTCCGGACGACGTGCACAGCGCGGCGACGCCGCCTTCGAGCATCGCGAGCTTTTCTTCAAAGCAGTTGACGGTCGGATTGCCCAGACGCGTATACATATAGCCGGGATCTTTCAGGTCGAAAATATCCGCGAGTTGCTCGGGCGTATCGTAAGCAAACGTCGTGCTCTGATACAGCGGCAA
Organism: uncultured Christensenella sp.; assembly: GCA_910576875.1. Classification (GTDB taxonomy): domain Bacteria; phylum Bacillota; class Clostridia; order Christensenellales; family UBA3700; genus MGBC101980. Next base: position 2,770 of record CAJTKI010000004.1, read on the forward strand.
TACTCTGGCGTCTCCGTTGCCGGGCTTATACGCGCCTTGCACGCATTGGGTATCGAATTTCATAGTGCTCCTCCTGTGCGCCGCAGCGCGTGTAAAAATGGTTTATCTGGCATTGTATTGCTTGATCTCGCGATCCAGTCTGCGCTTGTTGTCGCGATCGGCGATCGTCTTGCGCTTGTCGTGCAGTTCCTTACCCTTGGCGAGCGCGATCTCGACCTTGACCAGTCCGTCTCGAAAATACAGCTTGGTCGGCACGAGCGTAAACCCTTTCTGCGCGATCTGTCCGCGCAGTTTGTTCACTTCGCCGCGGTGCAACAGCAACTTGCGTTTACGCTTTGCGTCCACGTTGAAATAGCTGCCCTTTTCGTACGGACGGATGTGCGCGCCGATCAGCCAAACGGCGTCGTTTTCGACGATGCAGAACGAATCTTTGAGATTGACGTGTCCCTGCCGAACCGACTTGACTTCGCTGCCGACCAAAACGATCCCCGCCTCATAGCTGTCCTGTATGAAGTACTCGTGGAACGCCTTTTTGTTCGTATCGATCACTCGAATGTGCGACATAATCTGATTATACCATACTTTGCGCGCATATGCACGCAAATCCTTATATTCGTGCGCCCTTTGCGGGCGGTGCGCAAATAAAAAAGCCGTTGCGACTCGGCAACGGCTTTTCTTGCGTAAAAGTTTACTTTTCCAAGAAGGTCAGGAAGTACAGAACCGACAGAACCAGCAGAATCGCGCCTGCCACGATTGTCAAAATTTTAAGCGTTCTGTCCTTGGAACGGGCTTTGTTTTTGCCCATATAGGAATCCGACTCCTGTCCGCCGATTGCGCCGATATTGCCGCTCGAACTCTTCTGCATCATGACGATGACGATCGCCGCGATCGAAATTACCGCCATCAGAATTTGCAGCAAAGGCTGCAACCACTGGGTAACTTCCCACGGAAAAATCGCCGCTCCCAACATTCGCATAAAGTTCATTGAACAATCCTCCAATCTATGTTGCTTAACCATAATAGCACACGATATACGAATTGACAACTGATTTTTTATTTTTTATCCGAAAATGTGGCTCGCCCCGCAAGCGGTCGCAAGATATTGGGATATCGTCGCTGCGCACCCCCGCCGCGCGCGGCGCATATGTTGCAATAGGCTTGTAAAAGGGGGAACTTTCGAATGCAGACCTATGCAAAGGCTATGCCGTATCCGAAGCCGGAAGGCGCGCTGACGTTGCAGGACGCGCGCATCCTGGCAGACAATCTGGGAGCTCGCGCAAGCGAAACGACGGCGATATTTCAATACATATTCCAACACGGCATGATCGATCCGACGATTCCGCAACTCGCGGACGACCTGCGCGGAATCGCGATCGCGGAAATGCATCACTACGACTTGCTGTCCGAAGCGCTGGTCGCATGCGGCGCGGTGCCGTACGTGGGCGGCAAGGCGTGTTTTTGGTCGGGCAGTTACGTCAACTACGTGCGCGCGCCGCTGGCGGCGGTGCGCGCGGACATCGCGGCGGAAAAGCAGGCGATCGCGGATTATCGCCGCAGCATCTTGCGTCTGCGCAACGAGTCGCTCAAAGCGCTGTTGGAACGCATCATCGAGGATGAAGAAGAACACATCCGCATCCTAAGCGATTGGGAAACCCGCCTGCGCGGAGAATAACTGCCTTATCGATGCAAAACGCGCTCCCGATTCGGGAGCGCGCCGTCGTTGCGATAATTCGTCAGTCGACCTGTCCGACCAAAATCTCCAACGCGCTCTGCAACGCGCGGTTGCGGCGCATACTCTCCTGCGCGTCCGCAGCGCATGTGGAAACGTAGATTTTCAGTTTGGGCTCTGTGCCGCTGGGGCGCACGCAAACCCATTCGTCGTTGCCCAAGTCGTACCGAATAACGTCCGTCTTCGGCAAATCGGTCGGCGCGACCGTACCGTCCGCATAGACGATCGTCTGCGCCGCGAGATCCGCCTTGCTGCGCACCGCGATCCCCGCGATCTGCGACAGCGCCGTGCGCCGCATCGCGGTCATGATGCGCGCCATTTTGTCCATGCCGTCCAATCCGCGGAACGCGATCGACTTGCTCGTCTCGATAAAATAGCCGTACGTCGCGAACAATTCCTGCAACCGATCGTACAGCCGAACGCCGCGATCGGAATAATAACAGTACATCTCCGCAAACAGCATGCTGGCGACGACCGCGTCTTTGTCGCGCGCGTGCGTGCCGCTCAAATAGCCGTAGCTCTCTTCATACCCGAACAGGAACGTATGCGCGCCGTCGCTCTCCCACTGTTTGATCTTTTCGCCGATGAATTTGAACCCGGTCAGCACGTTATACACGCTCGCGCCGTAATGCGCGGCGATCTTGTCCGCCAATCGCGTCGTCACGATCGTTTTGACGACGGCGGCGTTGGCGGGAAGCGTACCTTCCTGCGCGTGCCGCATCAGAATATAGTCCATCAACAACGCGCCGATCTGATTGCCGTTGAGCAATACGAACGCGCCTGCACCGTCGCGGATCGCGATCCCCATGCGGTCGCAGTCCGGATCCGTCCCGATCACGATGTCGCTGCCCGTGCGGTCGGCAAGCGCGATGCCGAGTTCGAGCGCGTCGGGTTGTTCGGGATTGGGCATCGCAACGGTCGAAAAATCCGGATCGGGATCTCTCTGCTCTTCGACGACGTTGACGGCGATCCCCATGCGCGCGAGCATCGTCGTGACCGGCTTGTATCCCGATCCGTGGATCGGGCTGTATACGATGCGGATCGACTTGCCGACGCGCGCGACCGCGTCCGGAGACAGAGACAGCCGCTCGATCGTAGTATAATACGCTTCGTCCACGCGTTTGCCGATGACGACGACGTTGTCGCACAGCGCGTAACCGTCCTTGCCGTCGATCTGCGATCTGTCCGTGCAGGCGGTCTGCGCGAGCGGAATGCCGAAATACGGCGTCTTGTCGATAAACTCGACGACTTTGGCGGTCGCTTCGGGCGACATCTGCGCGCCGTCTTCGCCGTATACTTTATATCCGTTGTATTCTTTAGGATTGTGGCTGGCGGTAATCATGACGCCCGCGATCGCGCCCAAATGGCGGATCGCAAACGAACACATCGGCACAGGACGCACGTCTTCGAACAGATGCACGCGTACGCCGCCCGCCGCCAAAACGCGCGCGGTCGTCAACGCGAATTCGAAACTCATGCGTCTCGTATCGTACGACACGACGACGCCGCGCGCCATCGCGTCCTTGCCGAGCGTGCAAATATAATCGCACAGTCCTTTGCTGGCGCGCGCGACCGTATAGACGTTCATGTTGGAAATGCCGAGCGCGATCGTTCCGCGCATGCCTGCCGTGCCGAATGCGAGCGGCAACGTAAAGCGTTCGCGCAGTTCGGTCTCGTCGTGCGCGATCGCAGCGAGTTCCTGCTTATGCTCGTCCGCAACGTTTTCGCACCAGTGGCGGTAATTGTCTTTGTAGTCCATTCCAAACTCCTTTGAGACGCAACGTTTTGCGTCCGTATGATTATAGCACAACCCGCGTCGAAACGCAAGTCCCGACGATGCAAATCGGCATGCGATCCGCCCGTCCCGATATCGTATGTCGCCCAACCGCGCCGCATGCCGCATCGCGCGTTTTCGATTTGCGCGACGGTAAAAAATCCCGGTAAAATTTTATCCGAAATTCAGTTAGGATTCAGTACCGCTTTCCACAATGATAGTGGAGCAAACTCCAATTTCATTTTAGGAGGCAAATTATGAGACGAAACAAACTCACGCTGTTGTGCGTTTTGTTGCTGGTACTCACGCTGTCGATGTGCGTCGTCTTTGCGGGTTGCGACGATCCGGAAAAGAAAGAAGCCACGATCACGGCGGATCCGATCCAGCGCTATGCGTACGACGGTCAGGAGCACGCGGTGGTTGCGACGCTCGATCACGACGAGACCGAGCTGACCTATTCGCCGCAAAAAAGCTACTCCGCGGTCGGCGACTACTTTATCACGGTAAGCGCTGCCGAAACGGAGCATTACAAGGCGACGTCCGTCACCGTACAGTTGTCGATCTACGACGACACTCCGCCCGAAACGACGATGTCGCGTTGGGAAAACTTTACGACGGCGCTCAAACAAGCGTATGCGATCGACTCCAAGAGCGACGTGCGTTTCAGCGTGCAGGCGCAAGCGACCCTGTCGCCCGACGGCGACGTCGCCAAGACCTACGCGCTGGACGCGATGGGCAACTTGGATCTGACCGACGCGCAGAACAACGCCAGCGTATTCCATGCCGTCTTCCGCGCGCAGGATACGCAGATCGGCATCTATTACCAAGATGCGAAACTGTACTTGGAACTGGGCGACCAGTTGTTTGCGTTCAACAACACCGACCTGTCCGCGCTGTTGACCAAACGCAACACGACCGCGGCGCTCGCGACGTCGGACGACGATTCGATGCTGGACAGCATCGTCGCGTTGTTGCCGATTCTGCTGTTCCGCGATCTGGACGACATCGTCTGCGAAGATCACGTATGGCAACTGACGCTGGACGTGTCCGCGATCTGGGAACAAATCAACGTCCTGCTGTCGAGCGACATCGCCGCGGGCATTCTGAGCGAACAAAATCTGGAAATTCTCAACAATTTATTCAGCGAAAATCCGACGAGCTTCGTATTGAGCATCGATCTGACGACCGCCAACGCGCCGAAGGCGAACGCGACCGTCGACATCGATACATACGGTCAAATCCAAGCGCAACTGAGCGCGATGGAAATCACGAACGGCTCGTTCGACGTCGTAACCGGCAAGTTGACGCCGGAACAAATCGCCGCGGCGCATGCGATCAACGTCGCGAACGTGCAGATGAGCGGCAATCTCGATCTGGTCAACATCGCGGGCGAAGTCTACGAGCATCTCCAATGGAAATTGACCGCCGACATCGATCCGATCGCGTTGGCGGCTGCGATTCAGACCGCTGCCGCGGGCGACAATCCGATGGCTTGGGTCAACGATCCGAGCGTGCAGCGCATGAAAGTGCATTTCCAACTCTATCACACGCACCGTCCCGCGGGCGACATCGCTTGCACGGACGCAATGTGCCCCACGCGCAGCGGCGGCATGGAAGACACGACGCTGTTGGACGTCGCGTTTGATCCGCAGGCGTTCGGCGATTCCCGCCTGTATGTAGCGGCAAACCTGAGCCGCTTCCTTTCCCAGAAATCGTTGGGCGTCGTGCTCAGCAACATTTCCGGTCTTGCAAGCCTGATTTCGAGCGCGGTCACGCCGTTGCTGGAACAGAACTTCCTCGTCGGTCTGGATCTGACCAAAATGGTCTCCGCATCCGAAGACGACGGCAGCGATCCGTCCGATCCGGAAGATCCGTTTGTATTCGACGTGTACACGATGCTCGATCCGATCGTCAGCGTGCTGACGCAAGGCATTCGGTTGGACGGCGGCGTCACGCTGGATATGGAATTGCTCTACAACGCGATCGACGCGATGATCGATCTCAACAGCAAGGTCAACATCTCGTTGGGCGGCATCATCAACGTCAACGCGGACAATATCCGCGACGCGGTCTTCAAAGGACTGCTCAGCCCGGACGAAGCGGCTGACACGGAAAAACAATTCCGTTCCCTCCGTCTGAGCATCGATTCGATCCGTTTCGGCGCGGGCACCGATTATGACTGCAAAGAAGCGATCACGCACGATCCGATCGACGACGCCAAAGAACGCACGTTCGGCGGACACAACCCGCTCGCGTTCCAAAACGCAAATGCGAAAGCAACCGGAAGAGTCTACCGTTTTAACGGCAAATCCGGCGTTGTAGACGAGTTCACCGCAGCGGACGGCATCTGGGTCACGCCGGAAGAAGCAAGCCAGCTGATCGGCAAGAACGTCGAATACACGTACACCGCGACGGACGGCAAAACGTATACGGCGACGTCGCAAATCGTTTCGCTGCCCGATCTGAGCAACCTGCCCAAAAACACGGTCTCGACCGTAACCGCGACGGTGCTCCCGTTGGACGGCAAAGGCGGCATGTTCAGCGACGGACTGTTCCAACTGTTCAGCAAGCTGTACGGTTCGTTTGCAGGAGGCTTCCTGCCTGCGCATATCGCGATTCCGCTGGGCGGCGCGACGCTGCCAATCGATCTGACCGTCACGACGATCTCGACTGCGACGTTTGCTCCGACAAAAGAACTGGAAGAAAGCTACGAATTGACGCCGCTGACCTCCGATCCGGACGCCAAACTCGACCTGTCGCAATATCTGTCCGGCAAGATCGAATTGACGTACGCCAACGGCAAAACCAAGACGGTCGACGCGACGGTGACCAACGATCTGATCGAAGGCAAGTATCTCGTCAACGACGGCAACGTCTATACGGTCACGTATGCGTACGGTGCGGATCCGTCGTTCAGCAAAACGTATACCGTCCGCGCGACGACGCCGAGCCTGCCCGCGTTGATCAAAAACGACGATGCGGGTCTGGACATCGAATACTTTGCGCCGACGCATGGTTTGACGCTGAACGCGGTGCTCAAATCGTCGAGCGCGACGTTTGATCCGTCGCTGTACCGCGTCAAATACGACGGCACGCTGCTGAGCGAACTCAATCTGGATTCCGACGCTGCAAAACGCGTTACGCTGCTCGAAGACGCCGGCGCGATCACCGTCGAATTCGACCGCACCAAAGCCGACGCTGTTAAGAACGCGAAGCTGTACTTCTATCTGACGAGCGCGGACGGCAAAACCGGTCCGGAAGTGCTGCTCAACAACACGTATTACGAAAAAGAAATGCAGGACGCGACCTGGGGATACGTCAGCGGCGCGACCAACCTGCATGTGTTCGACGGCAAAATCACGTACAAATACTGGTTGGATAGCGACGACGCGTATGCAAAAGCCCGCATTTTGACGCTGGAATACGATGAAGCAGCCGGCAAGTTCTACATGGTCGGCACCGATCCGGTCGTCAAAATCGAAGCCGATTTTACCGCATGGAAGACCAATAAGTACGCAACGAACGACAAAGTCGCCGTGGACGAAAAAGGCATGCTCCAAATGTCGGAACTTCGCGCGCTTGCATACAATACGGCGAGCAAAAGCACCAAATCCGTCTCGCTGTATCTGCAATTGGAATTCGAACTGAACGGCAAACCCGTCCAAGCGCGTAAGAGCACTTCGCAGTCGTTCAACAACATGACGCTCGGCTCTGTCAGCACGTCCAACGTAGCTGCCGAAACGCCGTTCGGCGGTTTGCTGAAATTCACGATCGTTGCGTCCGACTGGACGCAGCACACGATGCAGATGACGTATGTCGACGGCAAGTACGTCCTGCGCGACAGCGCGACGACCAACCGCATCGACGACATCGAAGTAACCGTTACGGCAATCGACTACACGACCAAAGATCCGATCGCGTTGACGGACGGCGTGATGTTGCCTGCGGACGCTGTCGACAAGAAAGTCACTTTGACGGGCGCGTTTACGTTTGACGGAAAGGCTTTCTCCTACAAATTCGTCAACAACAGACCCGTCGTAGCAAAAGCGTAACAGCCTAACCCGATTCGCAGCGGGCAACAACTTCTCTTCCTTACCCGCTGCGAAATCTTCCTACCGAACGACGCGTGTTCCGTAAAGAGCGCGCGTCGTTTCTTTTGCGATCCGCGCATAAACAGCAAACCGCGCTTCCGTTCCTTGACGCGGCGCGGTTGTTGCGTTCCGACGTCCTGCCCGCTACGGTATGCGCGTCCGTCTGCGCATTGGCAGGATCTACGTACATTGCAACATCAACCGCCTCTGCGCATTTGGATTTACGACGCGCCGTCGCGAGATCGAATCGTTTTGTCCGCGTTTGCCGAAAACTTGCGCAAGCGTTCCTTCCTATATTCCGATGCGATTTCGACGCGAATTACGCGTTCGCACGATCGAGCGCCTTTCGCACGATCCGCTTTATACGATCCGTCGTTTTGCGTATACAAAAAGACGCCCTTACGGACGTCCCTGCGATTACGATCTGTCGCGTCCTATTCCGGTACGGTTTCGACGCGGATTTCGCGTTCGTACGACCAATCGGAATCCAACCCGATCCGTACCTTGTAATATCCCGCTTTGACGAACGTCGCTTTCGCGCGCACGTCGATCTTGCCGTAAATCGTCGGCGGCAGATCCAGCGCCGTCTCCGTCTGCGCGTCCGCGCCGTCCACGGTTACGGAATCCCATCGATAATACTCCTGCGGCGTTTGGATCGCGCGATACGACAGACCGCCCGACGCGTTGACTTCTCCGCGCAGGATTTCGATGCGCAGCGTCGCGCGCTTGCCGTGCTCGCCGTGATACGTATTGACGATCGCGCCCGAAAACGCATACGAATACCCGACAAAATAATGCCCGACCTCTCCCGTCGTATCTTGCACGGTATAGCGACTGTCGTCGCTCGTTTCCGCTCTCGGCGCAATATACAGCGGCAATTCGATCTGTTGCCCGTCGCAACGGTAAACGAGCGTGTACCGCCCCGTTTTCAAAAACACGACATAGATATTGCCCAACATCAGATTGAGCGCAAAATATTCGTTGGGCTCGTCGATCGCATAGCCGTTGAGCGTCATATATTCGAGCGGCAGCGTCGCTTCGCTCTGCGTGCCGTCGTCGAGCGTCCACCGCATGCGCGCGACGCGCAGATCGGACGCATACCCGTTGTCGTTTTGCTGCAACGTCAATTCGGTCGCGCTCGCGACCAACTCCGTCGTCTGCGCCGCTTGCACGCGCACCGTCGACCCGTAATACGTCCCGAACAGATAGAACTGCAACACGGTATCGCGATCCGCGCGTACGAAGCGCCTGTTCGACTGATCGGTCAACAACAGCTCCGACGCGTTTTTCGCCTGCACGCGCACTTGTTTGGTCTTATTGCCTCGATATGACAGGATCGCGGTCGCGATCTCGGGCGCATCGTCCGCCGCCAAGCGCTCTCCCTGACGGTACTGCGTCTTATCCTGTCGGCGGAAATCCACGTCTTCCAACGCCTGCAACCGAATATACGTCGTTACGTGTACGCTCAGCCATTCGCCCCACGTCTGGCCGCGGATGCTTTCCCAGATCTTCTCCGACAGATACCCGTCGCCTTCGGGCAGACAGTACAACTCGACGCGCTGCCATCCGCTCGCGGCGGGATCGATCGCGGAATGTCCGATCACGCGCAACGTCGTCGCGGACGCGTCGCCGTAGATGTCCGTCGCCTGCGCATGCACAATCGCGCCTGCGATCGCAGAAATTTCCTGCGCGCAGATCGGCGTCGCCGCATCGTACAGAACGCCGTCGGCGTATTCGTCCCGATACAGCCGCACGACCGGCATATCCCGATCGACGGTCTGCACGTTTTGTTTTTCGAATTCGTACGCGACCGCGGGCGGATCGGTCAGCAAACCGCGCGTATACTGCTTGGTCCCCGCGACGTCCTTGCCGTACAGATGGATCGCGCTGCGCATGACGTCGTACTCGGCGACTTGCCAACGCAGGTATTCCTGTCGCAGCCGCACGGTATCGACGGCATATCCGTCGCCGCGCAACAACTCGCCGACGATCTGTTGCGTCGCTTCGTCCGCGTCCGCGGCGTTTAACAACGCCTGCGCCGTGATCGACAGCGCGCCGTCTTCGTACACGAGCGCGTCCAACAGCGACGTCGGCGCGTCGGATCGGTCGTCCGCGACGGATACGTTCGGCGCGAGTTTTCGTTGCAGCGTGTCGGCGGACACGACAAACAGATAATATTCCGGAATTTGACCGATCAACAGCGATTGCGCCCACTTCAAACGCCCCTCCAACACGCGCGGCGCGAGCCAGGCGCGCAATCCGACGCTGATATACAAGTCGTACGTACCGAAATCCTTGGGCGAAAACGCAATATCCAATACCGCGCCTTTGGCGGGATCGAGTTTGTCGCGGCAGTACGCGCCGCACGCGTCTCCGCACGCATGCGAAACGCGCATGTGGAAGAAGTTATCTTGCGGCAGCGCGCGCAAATCTCCGCCCGCCGCGATCCATTCCAACAAGTCGATTTTGGCGCGGAATTCGTAGTCGTATTGCATTTCGGTGCGCCCGTCCGCGTCGTTGTCCAGATTGAGCGTTCCGTTGGCGGTGACGTCGCACAGCCGTCCCTGCGTATATTGAGACGGATCGGGCGCGTACGCGTCCAATTCCGCATTGCGTCCGTTGGCAATCGTCAGGACGGGCACGTCAAGCCGCAACGTCACGTCGGTATCCGCCTTTTCGTCGATATAGCGCAAATCTTCGCTGTAAATGCGATAGAGTTTGCCCGCGTGCGTCTCCATGCGCACGGTACCGCTCAATTGCGGCGTGCGCGCGAGCATATCGTCGTAATCGTTCGTCTTCGCGACCGACAAAAAGAATTTGCGCGCGGCTTCGGGCAACTGTCCGAATGCTTCGCGCGCGAACGCGCTTTCCAGTCCCTTGTGCAAATCGAAACGGAACGCAAACGCGGTATGCCCTTCGTTGGCGGTACCGTCGGTAAAAAACGCTTTCCCGAACGCGACGAACAACTTGCCCGGCGTCGAATAATCGATCCCGTCCGACAGCAATCCCGCCGAACGGATCACTGTGTACAGCAACGGCGCGTATCGAAACGACGTGCGTTCGTACTGTTGATTGCTCTCGTCCCACATGCACCAGTACAGCATATCGTCCTGCGTATATACGTCCATGAGCACGCGCCGCGATTCGCCGCGCACGCGTTCCAACCGCCAGACGCCCTGCTGTCCCGTTCGGCTGTCGAGCGCGAGATTGAGCGCGAGCGTGCCTTCGTAGCGGTCGGACGTATTGCCGTCCACCGCCTCGAATCGGATGTCCGCCGTCACCGGCCCTTTTACGTCCACGCCCACGTATTGCAGATCGATTGCAACCGCGACGTCATTCAGATAATCCTTCCAGTCTTTGACGGGGATTTTGTCGGGATTGGGTTCGCCGCCGACGCACGCCGTCAGCGCGAGCAACAGCGCGCACAGCATCGCCAAAAGGACTGCGACAGCCCGAATACCCCCCCCCGTGCGGATTTTCGCGTTCATACGCGCTCCGGCAACAGCACCGTGACGACGAGCCCGCTGGGCACGTTGTGCATCGCCTGAATCTTGCCGCCCGCCTCTTCGACGATGTTGCGCGCGATCGCGAGCCCCAGTCCGGTGCCCTGTTGATTTTTTGCATTTTCGCCTCGGTAAAATCGATCGAATATCTTATGCTCGTCGCCGTCCGCGATGCCGATGCCGGTATCGGCGACGGTCAGTAGCGCGCCGCTGTCCGTCTTTTTGAGCGAGACGCGGATCTTATCGCCTTCGCGCGTGTACTTGACCGCGTTTTCGAGCAGAATGATCAACAACTGTTTGACCTTTTCGCCGTCCAGACTGCTTTGCGCGGACTGAACGTTCGCGATCAGCGTGCGATTGGATTCCCCGATGATTTCGCTGTATATTTCGAGCACGCCCGACACGGTATCGGACAGATCGGCGCTTTTGCCGCGTTTAGGCGACGGCGTCGACACGCTCGACATCAGATCCTGCGACAACGCGGTGATGTGATCGACTTCTTCCAGCGTGTTGTCCAACAACTCGCTCACCTGCATGACGGTGTGGTCGGGACACGCGAGCATGTGCTCGACGTTGCCGCGGATCACGGTCAACGGCGTGCGGATCTCGTGCGTCATCTCGTGGATAAACTCTTTTTGTTGCTTGATCGCGCGCACGACCGGACGTCCCATCAGGAACGCAAACGCCGTATAGATCCCCATCGTCAGCACGATCGTCAGCGGGAAGAACCACAAAAATCCGGTATCCGACTCGTACCCGCCCAGCAGATCCGCCTGCATCAGCAGTTTGACGTACGAGCCGTCGTTGCAGACAAACGTATACGTCTTATACGCATAGTCGCCGATCCGCTCGTCCAGCGTCGCGCCGAACGTGGACGGCAATTCGCTCGGATGATTGCGCAGATACGTATTGGCGGTATACAGTCCCGCCGTGCCGTCCGGACGACGCGTATACAGGATTACATCGATGTTTTCGCGGTACAGATGCCCTTCCGGCGCGCCGTCGTCTTCGACCAGCTCGCGCAGAGCGTCGGGCGCGCTTTCGCGCAGTTGCGCCGAATACGCGCGCATCGTCTCGTCGGCATAGCGGTTGCCGCTCGTGCGCGCCTGCCACACCAGTCCGATGCCCGCGCTCAACACGACCGCCAGCGTCACCAACGCCGCGATCCAAGCGCGATATTGCCAGCTGCGCGTACTGATCAACTGTCGATTCACTGTTCTTGCGCCCCCTGTCGCCCGTCTTTGCAGCCGCTTTCCGTCCAGCGGTAGCCGACCGTTTTGATTGTTTGCAAACAGTCGCTCATCCCGATCTGCGCCAGCAGTTTGCGCAGACGGTATACGTATACTTCGATGACGTTCTGAATGGTTTCGCTGTAAAAGCCGCACACGCTGTCGAACAACTGTTGTTTCGTCACCGTGATTTCTTTATGTTTGACAAGCGTTTCGAGCACTTCGTACATCTTGCCGTTGACGGGCAGCATTTGATCGCGGTACGTGACCATCTTGCCGTTGTAGTCGATCGCAAAGTCGCCCAGACTGTACCGCAGCGATCCGAAATCGCGGTGATAACGCCGCATCGTCGCATGTACGCGCGCAAGCAATTCGTCTCTGGAAAACGGTTTGACCATATAGTCGTCCGCGCCGAGATTGAGGAATTCGATCTTGCGTTCCAGCATGCCGATCGCGGACAAAATGATGATCGGCGTCATCTTGTGTTTGCGGATGCGGCGCAGGACCTCTTCGCCGTTCATCTTGGGCAACATGATGTCGAGGATTACGATATCGTAATCCTGCGTCAACATTTTTTCCAACCCCGCTTCGCCGTCGTACGCGACGTCGGTCTGCGCAATGCTTTGCAGATTGCGCCGCAACATATCGGATAGCGGTTTGTCGTCCTCGATGATCAACGCTTTCATAATGCCCTTCCTTGCCCGCGCATGCGCGCTCTCGTATTCAGTATACCACAACGCGCCCGATTGTCAATGCCGCGTCCCCGCCGCCGCAAGCCGCGCGGCGTCAGACTTCGCCGTCGCGCTCGGGCGTGCAGGTGCGCAGTTTGCCCGATTCCGCGAGTCCGCAAAATTCGTGCTGCCGCAGATATTCGTACGCGATGATCGCGACGCTGTTGCCCAGATTGAGCGAGCGCGCCTGCTCCCGCATCGGGATGCGAATGCACGCATCGTAATTGGCGGCGAGCAGCGCTTCGTCCAACCCGCGCGTCTCTCTCCCGAACAGCACGTAGCATTCTTCCGCATACGCGACTTCGGTGTGCGTATGCGCCGCCTTGGTGGACGCGAGCCACACTTGATGCCCGTCGGCGCGCGCCCGACGCAACGCGTGCGCGCCGTCCGTCGCGTCCGTTTCGCCGAAGTTTTCCCGCACGAACGCATCCCAATCCGCATACCGTCTGACGTCCGAGATTTCCCAGTAATCCAGTCCGCTGCGTTTGAGATACTTGTCTTCCCACGAGAACCCGCACGGCTCCACGACGTGCAACCGCGCGCCGGTCGCGGCGCAGGTGCGGACGATATTGCCGGTGTTGTTCGGGATCTCCGGCTCGACCAATACGATATGTAACATTATGCTTCCGCCTCCAACGTTTCGCGGATACAATCCGCCAGTTGCGCGAGCGTCTGACATCCGAACGCCCGCAGTTTCGCCGCGCCCGCATCGCGCAGTCCGCGGCAGTAATAGACGAAGTGCTTGCGGAACGTCGCGACGACGTACCGCTCGCCGTGGAATTGCACCAACACGCGCAGATGCGTCATCGCGTCGTCGTAGCGGCTGTATCGCGCGCCGTCGCCGCGGATCGCCGCAAACACGCGCGGATTGCCGATCGCGCCCCGTCCGATCATGACGCCTTGCGCGCCCGTCTCTTCCAACATCGCCCGATAACTCGCGACGTCCGTCACATCGCCGTTGGCGATGACGGGGATCGTCACCGCGCGACATACGCGCGCGATCTGTTGCCGATCCGCCTTGCCCGCGTACATCTGCGCGCGGGTGCGACCGTGCACGGTGATCGCGCACGCGCCCGCGTCCTGCATGCGAAGCGCAAACTCCGCCGCGTCGATTTCGTGCGCGGGATCGAATCCGATCCGCATCTTGACCGTGACCGGCTTGCCCGCCTTGCACGTCGCGGCGACGACCGCCTGCGCCTTGCGCGGATCGAGCAGCAACGCGCTGCCTTCGCCGTTGTTGACGATCTTGGGGACGGGACATCCCATATTGATATCGATCACGTCGAATTTTTCGAGCGCCTCGTGCTCCGCCGCCGCCTGCATGAAATACGGCTCCGATCCGAAGATCTGCACCGCCGTATACCGCTCCTGCGGCGTCGTATACAGCAATTCTTTCGTCTTGCCCGATCCGTAGACGAGTCCCTTGGCGGAGATCATCTCGGTATACGTCAGCCCCGCGCCGCGCAACGCGCACACGTGTCGGAACCCCGCGTCGCTGTATCCCGCCAACGGCGCGGCGACAGCGTCGGATTCCAACACGATCCGATCTCCCAGCCGCAACGCCGTCACCGCGCGTCTCCCGATTGCGCGTCCCGCGTTTCGCGCTTGGCTTCTTCCCACCACCGATCGAACGTTTCGCGCGACTGTTGCGCGACCGATCCGTATTTGGCGTCGATATAGCACGCGCGCCGCGCGAATTTCTCCGTTGCTCTGCGCAGCGCGACTTCGGGATCGATGCCGTTCCACCGCAGCAGATTGACCGCCGCGAACAGCAAATCCCCGCCTTCCGACTCCTTGTCGTCGCCGTCGGCGGCGGACAAAAATTCGCGCGTTTCTTCCGCGATTTTGTCGGCGATTTCCTGTTCGTTTGCAAACTCGAATCCCGCTTTCCGCGCCGCGCGCTGCACCTTGTATGCATACATCGACGCGGGCAGCGATCCGGCGATCCGCTCGATCTTGCTGCGCATGTCCGACGCGTACTTTTCCTTGGCTTTCGCCGCGTCCCACGCGCGCAACGCCTCTTCCGGCGTCGTCGCGACGACGTTCCCGAAGATATGCGTGTGTCGGTCGATCAGCTTGCGACACAGCGCGCTGACCGCGTCTTGCCAATCGTATTCGCCGCAGTCTTCTCCGATCACGCAATGGAACATCGCCTGCAACAGCACGTCGCCGCTTTCTTCGATCATGTTGTCCACGTCGTCGCGATCGATCGCGTCGACGAGTTCGTACGCCTCTTCGATCGCGTTGGCGCGGATGCTCTTGTGCGTCTGCGCGCGATCCCACGGGCATCCGTCATCCGCCCGCAGACGGCGCATGATCCGATACAGATCGAGTACGTTGAAGCGACGCTTGTCCGTCGTCTCGATCGGCGGGACGCTCAGCACCGTATCCCAGCGATACGCGTCGTCGGGCAGACGGTCGAGTTCGTACAGCGCGATCGCCTGTCCGTTGATTCGCACCGCCGTCTCTTCTCCGATCAGTCCCGCGAGTTTGAGCTTGACTTCGCCCGCAAGCAGACGGTCGTCCAATTCGGTCACGCACAGGCTCAGCCGCGTGTCGTAGTCGAATGCGTCCGCCGCCGCCAGTTCTCCCGCGCCGATGCGCACGCTGCCCGCCGACGGCACGCCCGCCGCATCCGCCAGCGCGACGCCGGGTACGATGCGCACCTGCGCGCGCGCCGCAAGCGTATGTACGGAGCGATCGTCCGCGCCGCTGCCGTTGACGCAATAGCACAGATCGCCGTACCGCGCGTGCTCGGCGATCAGATATTCGGCGATCGCCTCGTCGAGCGCGTCGAAGTCTTCCGCCTGTTCGTACAGTCGATCGAGCGAGACCGTCTCGATGCCCCGCTCGGTAAAATAAGCGAACGTCTGCGTCAAAGCAGTCTTGACGTAGACGCGCGCATGTCTTGCGATCGCCGCTGCGCCTTGCGCGGTGATCTGGTCGGGACGCGTTCCCATACCGACGATTTCGATCATAGTATCTCCTAAGGACGCGATCGCGTCTTGCGTAATAACGGCAGATTGCCCGCGTCCGCGCCCAGCCACGCGACGAGCAATGCGCAATAGATTGCGCCGCCCGCCGATGCGCCGACGATCAACTGCGTCCAGCGGGACGCGATCATGACGGAGCACGCGTACATTACCGCACCTATTATAACACCCGACAGCAGGATTTTACCAACGTTTTGCAGGAGAATTTGATTTTTGCCGACCATTTCGCGATAGACCGACCAGTTGAGAATCCACGCCACGCCGTAAAACGTCACGCTTGCGACGCACGCGCCGACGATGCCGATCAACGGCACCGATACCGCCTGAACCGCCAGTTTGAGCGCGCCGCCGATCGCGACGTTGAGCACGACCGCCTTGGATCTGCCCATGCCCTGCAACGTCGCGTTGAAGATTTCCAATTGCGACAGCAACAGCACGTTGACGCTTTGCACGCGCAACAACACGACCGCCGTGTCCGTCTGCGCGTCGCTCAACGCCGGATACAGAATGCGCAAGATCGGACGCGCAAACACGATCAACCCCGCCAGACAAGGCGCGCCGATCGCGGCGGAACAAAGGATAGAACGCGACGTGCGCGATTTGACCTGCATATAGTCGTTGCGCGCGAGCATCGAGCCGATCGCGGGAACGATCGCGACGGCGATCGACAGACTGAGCACGACCGGCATGTTGACGAGCGAATTGACCGGTCCCGTCAACAATCCGTATTGCGCGGTCGCGTCCGACTTGTCCGCGCCGCCCCATACGAGCAACTGCACGAGCATCAGACTGTCCGCAAACGCAATCGTCGGGAACAGCAATCCGCTCGCCGCGATCGGCGTCATCGTGCGCACCAACGCATTGCGGGCTTGCCGCACGCGCGCCGCATGCAATTCAAACCGCGGCATCGCGCGCAACTCGCGCGCCATCCAGATCCAACACACGAGCGCGCCGACGATCTCCGATACCGTTACGCCCGCCAGCGCGCCGACGACGCCCCACACGACGCCGAATTGCGCGCCCCACGCCGCAAGCAACAACCCCGCCGTAAGTTTGATCGCCTGTTCGACCAACTGCACGATCGCGTTTGGACGCGTATCGCCGTGTCCGAGAAACCATCCTTTGCAGACGTTGGCAAGCGCGACGGCGGCGATCGCGGGCGCGATCGCGACATAGCCCCACGCCATCGAGGCTTGCGACTGCAAGCGCGCGAGCGGCAAAGCCAGCGCAAGCGCTAAAATACTGCCTCCGATACCCGCCCACAACATGCACTGCGTCGCCGCGCGCACATACGTGCGGATCGCGGCGTTGTCGTCCAACGCGTTTTGCGCCGCCACCGTCCGCGCCAGCGCGATCGGCATCGCGCCGCATACGACCGCCAGCAAAAACGCGAACATCGGAAATACCAACTGGTACTGTCCGATACCCTGCGCGCCGAGCAGATTGGTCAGCGGGATCCGGTATACCGCGCCCAACAGTTTTGCGATCAGCGAGCATACCGCGAGCAGCAGCACGCCCGACGCGAACCGCTTTCGATCCGTCCGCGTCGTACTCATGCGCCGCACGTCAAAAATCCGCTTGCCACGTCGCACATCGCTTCGTCGCGCGCGTCCAGCGTATCGCCGCCCATCCAAATCGTCCCGATCAGATCGCCGCCGATCAGCATCGGCACCGCATAACCGGTCCGGAATTTCCGTTCCCGATCGTCGACCGGCGCGAGCGTTTCGCGATCGAGCCGCACGCCGCGGCGCTCCTGATCGACGATCTCGAAATACGGTTGCGCCAATTCCTGCCCGATCCAATCGGGATACGTGCTGGCAAGCACCGTGCTGCCGTCCGTGATCGTGACGTGTTTGCCCGACTCCGCGGCAAGCGCTTCGCACATGCGCGACACCTGTTCGCGCCGATCGTCCAATTCGCTGTATTTGCGCAATACCAGCGCATCGTCCGCGGTATAGATTTCCACCTGCTCGCCCTGCGAAAGGCGCAGCGTTTTTCGCAATTCTTTGGGAATGACCACACGACCCAATTCGTCGATGCGGCGTACGATACCCGTTTCTTTCATATACGACCTCCGCAGCTAGTATAAGCAACGTCGGCGCTATTATGCGATGCGGCGCGCGCTTACGCGCCGTCTGCGGGCGCGGATTCGGCAAGCCGCGCTTTGGCGGCGCGTTTACATTCCTCGCAATACGCGTCGTACGCGCAAAACCGCTCCGGATCGCTGTCTCTGCGCCGCAACACGGACAGCTCTTCTTCCAGCGAGTACGCGGCGCGAATGCGCATTTGCACGTCGCGTACATACTGCGCGCGGGCGCGCTCGTCGCATATTTGCCGCGTCCGCGTCTCGTACGCGGCGCGATCGAACTGCCACCCGTCCTTCGTCTGCTTAAAATCGGACGCGACCAGCTCGTTGGTCGGCACGTCGTCGTCCACGCTTACGACCCGATAGCGATACGGCGGCGCCTGTATCGTCTCGTCGTCGAAACGCTGTGCATAATCGGCATATATTTCCTTGCCGCGCAATGCTATTTTCTGCATACCTTAAACCCCCATATTCTGCAAATGTGACTCATCGCCCTCTCGTGTGCGGGAACCCTTGCGTTGGGTCCGAGTTTTCTCATATCGTTGACGTCCTCGTAGTGGAACGCCTTGACCGCAAACGTCTTATCCGTGATCTGGATATTGCACAACGCCGTCACGTCTTCGATCATATACGGATCCGTTACGATACTGATGCCGCGGTTTTCCAGACAGTACGCGGCGCACGCGGGTTCGGGAGACGCGTGGCTGATCCACAGCACGTGCGGCGCGCGGACGGAGTGCAGTTCGATATGAATCGCAAACATGTCGTACTCCCGATAGTGCGTAAAATCCATCGTCTCGTCCTGGAACAATCCGTTCGGGAATCCCCGATTGATCTTCGGATCGTCGCTCCACTTGTCGTACAACACGTCATAATAGGGCGAGCGTTCGATTTCGCTTGCAAAATCCTGTCCGATCGTCGCGATCGTCCACTTGCCCCACGCGCTTTTGCGATACGCGTCCGCCGACTCGGACGGCACGTACAGCGTCGCCTGTTCGTCGAACGTATCTTCCTGCACGGCGGGCGGCGCGTACGCCTGACAAAACACGGTCGCCAATTTGGGACAGTCGCGCACGATGCCGCTGCCCAGCTTGCGCACGCTCGTCGGCAAAAACAACGCGCTCAGCGCCGCGTCGTTCTGCATCGCGCCGTCGCCGATTTCCGTCACCGACGCCAACGCGATCGCGCTCGTCGCCCGCAGTCCCGCCAGCGCGTACGCTCCGATGCGGATACACGCCGGATCGACGGCGACGGTCGCGCGGGTCGTCTCGTCCGCGATGCGGATCAACGTATGCTTGTCCGCGGTATACAGCGCGCCGTCCGATACGCAAAAGTACGGATGATCGCGATCGAGCATCCACTCCGCCACGCGCGAGCATCGCTCCAACCCCTGTTGATTCGCGATCGTGTCGGGCAGATAGATGCGCGTGCCTTGCTCGAACGTCGTCGGATTGTCCAGCTGTATCGCCGTGACCATTCTGCCGTTGCGCATGCGCGGCAGGTAGACGTTTTCGCGACCGGTCGGCACCATGACCACGGTATCTTCCCGCACGGCTACGCCGATGGAATAAATATTGGCGATCAGCACGAGATCGCGATCGACGACGTCGCGGTCGAAGATCCATCTGCGATCCGTGCCCTGCACGTACCATTCGCCTTCGAACTGCGCCATGATCGGAATCGGAAACTCCTGCACCGGCAACTTGCTGCCGTGCACGCACCATCGCGTACCTGCGATCTTGCCGGAGATGCGGAATTCGATCCTGTGATAATGGTACTGCCCCAGCACGATCGAAAAATCGTCCTCCAACGCATCGACGTAGTCGAGCAGCAACCGATCTTTGGACTCGCGGAAATAATCCAATTCCTGTTTGAGTTCGGTCAGGATATTGGGAGTATCGCTCAAATGCGAGTCCAGCACGTTGAGCGAGCCTTCCACGTCCCACGCCTTGGAGTCGTGCGCGGTGGATTTGAAGACGACGCGATTGTCCGACTTGCGGTAGCCGATCAACTGCATATCCACATGTCCGCGGAATTGCGTCAACTGGTTGGGCACGTCGAACCGTATACCCTGTTCGCCGTACTCCAACGTCGGCGACATGTACTGCATTTTCGGAATGTTCTTGCTGTTGTAGCAGACAAAATCCAAGCAGTATTCGTAATCGCGGCAATCGTCCGCGCTCGACGTCACGACGATCGTATCGCTCAGGTGATTGTCCTGCGCGAGCGTATACTGACCGTCGGGCACAAGCCGTCCCGTATCGCCGTGATACTTGAAATTCAAAATCATATTTCGCTCCGTCGGGGAAAGAAGAGCGCCTACGACACGCTCATGCTACCATGCGCGATCGGGCGATTGCAAGTTTTTGTGACAGCGATTTTGCGCGAGACAAGACAAACGACGCGCCGATGAGCGCGTCGTTTTGTTTCGGATCCAATCGGCGCGCATTGCGCCGATCGGCTTTGTTCGGGATCGTTGCGTCACTCCGTCCGCAGCGCGACGACCGGATCGCGTTTGGACGCGATGCGCGACGGCACCAGTCCCGCGATGATCGTCAGCGTCATGCTGATCGCGATCATCAACACCGCGTGCAACACGGACAGCGAACACAGCCCCGCGATGCCGTAAAAATGTTTGAGCAACGCGTTGATCGGTATGGACAGAATATACGTTGCCAGCACGCCGATCACGCCCGCGATCAGACCGATCAGCGCGGTTTCGGCATTGAAGACGTTGGAGATGTCGCGTTTGCGCGCGCCGAGCGAGCGCAGGATTCCGATCTCCTTCGTACGTTCGACGACGGACACGTACGTGATGATGCCGATCATGACCGACGACACGAGCAGCGATACGGACGCAAAGCACACGAGCACGATCGAGATGATCCGCACCATTTCCGACATGAAGTCGGTCGCAAACTGCGACATATCGCTGTACTGGATGCGCGTATGGTCTTTGTTCCACGCGTCGAGATGCTCCATGACCTTCTCTTTGCTCGCGAAGTCTTTAGGGAAAATCTGTATGTACGACGGCGTTTCGATCGCACCGAGATCTTCCAACCAATCCTTGTATTCGTTGTCCGTCATCTTCGCGCCCGTCACGACATTGCGCGCCGCGCCGGCGGCCTTTTGTGCCGCGATAATGCCTTCGTCCGCATGCGCCTTGCAGTCCTGCATGATATAACGCGTCAAATCTTCGGTATACGCGACGCCGGTGTTGAGCGTCGTCAGTTTAGCGTCTTTGAGACGGCGCAGGATGCCGACGACCTTGACCGGCACGACGCCCTGTTCTTCGCCCATCTGAGCGACGTCCGCGCCGTCCCGCGTGCGGAACGTTCCGTCCCCGTTGTCGATATAATACGCGCCGTTCGTCGCAACGTAAAACGTCAGTCCATTCTCCCCGTACACTTGATCGAACGACGTATATCCGTCGTACGCCAAGCCAAGCGACGCGAGCGTGGATTGATTGAGCTGGTTGCTCTTGTCCACGACGAGCACGGCTTCGTTCTTATTCTGCGGATACGCGCCCGCCAGCACTTCGTACTGCGTGAGCACATAGTCCTTGTCTCCGGTCAGTTGCTGCCAACCGACGTCGGGGCGTTTCTGCGAAGAACTCCCGCCGCCCATCATGCCGCCCATCTGCGAGAGCAGATCGCTGCTGTGGTTGACCTTGGTATATTCGTCGAGATTGATAAAATCTTTGTACGCCGTATTGACCTTGCCCACGACGTTCATATCCACGCCGTACGAGAAGCGCACGCTGTCCGCATAGCCGAGCGACTCCAACTGCGCGACGTAGTCGACGTAATCGGCGGTAATGTCGTTGTTGACGAACAGCGACAGATACTGCAACATCGGATTGTACGAATAGATCGTGTCTTTGTCGGGATACTCTTCGCGATGGCTAGATCCGGGATCGCCGCCCATCATCAAGCCCATCAGCTTGTTGGTATCCACGCTGGAACGCGCGATTTCGATCGGATAACCCGCAAGCACGTCGCGCTGCAAATCGCCGATGTATCCGGTAAATCCGTTGGAAATCGCCAGCACGAGCGCGACGCCGATGATGCCGATCGATCCGGCGATCGAAGTCATGACCGTGCGTCCCTTTTTGGTCATCAGATTGTTGAACGACAACTTGCACGCGGTGCGGTAACTCATCGACGTCGATCCGAGTTTGCGCTTTTTGGCGCGCACGCGTTCGCGTTCGATCTTGCGCTCGCGTTTCTTCTGCGCGCGGTCGAACTTGGCGAGCCATTTCGCGCGCTTTTTATCGTCGAGCGTCGCGTCGCGTTCGATCTGCTCGCGCGACTCGTAGCGCCCCGCTCTTGCGGGCGCGATCGCCGCGCAGATCTCTTGCGTTTCTCGCGCCGCGCGCGCTTCGTCATCCGCCTGCGCCGCGCGCAATTCCTCTTCTCCGATCGGATTGGTATCGTCCACGACTTCGCCGTCGCTGAGCCGAATGATGCGCGTGCTGTACTGTTGGGCGAGTTCGGCGTTGTGCGTGACCATGATGACGAGTTTTTCCTGCGCGATCTTTTGCAACAGATCCATGATCTGCACGCTCGTCGCGCTGTCCAGCGCGCCGGTCGGTTCGTCCGCCAGAATGATCTCCGGATTGTTGATCAGCGCGCGGGCAATCGACACGCGTTGCATCTGTCCGCCCGACAGTTGATTGGGACGTTTGCGCGCCTGTTCTTGCAGTCCGACCTGCTCCAACGCGCGCATCGCGCGCTGTCTGCGCTCGCTCGCGCCCACGCCCGACAGCGTCAGCGCCATCTCGACGTTGGACAAAATATCGATATGCGGGATCAGATTATAACTTTGAAAGATAAATCCCACGCGCAGATTGCGATACGCGTCCCAGTCCACGTCCTGGAACGCCTTCGTGGACACGCCGTCGATGATCAGATCGCCGGACGTATACCGATCCAGCCCGCCGACGATATTGAGCATCGTCGTCTTGCCGCAACCGGATTGTCCGAGTACGGACACGAACTCGTTGGCGCGGAACTGCATGTTCACGTTTTTCAACGCATGCACGGCGTTGTCGCCCGCGAGATAGTCCTTGCAAATATCTTTGAGTGTCAACATCTATCGATAACCCCCGTCCGATTTCTCCGTTTATGATACCATACACGCGCGGCGCTTGCGCGATTCGGCATGTAAAATTCCGTTAAATTTACCCGATTTTTACATATGCGCATTTGCGCGGCGGCGTGCGCGTCCCGCGCGACGGCACGCGTCTGCAAAGCAAAAACCCCGAATCCTCGGGGTTTCGTCGTTGTTTGCGACAGCGCGGTTTATTCGAGCACCGCTTTGATGCGGCGGATGCCGGCGGAGCTGGACTGCTCCTTGACGATGCGGAAACGTCCGAGCTGTCCGGTATGTTCGGCATGCGGACCGCCGCAGATCTGTTTGTCCACGTCGCCGATCGTATAGACTTTGACGATCTCGCCGTAGCGCGATCCGAATACGCCGACCGCATGCTGTTCGCGCGCCTGTTCGACGGTCATCTCTTCGCAGACGACGGGAATGTCGCGCGCGATCGCGTTGTTGACAGCGGCTTCGACGGCTTGCTTTTCCGAATCCGTCAACGGACGGTCGAAATTGAAATCGAAGCGCAGACGTTCGGCGGTGATGTTGCTGCCCTTTTGCTGAATGTCGTCCGTGCCGAGCACTTTCTTCAAGCTCGCGAGCAACAGATGCGTCGCCGTGTGCAGATACGTCGTCTGCTCGCCGCTGTCGGCAAGTCCGCCCTTGAATTTCTGCTCCGCGCCCGCCTGCGATTTTTTCTGATGTTCGGCAAACGCGTTGCGGTATCCGTCCAGATCGACGCCGTAGCCCTTTTCGCGGCAGATTTCCTGCGTCATCTCGATCGGGAATCCGAACGTATCGTACAGACGGAAAGCCGTCTTGCCGTTGAGCGTATCGCCCTGCACGTAGCGCAATACCTTTTCGATCTCGCGGATGCCGTTGTCGAGCGTTTTGGCAAACTTGTCCACTTCCTTGGACACTTCGCCGACGATTTTCTGTTCGTTGGCGCCCAATTCCGGATAGTATGCGCGGTACTGATCGACGTACGCTTGCGCGATGTCGGACAGACGCGCCGCGTCGATGCCGAGCTGCATCGCAAAGCGCACGCTGCGGCGAATCAACCGACGCAACACATATCCCTGATCGACGTTGCTCGGCACGATGCCGTTTTCGTCGCCGATCATAAAGGTCGCCGTGCGCATATGATCCGCGATGATGCGCATCGCGCGCGTCGTCTGTTCGTCCGCGCCGTAGGTCTTGCCGCACAGCGCGGCGATTTGCTCGATCACGTGCGCAAACAAGTCCGTCTCATACACGGATTGCAGTCCGCCGAGCATGCAGATCGTACGTTCCAAGCCCATGCCGGTATCGACGTTCTTTTGCGCGAGCGGCTCGAACTTGCCGTCCTTGGTACGGTTGAATTCCATAAACACGTTGTTCCAGATCTCGACGTACTTGCCGCAGTCGCAAGACGGATCGCAGTGTTCGCCGCAAGCGGGTTTTCCGGTATCGATAAAGATCTCGGTATCGCTGCCGCACGGACCGGTCGCGCCGGCATACCACCAGTTGTTTTCTTTGGGCAAATAGAAAATGCGATCCTTGGCGATGCCGAGCGACTCCCATACGCCGGCGGCGTACGTATCGCGCGGACAGTCTTCGTCGCCCGCAAATACGGTTACCGCGATTTTGTCGACGGGGATGCCGAGCACGCCGGTCAGGAATTCAAAACTGAATTCGATCGATTCCTTTTTGAAATAGTCGCCCAACGACCAGTTGCCGAGCATTTCGAAAAACGTGCAGTGCGTCGCGTCTCCGACCTCGTCGATGTCGCCGGTGCGCACGCATTTTTGCACGTCGCACAGACGCGTGCCCGCCGGATGTTTCTGTCCGAGCAGATACGGCACGAGCGGATGCATGCCCGCCGTCGTAAACAGGACAGAGGGATCGTTTTCGGGGATCAGCGACGCGGACGCGATGACGCTGTGTCCTTTGGACGCAAAAAAGTCCAGATATTTTTGACGCAATTCGTATGATTTCAACGCTTTCATAACAGTACTCCTAAACGGTGAAAATTATTATTGGTAGAATAGGATATCCGCGTACGTCGGATACGGCCACAACTCGCGCGGCATGACGGTTTCGAGTTTGTCGATCGTCTCGCGCAGCGCCGCCATGCTGCCCAGCACTTGATCGCGCACCAAAAACGCCTGTTTGTTGACGTCTTTGCTCTGCTGCGCGGTCGCTTTGGCAAAGCGGAGCTTGTCCAACTGCGCGTCGAGTTTGCTCGCCAGCTCGCACAGATTGCCGAGCATCTTTTCCTGCACGGTCGCATAATTTTTGCCGACCGCGCCCAACGCGCCGATCTGCTGCGCCAGCCGTCCCTGCCACGTCAGCACGGCGGGCAAAATCTCGCGCCGCCCCATCATCAGCAGCGTCTGCGCCTCGATGCCCGCGCTCTTGATATAATTGTCCAGATAGATCGCCTGACGGCTCTCGATCTCGCGACGCGTCAGCACCGCGTGCCGTTCGAACAATTCCACGTTCTTGTCTCGCGTAAACGTCTCGTACGCGCTGATGCTGTTGTCGAGCACTTCCAGACCGCGGCGTTTGGCCTCCTTGACCCAGTCTTTGCTGTAATTGTTGCCGTTGAACACGATGCGATTATGCTGCGCGTACAGACGTTTGACCAGTTCGATCGCTTCGCGTCCGCGCTGATCGGGCTCGACCGCTTCCAGCGTATCCGCAATCTTGGACAGCACGTCCGCCACCGCGGTATTGAGAATCACGCAAGGCGTGCTCAGCGTCGCGGAAGATCCGACCATGCGGAATTCGAACTTGTTGCCGGTAAACGCGAACGGCGACGTGCGGTTGCGGTCGGAGCTATCTTTGGACAGCCGCGCGATCGCATTGACGCCGGACGTAATATACTGTTTTTCCAACTGTTCGACGGGCACGCCGTGCGATATTTTGTCGAACAGGTTTTCCATATCTTCGCCGATGTAGACGGAGATGATCGCGGGCGGGGCTTCGTTGCCGCCCAGACGGAATTCGTTGCCCAGCGACGTCGCGCTCATGCGGATCAGATCCGCATATTCGTCCACCGCGGCGAGCACCGCGGTAAAGAACGTCAGGAAGGACAGATTGTGCGACGGATCGTTGCCCGGTTTGAGCAGATTGACGCCTTGATCGGTCGAGAGCGACCAATTGCAATGCTTGCCGCTGCCGTTGATGCCCGCAAACGGCTTTTCGTGCAACAGACACGCCAAACCGTGATTGTCGGCGACCTTTTTGAGCGTCTCCATGATCAACTGGTTCTGATCGGTCGCGATGTTGCACACGCAGAAGATCGGCGCAAGCTCGTGCTGCGCGGGCGCGGCTTCGTTGTGCTGGGTCTTGGCGGTGATGCCGAGTTTCCACAACTCTTCGTTGACGTCCGCCATAAACGCCCCGACCCGCTCGCGAATGGACGCATAATATTGGTCGTTCTTTTCCTGTCCCTTGGGCGGCAGCGATCCGAACAGCGTGCGTCCGGTAAATTTGAGATCGTCTCTGCGCAGATAGTCCTGCTTGTCGATCAGGAAGTACTCCTGCTCGCCGCCGACGTTGACGGACACGCGCGACGCGGATACGCCCAACGCTTTCAACACGCGCAACGCCTGCCGATCGATCGCGTCCATGGATTTGAGCAACGGCGTCTTTTTGTCGAGCGCGTCGCCCGTATAACTGCAAAACGCGGTCGGGATATACAGCACGCCCGCGCCGTCCTTGCTGCGTTTGATAAACGCCGGCGACGAACAGTCCCACGCCGTATAGCCGCGCGCTTCGAACGTCGCGCGGATGCCGCCCGTCGGGAACGACGACGCGTCCGCTTCGCCTTTGCGCAGATTGCTGCCGGTAAATTCGAGCACCGTCTCGCCGCGTTTGTCGATCGAGATGAAGCTGTCGTGCTTCTCCGCCGTCGTGCCCGTCAGCGGCTGGAACCAATGCGAATAGTGCGTCGCGCCGTTTTGCGACGCCCATTCCATCATCGCGGCGGCGACTTCGTTGGCGAGTTCTTTGCCCAACGGCGCGCCGCAGTCGATGACCTGACGCATCTGCCGATACGCGCTTTCGCTCAAATATTTCTTCATCGTCGCATCGTTGAATACGTTGCATCCGAAAAAGTCCGTGATCTTTTTGCTTTCGGTAATTCTCATACGCTTCTCCTGTCGGAACGCCCGCTTTCCGATCGTTCGCGCGCGCCGCGCTTGCTTAGGCAGTATTATTATAACGGCGCGCATGCAAAATAGCAAGCGCATTGCAGAATGTTTTACAAACGCTTTGCAAAAAAATCATGATTTTTGATAATAGTTGATTATATTTCAAGACGTTTTTTCGTTTTGCACGCAAAATTTCCGATTTTTCATTCCGTATAGAAATAACGCGGCGCGATTCGCGCATTCCCCCGCGCTCCGCCGCCGATCGCGCAGACGATGCGCGGCGGTTGACGCGTCGTCCGCGCGCATGGTACAATCGTCGTATGCAACCTGCCTATCCCGTCCGCGTCATACGCAGCAACCGCAAAACAATCGGCGCGACCGTCTCGGACGGCGTGTTGCAATTGCGCGTCCCGATGCGGGCGGACGAAGCGGCGATCGCAAAGTTTCTGTCCGATTACGACAAACAAATTCGCCGTTTGTTGCAATCGGACGCGGAAGCGCGCGCTCGCACCGTGCGCTATCGCGGCGAAACGGGCGAATATTTGCCGTGGCAAGGCGGATTTTTGTATCTTCTGCGCGCCGACTGCGCGCGCACGGAACGACTTGCGGACACGCTTTGCGTCCCGCTCTCCTGCGCCGATCCGCTCGGCGCAATCCGTCGCTGGATGCAACGCAACGCGCTCGCTCCGCTGTCCGCGCGTTTGCGCGAACTGTCCGCCGCGACCGGACTGACCTATACGGGAGAACTGCGCCTGTTTTGCGCCAAAAACCGTTTCGGAACCTGCGACGCCGACAAGCGCATTCGTCTCAATTACAAACTCGCCTGTCTGCCCGCGGACATTGCCGACTACGTGATCGTGCACGAGCTTGCGCACACGATTCGGCTCGATCATTCTCCGCGCTTTTGGGAGATCGTCGCGCGCTTTTGTCCCGATTATAAATCGCTGCGCAAACGCCTGTTGCAGGCGCAGGCGTATCTGTCCGAACTCTGAGCGTTCCGCGCGCCGCAAGCGCCGCGTATTGACTTTCCTTCCCCGACATGCTAAACTTTCGACGAGCCGCCGATGCGCGGAGCAATACTTTGCGGTTTGCAATACTGGAAGGGAGTGATCAGTACACATGCCGGATGTTACGTCTGTCGGGACGCATGTCCCGAAGAAAGTTCTTTTATTGTCCGTCGGGACGGGCGAGGGGCACAACAGCGCCGCGCGCGCAATCGCCGAAGTCCTGCGCGCACGCAAAATCGCGTGCGAAATCGTCGATTCCGTTTCTTTTCTGAGCGACCGCGCGCAAAAACGCGCCGTACGCGTATACAGTCGCATCATTCGTCATACGCCCCTGCTCTTCGGACTGGGCTACGCGATCGGCGCGGCATATGACAAGTTGCGTCTGCCGTCCCCGATTCGTTGGTACCACAGCCGTTACGCCGACCGTTTGTATCGCTACATTGCGGACGGCGGGTTCGATTGCGTGATCTGCACGCATCTGTTTTCGATGCACACGGCGACGGCGGTGCGTCGAGCATATCTGCCCGATCTGCCGTGTTACGGCGTGCTTACCGACTATACGGCGATTCCGTTTTACCGCGGTACGGATCTGGACGCGTACTTTGTGCCGGACAAGCGTACGCGCGACATGCTTACGCGCAAACAGATCCCGTCCGAACGCATCTTGCAAAGCGGCATTCCGGTCAGTCCGCGATTTTCTTCGGACATGACTCGACAACAGGCGCGCGCGTTGCTCGGCATCGATCCCGACAAAAAAGTCGTCGTCATCGCATCCGGCGGCGCGGGCTGCGGCAAAATCCGCCGTCTGTGCAAAGCGCTCGCCGCGCGCACGGACGAGCGTTGCGCGATCTACGTCTTTACCGGCAAAAACGCCCGTCTCAAATCTCGCGTCGAACGCGCCGTCGGCGCGCACAGTTCGGTTACGGCGCTCGCGTTTACGCCCGACATCCCGTTGTACGTCAAAGCCGCCGATCTCGCGATGACCAAGCCGGGCGGTTTGTCCGCAACCGAAATCGCCGTCTCCGGCACGCCGATGCTGTTGATGCGCGCGATTCCGGGATGCGAAACGTGCAACCGTCGCTATTTCGTCCGCCGCAACGTCGCGATCTATTGCAATACGCACCGCAAAGCCGTGCGCGAGGCGCTGCGCTTTCTGCGCGACGGATCGATGCCCTTCGCCGACGCCGTCGCTTGCGGCGCAGTGTGTCCGGACGCCGCGTCCGACATCGTCGACTATGTACTCGGCGCGAGACGCTTGCCGGACGCGCGCGAAGACGCGCAACGACAATAGCCGATCCGATCGCCCGTCGCTCGCGTTGCAGACGCCGTTCCGACCTTGCGGCTATTTCCACGCTGCTCCTGCCGCGCATGCGCTACGGCGAACAATAATTGTTTTTACCGTCGATCCCTTCGATACGACTCCGTGTCGACGGCACTTCCGTTTGTGTACATATCTTACAATCGGCGCGCAACTTTGCAAAATATTCGGCATCTCCGCTTGCGGCAAACAAAAAGCGAGGGATATCCCCCGCTTGCCGCGCTTGTATGCCGGTCCGACATTATCGACTCTGATCGGACAACGCCTGCATCAACTCGAATACAATCTGCCGCTTGTCCGGCGGAACGTTCGCAAACAATTCCAACAGTCGCGTCTGTTGCGGATCCAATTCGCTCTCGTCCACCCGACTGTAAAACTCCGCTTGCGTAATGCCCAGCGCCAAGCAAATGCTTTCGATCGAATTACGATCGGGCGTAAAATGCTTTTCGTTGAACCAATCGTATACGGTTGTCGGATAGAAGCCGGCTTCTTTTGCAAGTTTGTATTTCGACCAGTTGCGTTGTTGCAGCAATTCTGCGATTCTGTCTTGTACCGTCATAGCTCCTCTTTGTGTAAACAATTATATTTTATAACGGTTGACATAAAATTTACGTAATGTTAAAATGTATTAAGTTATTATTGTTGACATGTTGTTTTTGCGGTATGTAGAAACATAATTCTAAAAACTGACAAACGAATTTTTCTTATTCGTACAACATCTCACAAAGGAGTTGTTATCCATGCGATTGGCAGAAGCAACGGCAATTCGTATTTATGCCGTTCTACAACAAAAAAATCTTACGCCGCACGATTTCGGCAAATATTGTCAATTTTCCGAAAAAAAGCTGAATTCTATATTAAACGGACAATTCCGCGATCTTTCCGTCCGCGACCTGCATCGAATTTGCAGCGCATTGGATATTTCCTACGATGCGTTTTTCAACGATTCGATTTTTCAATCCGAAATTGTCGATTGACCGTTCGACGAACTGCAATGGACGCATCACAAGAATATCTCATACACTGTTTCTGCTTACTGCCGCAACGATGATCGCAAGGCGATCTACGTCTGCGCCGCACTATTGCTTGTGCGGCAACCACGACAGATCCGTATCTTGCGTAACCGAGCAATAGAATTTTTCCGTGTTTTGACATATAGTTTCGCGATCGAGATTGGAAAAATCGATTCGCATCAATTTGTCTATGATTTCGGCTTCAAAACGGTATCGAATGCGTTTGGCGGGCACGCCTCCGACTACCGCATACGGCACGACGTCTTTTGTCACGACCGCACCGGCGGCGATGACCGCTCCTTGTCCGATCCGAACGCCGGACATAATGATCGCGTTGGTTCCGATCCATACGTCGTCGCCGATCTCGATATCGCCTTTGGACAGCGCTTCGCGCGCTTGCCCGCAAATCATGACCCGAAACGGATAGGTCGAAATATTGCCGAGCGGATGTTCCGAACTCAATATAAACTTCACGCCCGACGCAATCGAACAATAATGCCCGATCCGCAAATACCGATCCGAACGGTTGACCAAAACGTCCAACGCGCCGTACGTCTCTCTGCCGACTTGCACGACGCTCGGATCGAACAATCCGCTTACCGTCGTAAAATTGTGCGCGTTCGCTTTGCGCCATTTGCGTTTGACGCGCATTCTCTTTGCAATACCGATCAATCTGCCGATCATCTTCTGTCTCTCCCGCATTGTATTCGCGATTGCAATTGCATCGTTTTCGGACAGTTTCCAAAATCGTTTTTGGATTTGTCCGAACATTTCCCCGCTCGCAACCGCCTGTACAAAAGTTCGCGGAATATGTCTTTCCATGAACAAACTGTCCCTATAACGGTTTTTTGCGATCGTTTGCGACCGATATTCGGCATTTCGGCGGCACGAAAAGCATGTTTCGCACCGCTTCGTCCCGAACGGCTTGACGGAATCTTGAAAACAACTTATAATAAGTACGAAAAAGTTCATGGAAAGACATATTCCATGAACTTTTTTCATGCCGATTTTTATCTTGAAAATCCACCTCTGTCACGGTAATACACGCGATCCCCGCTACGCTTAGCGATATTTGAATTCGTTATCCGATCGACGCTATTCGCCGTGTCATTGCACGCTACAATCCGATGCCTGCCGCTGTCTGCGTTTGCAAGCATATCGGTTTGATTTCGATACCGTCTTCCCTGCGAGCACAAACTGCTGTCGCGTCGCAAAGCACTTTCATCGGATTGTTATTTACCGTCCGGCAAGTACATAATCTTGTATCTTCCGTGCCGATACAGCGCGTTTCGCCGAAACTTTCATGATATTTATGCACATGGCGTCTTTACAACGACGCATATGCGCGAATACACTGTTTCAACCGTTTGTAAAACATATTTTACGCCAAGCAAATTTTACCTTGGGCGTTGACAATTCCCTTCCAAAATGTTACGATTCGTAATATAAAAAGTAAAACGGTAAGCGTGCTTTCGGATTTCTTGCAACCGCGCGCTCGAACAAGCTGTCCGTTGCAAAAGCGCGCAAGCGTCGCACGGAGTTGCGATATCGTTGCAGTACGAGTAATCCACACTTGATACCGAAAACACACGCGACACGGATCGATCGCGGCATTCGCCGCACAAGACGAAATACGGACGCGTACCGAGCAATATACCGCAGCGGACCGCGCAATCGCTTATCCGACAGATCAAGGAGTCTTTGCAATGCAAACTTTATATCTCGACAATTCCCCTATCGCGTATTATATCGACGATGCCGCAGATGCGGCGGATCGGGAATGGTTGGTTTTTCTGCACGCCGCATTCGCGGATCATCGCATGTTCGAAAAACAATTCGAATACTTTTCGGGCAAATACAATTTGCTGGCAATCGATATTCTGGGACACGGCAATTCGACTCGCGCGCATAAAGGCGCGACAATCGAAAATATGTCCGATTGGATCGATCGAATTTTGCAAAAACACGATATTTCCGCCGCGCATTTCGTCGGAGTCTCGTTGGGAGCGGTATTTATCCAAGACTTTGCCAACAAATACGAAAACAAAGTCTTGTCGCTCTGCTGTTTCGGCGGTTACGACATCAACCGTTTCGATCCCCAAAAGCAAAAAGCCAATGCAAAAGCGCAAATGCAAATGATGCTGAAAGCAATGGTTTCTATCAAGTGGTTTGCCCGGGCAAACAAAAAGATTGTCGCCTATACGCCCGAAGCGCAAACTGCGTTTTACAACCTGAATATCGAGTTCAAGAAAAAATCCTTCATGTATTTGGCAAAATTGCAAAAGCTCGTAAATCAATACCCGCCAAAACAACGGCAATATGCGCTGCTCGTCGGCTGCGGCGAACACGATATCCCCGCAGAAATCGACATCGTGAACGAATGGGCTGCATATGAGTCCTGCGAAAAAGTCATTTTGAAAGGCGCCGGACATTGCGCGAATATGGATACCCCGCAAGCATTCAATCTCTGTTTGGAAAAATTTTTACAAGACTGCGATCGCAAAAACCGATAACGCCGGATTTCGCACATACGCGCTTCGCAAAACAATGCGCGCAATCGGAATTCCGCGCCAAACTCTCTTGCATAAAAAGCACAAACGCCTTGTAACATGCGTTCGTACGATTTCCTTTTAGCGGAGCAATTTCAACCTAAAACACATATTTACGCTAAATGAAAGAAGTTAAAAATAACTTGCCTTTTATAGTATAATCAGAACACAAGATTTAATTTGAGGAGATATAGTATGTTTAATGAAATATGCATATATGAAGCGAAACCAACCAAACTTAATGAAATCGAAGAATTAATGAAAGAAGTCGCGGAGTTTTATTTGAAACAAGACGGAGTTATCGATGTACATTATATAAAACGTACTCACCGACAAAAAGATTTTAATGCCGTTAAAGAAGGAGAAATACCC
The DNA here is from genome assembly GCA_910576875.1 of uncultured Christensenella sp. Taxonomy (GTDB): domain Bacteria; phylum Bacillota; class Clostridia; order Christensenellales; family UBA3700; genus MGBC101980. The sequence continues at coordinate 36,401 of CAJTKI010000004.1, forward strand.
ATTCGTCTTACAAAAAATGTAGGAAAGGTTATATATGTCTTATATTGGGTATTGGAAAACGAAGATGCTCATGCAAAAGTGTCTAAACTCGGAGTGGAGAAATTTTATAAACGTTGGAATAGATGTTTAATAACCATGCCTAAAATAATTCTGGGGGAAAATATTGTATGACGGACAACTTAGCCTAACACGCCCCTTTTTCACTTCAAGCGGCTTTCGCGGCATAAACCGTCCGCTTTATCTTATTTGTACGAACTCACGCCAAAACCGTTTTCGTGCCGTTTACAGCTGTTTAACGGCATTATATGCGGTATATTCCTACGAAAAAGAGCAAAAGAAAAACCCAAACTGAGATGTTCGATTTAGGTCTCATTTGACAGAGAGTTAGGGCATTTATACAAATACAAAAGTCCGAAATGCTTAATTAGGGAGAAAACCTAAAACCGCAAAAAGTAGTCAATCTATTATAAATAAAAAAGACCGATAAGATATGTGTTCTTATCGGTCTTTCGACGTTAAATTGAAATTTATAAATCAATGTCAACTTGATATTCTGTATCAATTAAAATATAGTTTAATGTATATTTTTTACACATTTGCAGATTGGTTTGATTTTCTTTAATCAATTCTTCTTGCGTAAAATCACTGTTTAATCTCTTTTCAATTGCGTTTGCATACATAGAAATCATGGGGAAATTGGTCAGAATATATTTTTCACTCATTATCAAGCAATAGTATTTGATTTTCAATAAATACTGATGTTCAAAGTCTTTCTCCCAATCAAACGGAATATAACAGCCTTCTACAATTAGATTTTGTTCGTTTTCTATTGCGGTTTTTATGATTTCTTTGACTATTGACCATAGATAGGGCGTAAGATTTTCGTCGTCATAAACACTCAAAGAAATTTGACCGCTTCTTATCAATCCCATTTTCAAATGGTCAATTGATAGATACGGAAACTTATACTTGTTCAACAATCGTTGTGCCAATGCAGTTTTTCCCGTATGTGTTGCACCTGCTATTAAAACTATCATATTTCCTCATTAAATTACTGTTTATCGTATAATCATTATCTCAAAATCAAACGATTTATTCAAGCAAATAGCAAAGGCACTCCAAAATTACTCTCAAAGTGCCTTTTGCGCTATTTAGTAAAGTTGCCATTCTCATCACGCTTTTGTGTTTGCCAAGCCGTAGGAATAGGCGGTTTAGACAGCAAGTCCATAATGGGTATGCAAACGTCAAAGCACTCATATAAAAGGAAAAGTACGAACTCACTTTGACATGTGTTCGTACAATTCACTAATGGCGGAGAGAGAGGGATTCGAACCCTCGGTACGCTATTAACGTACACACGATTTCCAATCGTGCGCCTTAGGCCTCTCAGCCATCTCTCCGCGGCGCAAAACGATTTTGCTCATTTATGATAGCATACGAGTAATTTTTTGGCAAGCAAAATTCAAACGGCGAAATGCGATTTTGCAATCGCTTGATCGCAAAACATGTCGATCGATGCCGCATATGCCTTTTCTCTTCGCAATGCGGACGTTGACGCGATCGCTTGTCGATCAAAATTGTTGCCGCGTCCAAGCAAGCGCGTCCGAACGATTGAATCCCGCGATCCGTAAAGCCGTATCCGACAATCGCATGCATGTACGCGTATCATCAAACATTCTCGATCCATGCAACCGCTTTGCACGCAACGGCAAACTTCGCGCAGCGCAAAACTTAAATGCGCCGAGTCTAAACAAAAAGATCGGTATCGAACCGTATAAATCTGCGTAAAATGCGGAAAACTCTTCGAAAAAGGAGTTTTCTTCTATGCAAACCGATACCGTAAATTTGCTGCACGAATGCAACAGCGGCGCGAAAACCGCAATGAACACGATCCAGGAAGTCGTGCCGTTCGTCCGTTCGACGTTGCTGCGCGACGAACTGCGAATGTTTGTCGAGCGACACGGCGCCATCATCGACACCAGCGAACATATCCTGTCCGAACTGTACCGCAAAGGAAAAGAACCCAACCCGATGGCGCGCTTTATGGCAAAAACCGTAACCGAAATGCGCTTAAAACGCGATGACAGCGACGCGCACATCGCGCAAATGATCATCGAAGGCTGTCAAAAAGGCATCGAAATGTTGATCGATACGATGAGCCGGTTGCCCAATGCGTCCGAACAGGCGCAAGAACTGACGCATCAATTGATCGAGCTCGAACGCGAATTGATCGTACACATGCAGCCGTATCAAATCGCGCAATAAAATCAAATGCAAAACACGCATGTTTTTATGTAAAATACGGTTATGTCGATTCGTGTTCTTTTTGCCGAGAAGAAATCATATCCTGTAACAAACGAGGTGACGCAACATGACAGAATCGATAACCGGACAAAAAGCGAAAAACGAAACGTCGGCGCAAGCGGATCTGCTATTCGGCAGACAGTTGTACCTGCGCGGCATCACGGCGATGATCGAATCCAACGAAAAGGAAGTTGTCGCGCAAATGCAAGGGCATACGCTGTATTTGAGCGGCGAAAATCTAAAAATCGAAGCGCTGGACACGACGACGCAAACCGCGTTGATCAGCGGCAGCGTGCAAGAATTGCGCTATAAAAAAGGCAAGGAAAAACTCTCCTTCCTGAAACGCATATTCCGATGATTATCGAAGATTTGGCGCGCCAACCGTATGCATTGTTGGCGTTCGGACTGCTCGGCATCGCGTGCGGCGCGATCGGGTGGCTGATCTGGTCGGCAGAAAAATACCTGCGCTTGAAATTGCCGTTCGTTCTTGCAAACGAACTTGTCTTTGCGCTGATCGGCGGCGCCGGATTCGTCGCGTTGGAATATTGCAAGTTCGATTTTCGAATCGAATTCCATCACGTCGCAATCGTCGGCACGTTCGCCGCGATCGTCGCGCTGCTGTTGCGCTGCCTTTGCAAACGATTGGATCCCAAACTCGATGCGTGGGGCAATAAACTGCGCAATCGCATGCTGAACGGCAAACTGGCAAAATTCCTGCGCAGATAGCGCCGCAAACACATGGATTTTATAGGAATATTTCAACAATAAAAAGTGCTCGAAAATCGAGCATTTTTTTGTTTTCAATATCGCACCGCTGCATCGTACTTTCACAATTCACTTTACTTATGCACCCTTTGCGCCGGACAAGACCAGCCGCGTATCAACGCATTTCAAATCCGTAAACTGCTGCAAAATGCCGATTGTATCGGCATAATTTCGTCCCACTCGTGTTATGCGCCCGAAATGATATGAAAACAATCGTCTGCGAACCGCCGCAGGCGCAATGCAACAACTCATGCGTTCGCCCTAAAATATCGGGAGCAGCGAAACATTTCGCAATATCGCATACGCATACGGCGCGTGACACGATATAATCGGGCCATTGCGCCGATTTTCAATCTTTAACGCGCCTCTGCGCCCGATTTATCGCCGCCTGAATCTCAAAAATGCACAAAATCGGATACGAAAATCGTCAAAAACGCAATTGCCACAACGCTTCAATCGCATAGATAAAATACCCAACAATTGTTTCACAAATAGCGTGAAACACTATTCAGAATCGTCCGAATTTTACAGCGCGTATATAGCAAACAGCCCCTGGCGCAATTGCATATTTTGCATAATTTTACCAGTATTATGCGAGAAATATAATTAACGGATAAATATATGCGTATTTTATTCATAATCATGTATAATTGCGCAGTGTGAAGTTTCACGAGAAACATGCGCGAAAAGCACCCGTGCAACACGGCACATACAACACGACAACCATAATGCGCAAGCACTTTATGCGCCAAAACGGCATGGCGATTATGCCCGCTTGCAGATGTATTTTGCAGAAGCACATCCCGATCGCCATTGCGACGATTATTTCCGTTCAAACAGAGAGCCAAGCTCATAACGCAATCGCATTTGCTCTCATTATACGTCGTCCGCAGACCTGTAAATCTGTTTGCCGTCAATCTAACCCCGTCAAACTGTCTTCGTTGCAAAACATGGCGCGATCCAATCTTATCTTTCGCCCCAACATGTAAGACAGCAATCAAATTGCGTCACTTATTTCCAATCGTTATCGTGTTAATATAAATGCTTATTGGTTATAAGTTTCACGTGAAACAGCAAGTACCCCAGAAAATTATACACGCTGCAAAAAATATAAGCTTGTACCAAAAACATGCCGACCGCCTTGCCGCCTTTGTGCAACGTGACCGCCACACTGAAATACAGTCGAAACCGCAATACAAACATTGCGACCCACATGTTGCGCAACGCAATACGAATCAACGACGAAAGACTGACCATATTGTTTCGCCCAGACTTGCTTTCATTGACTTTAGAGATGCCTTGCCACAGCAAACTTATGCGCGTTCACAAATGTACCCAACCGCTTTTTGTCCGCCGGACATTGTTTCGACTATGTCCGTCCGATATAATCTATCGCATATCCGCCATGGGAATACGGATCGTTTCACGTGAAACACACATAAATATTCCGTCTTGACTCTTTGATTCATATCGCTTATGACACCCATGAACAATCCTTGCAAAAAGCAAAGTTCCCGCCTTGCTGCCAACAGGCCTTGTAGCCTCGCACAGTCTGCCGGCTTTGCGCTCGATTACATTGCCGCCCGCTTGCACGACATGGAATCGTAAATCTGCGACAAGCAACCCTCGTTGTTTATTATTGTTTTTGATTCGTCTGCATTGAGGAGTTGTTTGCATTAAGCGTCTTATGCAATGCGCCATAGGGCAATACCGCAACCGCTTTTAAAATACAGCAAAACCGTCACAAACAGCGTAGGCTCCTTTGACAGGGCAGCGCATCGTATAAATCCATTCAACAAATTTGTCTGCCGCAAATAGCGCGATCGCAAAACACGCCGCGCCGCATTATCTTACGCGCTTCATATGCTTTTGCCGCAATGGACGCAATTTGTTTGCATAAAAGCCGCAAAACATTATTCCCGGCATACAACACACGGAAACTTTAACAAAAACAGCGCCGGCGTGGACTTTAATCGTAATCTGCTTTTTTAATTGTTGAATAGAATGCAACAATTGTACGCAATAAACACATTACAATTTGCACGGGCAAACACCTTATAGCATTTTGGACTATTTGTTCGCGAATCAATACCACAGATCATGCTTTCGCCGCAAATATTCGCAGGGGTAAATTCTGCTCATAGCGATCTTTGCGCGCAAAAATTGCCGGCAAACATATCCGATATTTCTTTATGCGTTCGTCAACCGTGCCGGTAAAACTCCGACAACACGCTTTCGATCGTTTCAAAATCAGACAATTAAGCAGACATGCAAATAGGGCAGAAAAATTTTACACGCGCGCATCCATGCATGATGCTGTATTTTGTTGAAAATTGAACACCGCAATCCCGCACAACGCTCCGAACACGGTATTTTCCATTACGCATTGTTTTGATTATTGTTTTATACGCCCAAAAGTCTAGATAACGGAAACTCTATGCATCCTCGGCTTAAACAACAAATCACGCATTGCGCCATTATGCCATAGCAGTAAATTTTGCATTTTCTACAATTGCGCTGCCGGAGATTCCTTGGCATCACGGCATTTTCAGCAATTTATACGACAAGCTGCACTTGGAGATCCGATTTTTGTTGTCGGCACG
>CAJTKI010000005.1 GCA_910576875.1 uncultured Christensenella sp.
TGGCGCATTCGTTGGTTACGGACGGCTGGGCGGCGCATCGGCTGCATCGCAAATACGCGATCCCGTATACGGTGTTTGTACAGAACTCGGATATCAATCACTTCTTCCCCAAGTACAAGTTTTTGCGGCGGGCGGCGATACGGATCTTGCGACAAGCGCGCGCGATAATCTTTTGTTCGCAGAAAGTGAAAGAACGCGCGTACGCGCAATACGCGCCCCGAAAAGTGCGCGAGGACTTGGAGCGCAAGACGCACATCATTCCGTTCGGGATCGAACCGATATTTTTTGATAACCAACCCGCTGCGCCGCGCGAAGCGCAAACGCGCCGCGCGCGCGTCGTTACGGTCGGCACGATCGAAGCGAATAAGAATCAATTGACGGTCGCCAAAGCGTTGGAGATTTTGCGCGCGGACGGATGGGAGATCTCGTATCGGTTTGCGGGAAAAATCGCCGACGAGGCGTATTTCCGCGAGCTCAAAGCGTATGATTTTGCGGAGTATTGCGGCTGTAAAACGTACGAAGAATTGATCCCGCTGTATCGGGAGGCGGATGTTTTCGTCCTGCCGTCCGTTCACGAGACGTTCGGACTGGTATACGCGGAAGCGCTGTCGCAAGGGCTGCCGATCATCTATTCCGCCGGACAGGGATTCGACGGACAGTTCCCGCAAGGGGAAGTCGGCTACGCGATCGACAGCAACAATCCGCAGGAAATCGCCGAAAAAATCCGCGCAATCCTGCACGATTGCCCGAAATTGTCCGAAAATGCCGTTAAGGGGGGGGGGTGCTTTCGCTGGAACAGCGTGGCACAAGCGTATCAGAACGCGATACAAGGAGTATAAATGCTCGGCGTAATACTGTTGAATTATAAGAAATATTCGGAAACGATCGATTGCGCGCGGCAGTTGAAAAATCAAATCGACGCGTGCGATCGGATCTATATCGTCGACAACGCTTCCGGCAACGAGTCGGTAGAGACGTTGCGCGAAACTTTCGGCGCGGACGCGCAGATCGCGATCTTGGAAAGCGATCGAAACGGCGGATTTTCGTACGGCAACAATATCGGATTTCGCCGCGCAGTCGCGGACGGTTGTACGGAATTGCTTTGTTCCAACTCCGATATCCGTTTCGACGAGGGTTGCGTGGCGCATATGCGCGCCAAGCTCGCGTCTCATCCCGAAGTCGCGGTCGTCGGTCCGAAGATCTTTACGCCGGACGGCGGGTTGCAAAAGTGCAACAAGACGAAGTTGACGGCGTTTCGGTTTGCGATGCATCACAAACCGTTGGTGTGGCTGGACGTGTTCGGGGTCAATAAGCGGTACGGGATGCTGGACTATGCGTTCGATCGCGATATCGTATTCGACGGCATGGTGTCCGGATGTTGTTTTTTGATCCGCGCGGACGTATTGGAGCAGATCGGATATTTGGACGAAGGCGTGTTTTTGTATCACGAAGAGGATATTCTCGGCGCAAAGTTGCGTCAACGCGGCTGGAAAGTCATGGTCGCGACCGACGCGACGATCGTGCATTACGGAGCGGGCAGCATCGGCGCGGTCAGCGCGTTTACCAGATACTGCACGTTTGCGAGCGCGTTCTACTATTTGTGGCATTATGCGAACACGGGCAAGTGCGCGATGAAACTGCTTTTGTCGTGGGCGCGAACGATGTTCGGTCTCAAATCCGGCAAAGATCCGGACTATAAGAAATACTCGAAACAGTTAAAGCGAGACGTCATGCAACTGATCGCCACGGAGCGAATCACGGAATAATATGCGGCAAAGACAGTTTGGATTTCGAAAACATCGGATCGGATATACGATTTTCATACTGTCGTATCTGTGCTTCACGGTCTTTTCGTCGTATCCTTCGGTATTGGCGGTGGAACTGCCGATCCCGACGACGCTCGTATTCGTCGTTTTGCAGGCGGCGGCGCTGTGCTATTTTGCGTATCGGGCGGAATTGTCGATTCCGATCGTGCCGGCGGTCATCTTTATATTGCGATTGATCCTGTTTGCGGGCAATGCGATCGCGTTGCATATGTCGCTTGGAACGCTGTTTTACGAAATCGTATTGACGTTGATCTATATCTATGTATTCTCGTTTATGTATTCGTACGCCAGCGAGGACGGCACGGAGATCCGGCGACTGTTGATCGGGCTCGTAACGGTGACGACGCTGCAACTCGCGATCGGCATTTTGATCCACGGCTCGGACAAAGGCGAGATCGCCGCCGGAATCGGCATGAGCAATTATGCGGCGACGTTTTTGCTGTTGGCGTTCGGGTACTTTTTGTTTTCGCCGAAGACGAAGTACCGCGTGCTCTGGATCGGCGTTTCGGTATGCGGCGTATTGTTGACGCTGTCGTTCGGCGCGTACGTCGTGTTGGCGTTTTTGGCGGCGTTGCGGCTGGTCACGGCATTGGATTGGAAGTTGCCCAGATCGTGGCTGATTTTGTTGGGATTGGCGGTTGCGGGCGTACTGGCAATCGCGGTATTGGCGCAGACGGATTTCGGAAGACCCGTGGTCGATAAGATGGCGGAAAAACTCCGCTTGCTGTTTACGGGCAATTTACAGGCGTTCGGCTCGTCCAGATTGATGCTGTACGAGTTTACGTTGGACAATATCAAACGGCATTGGGCGTTCGGTCCGATCGAGAATTTCAATCCGAATTTGGCGCCGTCGGATGCGTTTTTCCGTTTCCAATACGATCGCTCGCACAATTTGTTGTTGGAATCTCTCGTGCTGTACGGCGTGTTCGGGACGTTGGTCAATCTCGCGCTCGCGATCTACGTGTGCCGTTTGGCAAAACGCAGAATCGTCGGACAACCTGCCAAAAAGGCGATCGTCTTCGCGGTTTTGGGAACGGTGGCGCATGGGTTGATCGAACCGAATTTCTTTACGATGCACTTCGAAATTCTGCTGTGGATTCTGTTGGGCGCGCTGTTGTCGCCGAACAAGCGACAGACGCCGAAACTGTACGGGGAGGCGGCGTAACGTATGGCGAAGAATTCGGTGTTGAAAAAAATATTGAGTTTGTTTTCGATCTCGCTGGTGGCGCAAATCGTGTCGCTGGCGGTCAGCGTCGTCATGATCCTGTACACGCCGCGCCATGTCGGCGTGGAGAATTACGGATATTGGCAGCTGTATCTGATGCTCGCGTCGTTTGTCGGGTTCTTCCATCTGGGATTCAACGACGGCATTTATCTGCGCCAGGGCGGCAAGACGTACGAAGAGTTGGATCGATCCAGCATCAAGACGCAGATGAGCATCGTATTCGCGTTCGAATATCTGATCGGATTCGGCATGTTGCTGTACGGGATTCTGTCCAAGTCGGACGCGAACAAGTCGTTTGTATGGATCGGCGTTGCGATATATTTGATGCTGGTTTTGCCGTACAGTTTGTTCTCGTACATTTTGCAAGCGTGCGGACGCGTGCAGTGGTACTCGTATTCGGTGATATTCGAACGCGCGGTCTTTTTGATCGCGCTGGTCGTCGGAATCCGTTGCGGTCTCGACCGTTTCCAGTATCTGATCGCGCTGGATCTGGGATCGAGATTTTTGTCGTTTGCGTTTTTGCTGATCGTTTGCCGCAAGATCGTGTTTGCCAAATTCGCGGCGTTCCGACCGGCGATGCGGGAAGTGTTTGCGAATATCGGGGTCGGCATCAAACTCATGCTGTCCAATATCGCCAGCAGTCTGATCATTGCGGTCGGGCGCATCATGATCGAGCGCGCGTGGGGGATCGAGACGTTCGGGAAGATCTCGCTGTCGATCTCGTTGGCGAATTATTTGATTGTGTTTTTGACGGCGTTGAGCATCGTGCTTTTCCCGATCTTGCGCACGCTGGACCGAGAAAACGCGCGAAAAATCTATCACATCGCGCGCACGGTATTTATGATTTTGATCGCGATCGCGATGCTGGCGTACGTCCCGATGCGGTGGGTGTTGGAAAAATTGTTGCCCCAATATGCGGACGGACTGCAATATCTTGCGATTTTGTTCCCGATGTGCTTGTTCGAAGCGCGCTTGCAACTGGTATCCGTCACGTATCTCAAAGTATACCGAAAGGAAAACGGCATGTTGCTGTTGAACGTGATTTCGTTGGCGATCAGCGCGGCGCTGTGTTCGATTACCGTGTTTGCGTTGAAGAGTCTGAACTGGACGGTCATCGCGATCCTGGTTGCGATCGCCGTGCGCAGCGTGCTGTTCGATTGGTATGCGGAGCGCGTCGTCGGCGTGCGGTATACGGTCAACGGCATTGCGGAGATCGTTTTGGGGATTGTGTTTTCCGCGACGGCGTGGTATATTGGTGGGTGGAAATCCGCGTTGATTTACGCCGCCGTTTTGGCGGGGTATCTGTGCTGGAATATTCCGAATGTCAAAAAGGTCGTTCGAAACTTAAAGGAGTTGAGATCATGAACGTAATCGACACAAAGTTAAAAGGCGTCAAAGTGATCGAACCGGTCGCGCACGGCGACAATCGCGGTTGGTTTATGGAGACGTATAATCAAGAGGCGTTCCGCGCCGCGGGACTGGACTATACGTTTGTGCAGGATAATCAGAGTTATTCGGCGCAAAAGGGTATTTTGCGCGGATTGCATTTCCAGAACAATCCTTGGGCGCAGGCGAAACTCGTGCGGTGCACGCAGGGCGCGATCCTGGACGTCGCCGTCGATATCCGCAAAGGCAGCGAGACGTATCTGCAATACGTCGCGGTCGAATTGAGCGCGGAGAATAAAAAACAGTTGTTGATCCCGCGCGGATTCGCGCACGGCTTCGTCACGTTGACGCAGGACGTCATGGTGCAATACAAGGTGGACAACGTCTATCGCCGCGAATCGGATCGAGGCATCCGTTACGACGATCCGCAGATCGGCGTGCAGTGGGGCGTGGATCAACCCATCCTTTCGCAAAAGGATACGTCGTCGCCGTTGCTGCGCGACAGCGACGCGAATTTTACCGTCAAAGTATTAGTGACCGGCGCGGGGGGACAGCTGGGATTCGACATGTTGCGCAAGTTGCGCGCGGAAGGATATGACTGTTTGGGCGCCGATCGCTCGGATTTCGATATCGTGGATTACGATTGGACGCGCGCGTTCGTAAAGGCGTACCGACCGGACATCGTCGTGCATTGCGCGGCGTACACGGCGGTCAATCAGGCGGAGTCGGATGCGGAGCGCTGCGCGGAAATCAATGTCAAAGGCAGCGAAAATCTGGCGCGCGTCTGTCGCGAGATCGGCGCGAAGATGGTCTATATCTCGACCGATTACGTCTACGACGGCAGCGGCGAAAAGCCGTTTTGTCCGCACGACGCGCCCGCGCCGCTCAGCGTATACGGCAAGACCAAACTGGACGGCGAGCGCGCATGCGCCGCGCAGACGGATCGTTTGTTTGTGATTCGGACGAGCTGGGTATTCGGAGTCAACGGCAATAACTTCGTGAAGACCATGCTCAAATTGGGCAAAGAACGCGATTGCGTCCGCGTCGTGCACGATCAGATCGGATCGCCGACGTATACGCCCGATCTGGCGGATTTTATCTTCTATCTGATGCAGAGCGAGCGTTACGGCACGTACCATTGTACGAACGAAGGGTATTGTTCCTGGTACGAGTTCGCGCGCGAAATATTCTGCCTGTCCGGCACGGATACGCGCGTCGAGCCGATCGCGACGGCGGATTATCCGACGCCTGCCGTCCGTCCGCTCAACAGCAGGCTGGACAAGCAATGCTTGATCGAATGCGGCTATCACGCGCTGCCTGCGTGGCAGGATGCGTTGGCGCGCTATTTGCGGGAGATGAACGTATGAAAATATTGGTGACCGGCGGCGCCGGATTTATCGGATCGAACTTTGTGTATTACATGCTGGATCGGTATCCGGACGATCAAATCGTGTGTCTGGACAAACTGACGTATGCCGGCAATCTGTCTACGCTGGAGAGCGCGATGCGCGATCCGCGGTTCCGATTCGTTCGGGGCGATATCGCCGATGTGCAAGCGGTGGACGCGTTGTTTGCGAGCGAGCGTCCGGACGCGGTCGTCAATTTTGCGGCGGAAAGCCATGTGGATCGCAGCATCGAAGATCCGCAGATCTTTTTGGTGACCAACATTCTCGGCACGCAGGTGTTGATGGACGCTTGTCGCAAGTACGGCAATATCCGCTATCATCAGGTGTCGACGGACGAAGTGTACGGCGATTTGCCGTTGGACAGACCCGATCTGATGTTTACGGAGACGACGCCGATCCATACGTCCAGTCCGTACAGTTCGAGCAAGGCGGGCGCCGATTTGCTCGTGCAGGCATATTACCGTACGTACGGATTGCCGATTACGATTTCGCGGTGCAGCAACAATTACGGTCCGTATCATTTTCCGGAAAAGCTGATCCCGTTGATGATCTCGCGCGCGCTGGCGGACGAGTCGCTGCCGGTCTACGGCGACGGCAAAAACGTACGCGACTGGCTGTACGTCGAAGATCATTGCGATGCGATCGATCGCATTTTGCGGCACGGGCGCATCGGGGAAGTGTACAACGTGGGCGGGCATAACGAAATGTCCAACATCGATATCGTCAAGTTGATCCTGCGCCGTCTGGGCAAGCCCGAAAGCTTGATTACGTACGTCAAGGATCGCAAGGGACACGATCTGCGCTATGCGATCGATCCGACCAAGATTCATGCCGAATTGGGATGGTTGCCCAAGACGACGTTTGCGGACGGCATCGTCAAAACGATCGACTGGTATCTGGACAATCGCAAGTGGTGGCAGGATATCGTCAGCGGCGAATACCGCAAGGATTATCAACGCCTCTACGCGCAGAAATAGGGGGATCGCTTTATGAAAGGAATTATACTGGCGGGCGGCAGCGGAACGCGGTTGTATCCGTTGACGATGGATACGTCCAAACAGCTGTTGCCGGTCTATGACAAACCGATGATCTATTATCCGTTGTCGACGCTGATGCTGGCGGGGATCCGCGAAATCCTGATCATTTCGACGCCGCGCGATCTGCCTGCGTTTCGACGCATGCTGGGCGACGGCGCGCGGCTGGGGTTGCGGTTGTCGTATGCGGAACAGCCGTCGCCGGACGGCTTGGCGCAGGCGTTCCTGATCGGCGAATCCTTCTTGGCGGGCGATAGCTGTACGATGATTCTCGGAGACAACATCTTTTACGGCAACGGGTTGTCCGCAATGTTGAAGTCCGCGGTCGCGCAGCGATCGGGCGCGACGGTGTTCGGATACTATGTCGAAGATCCGCAACGCTTCGGCGTCGTCGAATTCGACGCGCAAGACCGCGTGGTCTCGATCGAAGAAAAACCGCAGAATCCCAAATCCAATTATGCGGTGACGGGACTGTACGTCTACGACGACAGAGTGGTCGAGTTTGCCAAAAAAGTCAAGCCGAGCGCGCGCGGCGAGTTGGAGATCACCGATCTCAATCGCATGTATCTGCAAGACGGATCGCTGCAAGTCAAATTGCTGGGACGCGGCTACGCTTGGCTGGATACCGGCACGACGGACAGTCTGCTGGACGCGGCATGCTTCATGAGCATATTGGAAAAGCGGCAGGGCGTCAAAGTGTGCGTGCCCGAAGAGATCGCGTTCGTCAACGGCTGGATCGATCGCGCGCAGTTGGCGGACTGCATCGCGATGTACGGCAAAAGCAATTATGCCAAGTATCTGGAAAAGGTGATGCGCGGCGGCATTCGCTATTAAGCGCGCAACGATCGAAGAAAAAAGAGATCTGCCGAGGCAGATCTTTTTGCATTGTTTGCGCCGATTGCGGTCGGGGCGGACTGGTCAGCGGCTTTGGAATTTGCGCAGGTCGTCGCCTTCCAGATACGGCGTAACGACCGCATAGGACTTGTTGGCAAGGCGGGAATAGATGCGTTCGCCGTAGCGGGCGCAGAAGGATTCGGGCGTCAAGTTGGTGCTGACGACAATGGGCTTGGCGTCGGCGATGCGGCGTTCGACGATGTGCAGCAGATATTCGAGCGTGACGTTGCGGTAGATCGGCTCCGTGCCCAGATCGTCGAGCATGAGCAGATCTGCCGTGAACAGGCTGTCGTACAGCGCCGAATCGCGTTGCAGCTTGCCGGTGTGGCGGGCAAGAATGAGTTCGTGAAACTCGAACGCGCTCAGATAGCATACCGTATTGCCGCGCGCGATCAGATCGTTGGCGATCGCCGCAAGCAGAGCGGTCTTGCCGACGCCGACGTTGCCGGACAGCAAAATGCTGCGGATGCGCGTCGTATCGAACCGTTGGCAAAATCGCGCGGCAAACGCGTAGACTTTGGACAGATGATCGGATTGGGGCACGCGCAGGTCGGCGATGCGGTTGTCCGCAAACGTAAACGCGGGCAGAGATCCTAAACGGCAAGACGATTGCAACAGCCGCTGATAGATGCGCTTGCGGCACGCGCAAGGGCGGTCGTTGTCGACAAAACCGCTGTCGCCGCAATGCGGGCATTGCGGATGCGGATCGAGATCCAGTCCCAACCGCGCGACGATCTCGTCGTATCGCGCTTGCAACGCGTCCAGACGCGTCTGCGCGTCCTGCGGATCGGAGCCGAACGCTTGGGCGCGCGCCAGTTCGTTGCGGCAGGCGTTGAGTCGTTGCATGGCTTGCGCGTATTCGGGATTTTGAAGAGCGGCGGTTTGTCGCGCGCGCAAATCCCGACGCGCCTGTTCGCGGCGGTCGCGCAAAATGTCGTCGGTACGGTCGAGCAGTTGCTGTTTGGTCATCGCTTATACCTCGATTTTGTCGAGCGAATCGAAATCGTTGAAGAATGCCGACAGGTCTTCCTTCGTATATTTGCGGTCGTGGTTGTTGAAGTCGGATTTGGGCGCGGTCGCTTCCTGCTGCGGAACGCGTTGCATCTGTTCGACCGTATGCGCGCCTGCGGCGTGACAGCGTCCCAAATAGCGATGCATGCGGTTGAACGCGAACGGCTTGCCTTGTTCCTGCCGCGCGGCATAGAGCAAAGCGTCCGTCGCAAATCCCCAGTCGTTCGTCCACGTCGCGTAGAGCGTGCGGTCCTGGGCGGTCACGTTGCGGGCGCAGCCGCTTTGTTCGAGCAGATCGCGGATCATCCGATCCACGCGCACGAGATCGCCCAAATGTTCCTGAATCGCGGCGACGCTCATGCAACCGTGTTTGTAAAACTTCTGAACCGCGCTCTGCATGCCTTCCAACGTGCGGATCGAATTGGTAAAACAGTATTCTGCGATCAGACAGAGCGCGTCCGCGTCGAAGCCTTTGCTCGTCCACGGAGCGACGTATTTTTCGACGACGAAATCGAGCGAATCGTACCACAGCCCCAGCCGTTTGACGATCTGCGCGGCGCAGTCGCGCATGCGGCGTTTGGATTGCGCATAGCGCTCGATGTCGACGGGACTGAGGCAGTTGTTGCGGAAATACTCGTCCAACAACGCGTCCAGTCGCGCAAAGCCGCCTTTGTTTTTGCATTGTTTCGCCGCCGTCAGGACGCTGTCCAATCCAAAGCCCCAGTTGTCCGTCCATTTGAGATAATATTGTTTGTCTTCGAGCGTCAATTCCGACTTCTTGCCGACGGCGGCGGCGACGGAACGCAACGCTTCGGATGCGAGTTCCATCTGCCGGATCCGCGCTTCGACGTCTTCCAGCGTGCGCACGCCTTCGCTTACCCAGTTGCGCGCGACAGCCAAGACGTAGTTGGGACGGATCTTTTCGCCCTTGGTATTGACGCAGTAGCGGATGATCATCAGCATGACTTCCGGTTTGATCTTGCTCTCTTCGATAAAGTCGTAATAGGGCAGGTACTGATTGGGATTGGCAAATACGACGGACGGAAAGAGCGCTTCCAATTGGGCGTTAAAGTCCGCGAATTTTTCTTTTTTATAATGCCGCACCGCGGTCGCCGTGCGCGCGGAGCGGTAGCGGATCTGCAACGGATCGTAGCCGACGATGTCGAGCAATCCGCGATCCGCCCAATAGCCGAACGCTTGCGTGACTTCCTGTTGCGACAGCGCGAGCGCGTCGCAGACGTGCGAAAGCGAATTGTCCTGCGACAGCGGATCGGAGCACAGATACAGTCCGTAGAGATAGACTTTGAGCGCGGTCGGATCGCATTGGGGCATAAACGCGTCCACGAACGCGTTTTCGACCATCGTATATCCGTCTTCCCGACTCTCTTTGGAACGGGTGCACAAACTCATGTCCAGATACTCCTCGGCAATATTGTCGCGCGGTTGGGCGCGGACATTTATCATAGCACAGCGCAAGCGCAAATGCAAGGCGTCGAAGCCGACTCGTCAAAATATACGAGATGTTGGGGTCGGCGCCCGATCGATATACAAGCGGGGGCGTTACTCTTTGCAGTCTTCGACGACGAAACGATCGTAGCCGAGCGATTCGATAAAATCGTCTTGCTTAAAGCGCGTATTGTGAAAGCGCACGAAGTTGACGTAATGCGTCTCCAACAGGACGGGCGTGGGAATGTCGAGTTGATCGCAGATCTCGCGAATCCAGATCTCGTAGTGCGCTTCGGTCATCGAAAGCGGGCTGCGGTAGATCATATCCCGCCGCAACTTGTTGTCCGTCACCAGTCTCGCCCAAATCTTCATGAGTTCAGTGTAGCCGATCGGGGCGGGATTTGTCAACCGAAGCGAGACGAAGAAACCGCCCGCGACCGAAGACGGTTGCGGGCGGCGGGTCGAGTCGGGGACTTACCACTTGACGATCGTCGTGCCGTCCGCGTCGTAATGCCAGTAATTGCCTGCGTCGGCGGGCGCCGTCTCGCTGTAATCGTAACGCGTCAGCGTATCGAGCGCGGCGTTGTCGTTGCCGATGCGGATCGCGCTCCATTGCGCGGCGTCGCCGCAATAGAAGATTTCCTGCAATCCGTTGCGCGCCAAAGCCGAATCGCCGATTTGCGTCAAACCGACCGGAATCGTCAGATCCGACAGGGCGGCGCAGCCGTAGAACGCATAGTTGCCGATCTGCGTCAGCGTGTCGGGCAGCGTCACCGTGCGCAACCGCGCGCAGTTGTAGAATGCGGAATCGGGCAGCGCGCGCAGTCCGGCGGGCAAAGTCGCGTCGGTCAAAGCGCCGCAGTTCTTAAAGACGGAATGTCCCAGTTGCGTCACGCCGTCCGGAATCCGGACGTTCGTCAACGCTTTGCAATCGGCAAACGCGGAATTGCCGATCGAAACCAGATCGGTCGGCAACGCGATTTCGGCCAGTTGCGCGCATCCGGAAAATGCAAAATTGCCGATCGACGCAACGTCTGCGGGGATCGAGACGCGACGGAGCGAGACGCAACGCTCGAACAGGTTGTTTGCAAGCGTCGTCATGCCGGACGGAATGTCGAATTCCGTCAATCCCGCGCAGTCGGAGAACGCGTAAAGTCCGATCTGCGTCACGCTTGTCGGCAGTTGCAGGCGCGTCAAACCGCCGCAACCCGAAAACGCGCAATCGCCGATGCGTTGCAAGCCGTCGGATACCGTCGCGCCCGTCAGGTTGTTGCAACCGGCAAACGCGTAATTGCCGATTTCGACGATCGTGTCGGGCAGCGATACGGAGACGAGAGAAGAGACGTTTTTGAATGCGTTGGCGCCGATCTGCGTGACGGGCAGTCCTTCGTAATCGGATGGGATCGAGACGTGGGGATCGGTCGCGCTGCCGATGCCGGAGACGATGTACGATTTGCGGTCGGCGCTCGGCGTATAGGCAAGCCCTTCCGTATAGGTCGGATCGGCAAGATATCCGCACGTCGTGCAACGTCCGTCGTCGCCGACCGCGTGCGGCGCGCGATCCGTCGTTGCGGCGCAGCCGTTGCAGCTGTGCCAATGCGCGTCGCGGTCGGACGACCATGCGCTTGCCCAGTCGTGCGTATGCGAGACAGGCGGCTTTTGTCTGCCGCAGACGCAGTTGCCGGTGGAGAAATCGTGCGTGGCGTAGTCGGATTTTGCGTCGCAACCGGCGCAGTCGTGCCAGTGATGCGTCGCATCGGAGTTCCAGATGCTCGCCCATATATGCGTATGGGACGGCGTCGGATCGGGCGTGCCGCAGACGCAGTTGCCGGCGGAGAAATCATGCGCGGCATAGTCGGCTTTGTCGTCGCAGCCGGCGCAAGCGTGCCAATGGTGCGTCGCGTCCGTCGACCAGGTCTGAGCATACGAGTGGGTATGAGAGTTGTCTGCGCAGCCTGCAAAGCAGCACGCGCATGCGAGTATGCAGATCATACTGACGCAGACGAAGCAAAAACGTTGTTTCATAATGACCTCCTGACTCATAGGAAAAGTATACTTTTTTTACGGTTTGGTATTGCAATTTGCAACAAAAGAAACTACAATGAAATTGTGGAATTCGACGAAAATTTCACAATATTATATGTGTTGTAGGAAAGGTATACTTTTCCTATAATTTTGATCCGAAATGCTATCGATTTAAGAAAAAAGCGCGGTTTTCCAGTATATTTTGCTATGCTGAATCCAAAGAAATCCACACACCGAGGAGAAAATACAATGGATCAATACGCCTATGCGCGCGTGTCGTCGCGCGATCAGAATTTAACCAGACAAATCAGCGCTTTTTTGGAGTTCGGAATCCTTAGAAACCGCATCTATTGCGACAAAAAGAGCGGCAAAGATTTCGAGCGGACGCAGTATCGCAGACTGATTCGCAAGCTGAAAGCGGGCGATTTGCTCGTCATCCAGTCGATCGACCGTCTGGGCAGAAATTACGAAGCGATCATTGCGGAATGGTCGCGGATTACCGGACAGATCGGCGCAGATATTCTGGTGCTGGACATGCCGCTGCTCGATACGCGCGCGTCGGACGACTCGCTGGTCGGGAAATTCATATCGGACATCGTATTGCAGATTCTTTCGTTCGTCGCGCAGAACGAGCGCGAAAACATCCGTTCCCGTCAGGCGGAAGGCATCCGTTCCGCCAAGGAAAAGGGGATACGTTTCGGCAGACCGTCGAGGGTGTATTCGGAGTTGTTTCTGTCCGTGGCGGCGGATTATATCCACAAGCGCATTCCGTTGCGGCGCGCGCTGGCGACGTTGGAGATCGGACAGGCGAATTTTTATTATCATATCCGCAAACTGCGCAAAAAAATTTCATAATCGGCAATACTGTTTTGCGCGAGAGACGCGGCGGACAAGCCGAGAAAAAACTGCTTGACAAAACGTCTGTTCGCTTATAGAATATATATAACTATGTACACGAATGTGCATCGTGTTTTTGCGCCGTTTCGTCGGAACGAAGAAGGAGACTCGAAATGGAAAAGAAAGTGATTTCCGAAGCGGTTATCAAGCGGCTTCCTAAATACTACCGTCAGTTGCGGTTGCTCAGCGAGCAGGGACAGGCAAAGGTGTCTTCCCACGCGCTTGCGCAGATGCTCGGCATCACCGCGTCGCAAGTACGGCAGGACTTTTGCAATTTCGGCGGATTCGGACAGCAGGGATACGGCTACGATGTGGAAAAACTCAAAGGCGAACTCGGCGCGATTCTCGGTCTGACCAAAGAGTATGCGATGATCATCGTCGGCGCGGGCAATATCGGTCGCGCGCTTGCGGGGTATCAGGGATTCGGCAAATACGGTTTTCGGGTCAAGGCGTTGTTCGACGCCGCGCCCGCGTCGGATCGGGTGGGAGAACTGCCGCTGTATTCGATGGATCGTTTGGAGTCGTATCTGCGCGCGGAGACGATCGACATGGCGGTCATCGCGACGCCCAAACAAGTCGCGCAACAGGTTGCGGATCGCTTGACCGAGTTGGGCGTGACGATGATCTGGAACTTTGCGCCGATCGATCTGACGGTTCAGCCCGGCGTCGTGATCGAGAATATTTCGATGAGCGAAAGTTTGCTGGTTCTCAGCTATCGCGCCAACGAAAACAAAGATTGAATTTGCGTATAAGCAGGAGGAGAATTATGCAGAAATTCTATTTGACCCCGGAAGGGAAAGCCGAGTTGGAAAAAAAGCTCGAGTATTATAAAAACGTCAAGCGCAAGGAAGCGAGCGAGCATATCAAGGAAGCGCGCGGATACGGCGATCTGTCCGAGAATGCGGAGTACGACGCCGCCAAAGAAGAGCAGGCGTTGATCGAGCAGGAAATCGTCCTGATGCAATGGCAACTCGAAAACGCCGAATTGATCGAGACCGACGCGGCGAGCGATCAGGTCGTCGTCGGCGCGACGGTGCGCTTTTACGATTGCGATATGAAAGAAGAAGACACGGTGACGATCGTCGGTCAGGCGGAAGCGAGCATTTCCGCGGGACGCATCAGCAACGAATCGCCGTTGGCGCGCGCGTTGCTGGGCGCGAAAGTCGGCGACAAACGCACCGTCGAGATGCCGGACGATACGTACGACATCGAAGTACTCGAGATTACGGTCGGCTGATCCGGATAATACGGGCGGCGACGAAATATTTTAGGATCGAACCATGACACAACAACCTACCGAAAACTTAAACGATATTTTACAGGCGCGCCGCGATAAGTTGCGCGAACTGATTGAGCAGGGACGCAATCCGTTCGAGCGCGTCAAGTTCGACAAGACCGCGTACGCGCAGCCGATCAAACTCGACTATGCGAACTGGGACGGCAAAGAAGTCGCGATCGCGGGACGTTTGATTTCCAAGCGCGTGATGGGCAAGGCGAGCTTTGCGCATCTGATCGACTGCACGGGCAGCATTCAGCTGTACGTGAGCCGCGATTCGCTCGGGGACGAACCTTACGCC
This sequence comes from uncultured Christensenella sp., assembly GCA_910576875.1. GTDB lineage: Bacteria > Bacillota > Clostridia > Christensenellales > UBA3700 > MGBC101980. The sequence continues at coordinate 14,728 of CAJTKI010000005.1, forward strand.
GAATTCAAACGCATCGACATCGGCGACATCGTCGGCGTGACGGGGCATGTGTTTACGACCAAAATGGGCGAGATTTCCATCCATGCGACCAAGGTCGAACTGTTGGCGAAATCGCTGTTGCCGTTGCCCGAAAAATTCCACGGGCTCAAAGATACCGATCTGCGATACCGCCAGCGGTACGTGGACTTGATCGCCAATCCCGAAGTCAAAGAGATCTTCGTGTTGCGCAGCAAGATCATCGGCGCGGTGCGCGCGTTTCTCGACGCGGAAGGGTATCTGGAAGTCGAGACGCCGATTCTCAATACGATCGCGGGCGGCGCGAGCGCGCGTCCGTTCTGCACGCATCACAATACGCTCGATATCGATATGTACATGCGCATCGCGCCCGAGTTGTATCTCAAACGTCTGATCGTCGGCGGCTTTGAAAAAGTCTATGAAGTGGGACGCTTGTTCCGCAACGAAGGCATGGATACCAAGCACAATCCCGAGTTTACGACCGTGGAACTGTATCAAGCGTATACCGATTATTACGGGATGATGGATATTACGGAGCGGTTGTTCTGCTATATCGCGCACAAGGTCAAAGGAACGTACGACATCGAATATCAGGGCGAGACGATCCATTTGCAGGCGCCGTGGAAGAAGATGACGATGGCGCAGGCGGTGCGCGAATATACGGGCGTGGATTTCGACGCGACGCAGGACGTCGAGACGCTCAAAGCGCAATGCGCCAAGGCGGGCGTGGGCATTCCGGAAGGCGAATTGACCTGGGGCAAACTGCTGTATGCCGCGTTCGATCAAAAGGTGGAAGAACATTTGGTGCAACCGACGTTCATCTTGGACTATCCGGTCGAAGTGTCGCCGCTTGCCAAACGCAAGCCGAGCGATCCGCGGTTGACGGAACGCTTCGAATTCTTTATCACCGCGCGGGAAATGGGTAACGCGTTCAGCGAGCTCAACGACCCGATCGATCAGCGCGAGCGCTTTGCCGCGCAGCTCAGAGAACGCGAGATGGGCGACGACGAGGCGCAGTTGCCGGACGAAGATTACGTGACGGCGCTGATGTACGGACTGCCGCCGACCGGCGGACTGGGGATCGGCATCGACCGTTTGGTCATGCTGTTTACCGATCAGTCGAGCATTCGGGACGTCTTGCTGTTCCCGACCATGAAACCGATCAAATAAACCGGACAAAGCAGTCTGTCGGCTGCTTTTTATTTGCTTACATGACGAACGCACCGCTCTATCGAGCCGTAGAAGCATACAGCCGCGCAGGCAAAGCGCGTTTCCACATGCCCGGACACGGGGGATGCGGAGACGGGTTGTACGCCGGCGCCGCATACGACGCGACCGAATTGGATGGGCTGGACAACCTGTTGTGCCCCAAGGGCGCGATCGCCGAGGCGGAGACGTTGGCGGCGCAGGCATTCGGGTGCGCGAGATCGCTGTTTTTGACGTGCGGCTGTACGATCGCCAATCATATCGGTTTGCGGTTGATGGCGGAGTACGGGCGACGCGTTATCGCGTTGGGTCCGATGCACGCGTCGTTTGCAAGCGGGTGCATGCTCGCCGGAATCGAGCCGCAATATTGCGAGACCGTCGAGCAGGCATGCGATGCGGTCGCGGATACGGACGTTGCGGGCATCTGCGTGACGTCGCCCGACTATTTCGGTCGGTGCGCGGATTTACCGACGCTGGCGCGCGCGGCGCACGACGCAGGAAAACTGCTGTGGGTAGACGCGGCGCACGGCGCGCATTTCGGCTTGTGCGACGGATTGCCCGAGCGCGCGGAACGATATGGAGACATCGTCGGCGTCAGTATGCACAAGACGTTGCCCGTATACGGCGGGGGCGCGCTGTTGCAGCTGTCCGATCGCGTGCCGGCGGATCGCGCGGTATATTGGCGCAATCTGCTGCACACGACGTCGCCCGGCTATCTGGTCATGGCGTCTATGGATTATGCGCGCGCTTGGGCGCAGACGCACGGCGCGCAGGCGTATCGGGATACGATCGCGCGGATCGCGCAGTTGCGACTGCCGTCTCCCTGCGCCGTCGTCGCCAACGACGATCCTACGCGCTTGGTCGTCTCGACCGCCGATGCGGACGCGCGGGACGCGAACGCGCAATTGCAGGCGCAAGGCGTATGGGCGGAGATGGCGTGCATCGATCGACTGGTCTGCATCGTGACGCCGCGCAACGTCGATCGTCTGGACGCGTTGGAACGGGCGCTTGCGCGCGTAAACTGGCGCAAAGCCGATCCGATCGCAACGCCTGCGCCGTGCGCGGACAGCGGCGTGCGCGGCGGCGCGGTCGAATTCGTATCGCCGCGCGATGCGGTCGGCAGAATCTGCGGCGCGCCTGCGGGGACGTATCCGCCCGGAGTGCCGTTGATCCGCAGGGGACAAATATACGACGAGGATACCGTGCGCTATCTGACGCAAGCGTCGGACGCGTTCGGGTTGGTGCACGGCAGGTTGGTCGTGCTCGAAGATAAAGGAGTGTAGACGATGCGCGAGCAGGGCAAACTCATTACATTGGAAGGTTGCGAAGGCGTAGGGAAATCCACGCAGATTCGCATGTTGCAGGCGTATCTGGATGAGGCGGGCTGCGAGACGCTGTTTGTGCGCGAGCCGGGCAGCACGTCGATCGGCGAACGCATTCGCGCGTTGTTGATCGATCCGTCGCATCGCGACATGCATGCGCGTTGCGAAGCGTTGCTGTACTGCGCCGCGCGCGCGCAGATGATCGAAAGCGTCGTGCGTCCCGCGTTGCGGCGCGGCACGATCGTCGTGTGCGACCGCTTTATCGATTCCACGTATGCGTATCAAGGCATCGCGCGCAATCTGGGCGGCGAAGCGATTGCCGCGCTCAACCGATTTGCGTGCGACGATATTGCGCCCGATCTGACCTTTTTTCTCGATCTGCCGCCCGAGCAGGGCTTTCGTCGCAAAGGCGGCGCGGACGTTGCCGACCGCATGGAAGGCGAAGCGCTTGCGTTTCATCAAGACGTATATCGCGGATATTGCGCGGCGGCGGAGCGGGAGCCGCAACGAATCGTGCGCATCGACGCGTCTGCGGATGCGCAGAGCATCCACGCGCAGATCGTGCAGTGCTTGCGCGCACGGGGGATCGTGAGATGATCGAGTACGAAGAACTGCTGCGCGAAACGCGCGCGTTTCGGACGCTTGCGGCGGACAAACGCGCGGGCAGTCTCAACCACTGCTATCTGTTTTTGACCGAAGACACGGCGGCGTTGGACGGACTGATCCGACTAGCGGCGCGGACGGTTCTTTGCGGCGCGGACGGATGCGGGGTGTGCAACGACTGTTTGCGCGTCGAACACGGCAATCACTCCGCGATGCAAGTCTGCGCGGATACCAAGAGCGACGCGGTGCGCGCCTGGATGGAATGGAGCTTCTACGCGCCCAACGAAGGCGATTATCAAGTCATGATCCTGCCGCGCGTAGATCTCGTGGACGCGCGCACGCAGAATCTGTTGCTCAAAACGCTGGAAGAACCGACGCGCGGCGTCGTGTTTCTGCTCGGCGCGGCGCAGGCGAGCGCCGTGCTCGATACCGTCAAATCGCGCGCGAAAAAGCTGTTCGTGCAGCCGTTTTCGGGCGAGACGCTGGCGGGGATTCTCGAAGATCGCGTCCGCGATCCGCAGCAGATCGATCATATCGTCGCATGCAGCGCGGGCAGTATCGCGCGGGCGATCGCATTGGCGCAGGACGCGCAATTCGGGCAGTATTATCGCAGCATCGCGGACGTGTTGCGCGATATGGAGACGAGCAAGCAGGTCGTCGACATGTTGTCTAAATTGCAATTGACGGAGCAGGCGATGACCTGTTATCTGGATATTGCGGAAATGATGTTGCGCGCGGTGATGCGCGTGCATGCAGGAGAATGCTCCGAACAGCAGGAAATCCGTACGCTGGCGAAACAGTACAATCTCGCCACCGTCGTCAACGTGTTGGCGCTGATCGCAAAGTGCCGACGCAAACTCATCCGTCATTGTAAGCCGGACGCAGTCGCGGACAGCTTGCTGATGGGCATCTTGGAGGTAAAATATCAATGCCGGTAGTGGTAGGAATCAAATTCGGGAACAGCTCGAAGATCTATTATTTCGATCCCAAGGACACGGAGTGTCGGGTCGGGGACAACGTCATCGTCGAGACGGTGCGCGGTTTGGAATACGCGCAGGTAGGCATGGCGAATACGCAGGTTGCGGATTCGGAAGTCAAATCGCCGCTCAAACCGATCGTGCGCAAAGCGACGCCGGACGACGACAAGCGCGCGGCGGAAAATCTCCAACGCAGAGACAAGGCGTATGCGCTGTGTCAGAAGAAGATCGAAAAGCACGGTTTGAAAATGAAGCTCGTGGATGCGGAATACACGTTTGACCGTTCCAAAGTCATTTTCAGCTTTACCGCGGACGGCAGAGTGGACTTTCGCGATCTGGTCAAGGATCTTGCCGGCGAAATGCGCATGCGGATCGAGTTGCGGCAGATCTACGAGCGGGACGACATCAAGTTGCGCGGCGCGATGGGCATGTGCGGCAGAGAGTGTTGCTGCATTCGGTTTTTGCGCGAAAACGAAAAGGCGACCGTCAAGATGGCGAAGAATCAGAATATTTCGCTCAATCCCGCCAAGGTCAGCGGCATGTGCGGCAAACTGATGTGCTGTCTGCGTTACGAAAACGAGTATTACGCGCAGATGGGCAAATTTATGCCCAAAGTTCGTTCGATGGTGCGCACGGAAGACGGGATCGGCAAGGTTACCGAAGTCGACGTATTGCGCGAGCGCGTTAAGGTGGCGATCGAGAAGGACGACGGCGTCATGCAGCAATATTACGGCGCGGGCGAATACGAGCCGCTCGGCAAGCCCGGCGGCAGGAGCGATCGGCAATCCGCCGAGCAAGAACCTGCGGACGACGGGGCGGATTTCGTCCCGCAAGGCGACGGAGACGGCGCGGACGCGTAAAATTTTGCGACAAAATTTTGCAATCTATTTACAAGTCGGCGGATCGGTGCTATAATATCGTTAATCTAGAAAAAGGAGATATAGAGACTATGGCATATGTGATCAGCGAAGAATGCATTTCCTGCGGCGCTTGCGCGGAAGGTTGCCCGGTCAGCGCGATTTCGGAAGGCGAAGGCAAGTACGTGATCGACGCGGCTACCTGCATCAGCTGCGGCGCATGCGCGGGTGTTTGCCCGGTAGGCGCTCCGTCCGAAGACTGATAGGCTGAATTGCGAAAACAAAGACGGTCGACAGACCGTCTTTTTTCGTTGTCTCGCGTCGTCGGTCGGGGAGTCGGAATCGATTTCGCCATATTTTGCAAACGATCGCCACGAAGGGCGATTTTTTTTTGTTTTTTGCCAATATCGGTACGGATGCTGTGCGTAAGCATCGCGCGGGCGGGTGGTATAATTTGCGTATTCTTCCTGCGGAGGTGGGCTATGAAAACTTGGATTCGGACCGCATGTTTTATCGTCGTCGTCGCGTTGACGACGGCGGTCGCGGCATGCGTGTTGTATTATGCGGTGACGGGGCGTCCCGACCGCGTCGCGACGCGGCGCGAGGCGGTTGCGCAGACGGCGCAGAGCGATCTGATAGGCGTGACGGTGCGCGCGGGCGCGCCGACGGATACAATCGGGATCGAACATCTCGTGCCGTCCGTCGATAAGGTATACGATGCGTCGCCCGTCACGCTCGCGTGTCGGATCACCGTGGGCAGCGATGTGCGTTCGCTCTCGTACGCTTGGTATCGAGACGACGTTCCGGTCGGCGACGACAGCGGCAAGCATACGGTATGTTCGGTCGCGGACAGCGGTACATATCGATTGGAAGTGACGGCGAAGATGACGGACGGTTCGGCGCGGACGCAGCTTTCGGATCCGGTTACGGTCGCGATCGCCAAAGCGCGCTACGATATGTCGGCGGTGCGCTTCGAAGACAAGCGCATCGTCTGCGACGGCAACGCGCACATGCTTACCGCCGTCGGAGTTCCTCGCGGCGTGCAGGTCGGATATACCGCGCCCGTGACCGAAGTCGGCGCGTATACGGTGACGGCGACTTTTGTCGGCGATACGCTCAATTATCATCCGATTCCGGCGATGTCGGCGACGCTGACGATCTGCGCGCCGACGTTGACGTATACGCTCGGCGACGGAACCGTATTGACCGCGCGCAACGCAAACGGATTTTTGCCGGGCTGTCGGCTGGCGACGGAAAACGCGTTGCAAGACACGCAGACGCATTTGCAATCGTTGCTCGGGGGCAGTCGCGCGTTGCGTTCCGCGATGCGCGTCGTTCTGTACGACGCCGACGGCGCGCGCACGCCGTTCGAGCCGAATACGACGATCAGTTGGCGCCGCGCGCAAGGGGTCGATTGGTCGCAGGCGGTATTCGGTTATTCGGACGGCGACACGCTGCTCCAATCGCATGCGGCGAGCGGAGACGAATGGACAATCGCCGCGGGAGACGGGTATTATCTGTTTGCGGTGCGGCAGACCGACGTCGGACGATGGGTGCCGATCGGATTGTTGATTATTTTGCTCGCGCAATTGCTCGCGATCGGATTGACCGACGCGGCGATCCGCCGACGCAGCGGCAACCGCAGACGCGCCGTGCCGGCGTTTTCCGCAATCGGGGCGTTGTGGACGCGCTTTACGCTTGCCCAACAGGTGTGGGTCGTCCTGCTCGGCGCGGCGATCGCGTTGGCGACGGTCGTGCTGATCTGCAAACTGACGCGTTTGATGCGCCTGTTGCGCGTTCCGCAGCAAGAGGCGCATGCGGCGCAACCGGCTTTGCCGATGCCGCAACAGATGCGCTCGCGCAACGATATGCCGAGCATATTGGCGTTGGAAGCCGCCTTGGACGATTTGTCCGCTCCGTTGCCTGCGCCGCCCGCGCAGCCGGAAACGCCTTTGCCCGCCGTCGCGCCCGTCGTGCCCGATCCGATCGCGCCCGAACCGGTCGTGTGGGCGAATGCGCCGTCCGATCCGCCCGTCGCGGAAGCGCAGTCGGAGACGGATTTGCGTTACAGATACAGCGCGCAGGCCAGACTGATTCAGGCGGACGCGCAGACCCAACGCCGATTCGGCGCGTTGCGGGACGCATTGCTCGGGTATCGCGGCGTCAAGATGCGCATGAGCTGGGAGTACGCGCGCTTTTACGTCGGGCATCAGACGCTTGCGTTGGCGTTCGTGCGCGGCAAATCCGTCGTCGCGTGCTTTGCGCTCGATCCCGCGCAGGCGGAAGATTCCAAGTACCGTCCGACGGACGTGTCCGAGCAAGGCAAATACGCCTTGACGCCGCTGATGCTCAAAATTCGCAGCGACGGCGCATTGCGATATGCCTGCAAACTCGCGGACATGCTTGCGCAGCGACACGGATTGGAGTCGCAGCCGTACGCCGCCCAGCCGTATTTGCTCGCTTACGAGAGCAAGCAGGAATTGCTGCGGCGCGGATTGGTCAAATGCATCTTGACCGGTCGGATCGGCGGTTGCAAACAGACGTTGGATTTGGGCAAGTTGTTGCGTCCGCGCATCGACCGCGCGCAAGCGGATAAGGCGCTCGACGATACGCTCGCGCAGTTGCTGACCGAGCGCGAAACGGACGCGAGCGGCGCGGACGGACGCACGGGCGCGGTCTATCTGGATACGTTGTCGCAGGCGTTTGCCGCGCACGAAACCGTGGACGTACAGGCGCTCGTGCGCAAAAAGCTGTTGCCCGAAGACGTGACGCGCATTCGCGTTTTGGGACGCGGCGTCGTCGACAAACCGTTGGTCGTCAAAGCGGGCGAATTTTCGCCCGAGGCGGTCAAAATGCTCGTGCTGACGGGCGGGAGCGCGGTCAAACTGTGCGGATAAAAATATTCGCGCAGTCCGTGTCGATCGCTTGCCATTTCGCGGGCGAATATGCAATAATAAATCCCGAATAAATCCATCCAACGGGAGATATCCGCTTATGCGCAAAACCAAAATCATCGCGACGCTCGGACCTGCGTGCGACAATCACAAGACCTTGACCGAAATGGTCAAAGCGGGACTCAACGTCGCGCGGCTCAATATGAGCCACGGCACCCAACAAGAGCATGCGCGCCGTATCGCGACGGTCAAACGCGTACGGCAGGAATTGGCGCAGCCGGTCGCGTTGCTGTTGGATACGCGCGGACCGGAGATTCGTCTGGAATGTTTTCGGGACGGACAGGTCGAGGTCGTCGAGGACGCGGAATTCGTCATCGTCAATCATTCCGTACAGGGCAGCGCGCGCGAAGCGAGCGTGACTTGCGCGGACTTTTATCGCATCGTCAAGAAGGGCGACATCGTGCTGATCAACGACGGCTTGATTCGGATGCAAGTCGATCGGATCGAGGGCGAAGACGTGCATCTGCGCGTGCTTTCCGGCGGCGTGATCAGCGATCACAAGAGCATCAACGTCCCCGGCGTGTTGCTCAATCTGCCGTATCTGAGCGAGCAGGATAAGTCGGATCTGTTGTTCGGGATCGAGCAGGACGTGGATTTCGTCGCGGCGTCGTTTGTCTCCAATGCCGAAGACGTGTTGATTCTCAAACGGTTTTTGGCGCAGAACGGCGGCATGCACATTCAGGTCATCGCCAAGATCGAGAGCCGCAAGGGCGTGGAAAACATCGACGAGATCATCGACGCGGCGGACGGCATTATGGTCGCGCGCGGCGATTTGGGCGTGGAGATTTCGTACGAACAGTTGCCGCAGATCCAAAAGCTGTTGATTAAAAAAGCGCGCGCCGCGGGCAAGCGCGTGATTACGGCGACCGAGATGTTGGAGAGCATGATTCACAGTCCGCGTCCCACGCGCGCCGAAGCGAGCGACGTCGCCAACGCCGTCTACGACGGCACGAGCGCGATCATGCTGTCCGGCGAAACCGCTGCGGGACAGTATCCCGTGCAGGCGATTCGCACGATGGCGCTGATCGCGCAGAATACCGAATGCGGCATTCATTACCGCAAGCGGTTTATGGCGTGCGATTTTCAGGTGCGCAACATCGCGGACGCGATTTCCAGCGCCGCGGTCAAGTCTTCGATGGATCTGGATTGCGCGGCGATCATCGTCGTGACCGAGAGCGGCAAATCCGCGCGGATGATTTCGCGCTTTCGTCCCGCCTGTCCGGTCATCGCCGTCACCGCCAACCTCAAATCTTACTATCAACTCGGCATGAGCTGGGGCGTGTTGCCGTTGATCGGTCAGTATCAGTCGGACGTGGAGACGCTGTTCCGACACGCGATGGACACCGCCAAGTATTGCCGCGCGGTCGGCGCGGGCGATCAAGTGGCTTTGGTCGCGTCGTCGCAGGTCGGTTGTTCGGGCAGTACGAACCTGTTGAAAATCCAACGCATCGACTGAGTCGCTTGCAACGCCGCTTTCGAGCGGCGTATTTTTTGCGCAAATTTATGCGCGCACGCTTTTATTTTATAGCGAAGTATGGTATGATAAAAAAAACGCTTACAAAGGACGGATACATGAAACGGGATTTTCTGCAACTGCAAGGGATCGATCCGCAATTCTTACAGGCATTGCTCGACCGCACGCAGGAATTGGAGCGCGCGATCGTACGCGGCGAGACGCATCGCCGCGTGCTGGACGGCAAGAGCGTCGTGACGCTGTTTTACGAAAACAGCACGCGCACGCGTTGCTCGTTCGAGACGGCGGCGAAATTTCTCGGCGCGCAGGTCGTCAACGTATCCGTTGCCAACAGCAGCGTCCAAAAGGGCGAGACGTTGGAAGATACCGCGGTGACGCTGGATCGGATGCGCGCCGACTTTATCGTCGTGCGCCATGCGATGTCGGGCGCGCCGGCGGCTTTGGCGCGCTATGTCCGCGCGAGCGTCGTCAACGGCGGCGACGGACTGCATGCGCATCCGACGCAGGCGTTGCTCGATCTGGCGACGATGCAGCGGCACTTCGGCGGCGTATCCGGACTCACGGTCGCGATCATCGGCGACATCAAGCACAGCCGCGTGGCGCGCAGCAATCTGTACGGATTGCAGGCGCTCGGCGCGCGGGTTAAAGTGTACGGTCCCGCGACGATGATGCCGGCAGGCGCGGAGCGCATGGGCTGGCACGTATGCGGCAGCATCGAAGAAGCGTTCGTCGGCAGCGACGTCGTGATGGGCTTGCGTATTCAGACGGAACGTCAACAATGCGGTCTGATTCCGTCGGCAGGCGAATATAATCGGTTTTACGGGATCAATCAAGCGCGCATGCAACTTGCCAATCCCGGCGCGATCGTCATGCATCCCGGTCCGGTCAACCGCGGCGTGGAAATTTCGCGCGACATGTTCGGGGACGAACGGTTGGTCAAAGACGAACAGGTTACGTTCGGCGTAGCGGCGCGGATGGCGTTGTTCGAAGCGCTCGCGCAAGCATAAGGAGAGAGTCATGAGCAAGATTTACATCGTCGGCGCTTTGGTGCGCGGCAAACAAAAGGACGTGTTGATCGAGGACGGACGCATCGTGCGGATCGGCAAGATTCGCGCGTCGCAGACCAAAGGCGCGCGCGTGATCGACGCGGACGGGTTGACGCTGTTGCCCGCGTTCGTGGATATGCACGTGCATTTGCGCGAGCCGGGACTGGAATACAAGGAAGATATCGCGACCGGCAGTGCGGCGGCGGTTGCGGGCGGATTCGGCGCGGTATGCTGTATGCCCAACACCGATCCCGTCACCGACAATGCGTATATCGTCCGCTACATCGTCGACCGCGCGCGGGAAGTCGATCTCGCCCGCGTATATCCGATCGGCGCGATCAGCGTCGGACTGCGGGGCGAGCGGTTGGCGGAACTGGGCAAGATGCAACAGGCGGGCGCCGTCGCGGTTTCCGACGACGGGCAGCCGGTATCGAGCGCGCAGCTCATGCGCTTGGCGCTGGAATACGCCGCGCCGACGGGGCTGTGCGTGATCAGTCATTGCGAAGACAAGAGCCTCGCCGCCGACGGCGTCATGAACGAAGGGCTCGTCGCGTCCGAGCTGGGGCTCAAAGGCATTCCGTCCGCGGCGGAAGACGTGATGATCGCGCGCGACATCGTGTTGGCGGAGATGCTCGGCACGCGCGTGCATATCGCGCACGTCAGCACCGCGAGCGGCGTGCAGTTGATCCGCGAAGCCAAGGCGCGCGGCGTGCGCGTGACGTGCGAGACGTGCCCGCATTATTTTGCGGCGACCGACGAACTCGTGCGCGGATACAATACGTACGCCAAGGTCAATCCGCCCATTCGGACCGAGTCCGATCGCATGGCGATCATCCGCGGATTGCAGGACGGCACGATCGACGTGATCGCGACCGATCATGCGCCGCATGCGACGTTCGAGAAAGAATTGCCGTTTCCGCAAGCCGCCAACGGGATTGCGGGATTGGAGACGTCGTTCGCGCTCGCGTATACGGCGTTGGTGACGACGGGATATCTGACGCTCGACGAGTTGTCGGACAAGATGACGGGCGCGGCGAAGATCGTCGGCGTCGAGTGCGGCGCGTTGCAAGCGGGCGCGCTTGCGGATCTGACGCTGGTCGATACGCAAGAGTCGTATCGCATTTGCGCGTCTAAATTTGTATCCAAAGGAAAAAATACGCCGTTCGACGGCAGAGAAGTATACGGACGCGTCCGCTATACGATCGTCGGGGGCGAACTCAAATATACGTACGCAAAGGAGACAGAACAATGATCATCGACCGACTGATCGACCGCATCCGGGAGACGGACAATCCGTCCGTGATCGGATTGGATACCTGCGCGGATTACTTGCCGCAGGAGATGGCGGCGCGGTGCACCGATTTGGCGGAGACCGCCAAGCAGATCCGCCAATTCAACTTCGACTTGATCGATACGCTCAAAGACGAGATCCCCGCCGTCAAGGTGCAGATCGCGTATTACGAGATGTACGGCGCGGAAGGCATGCGCGCGTTTGCGGATACGCTTGCCTATGCGCGCGAGAACGGCTTGTTCGTGATCGCGGACGCCAAGCGCAACGACATCGGCAGTACCGCCGCGGCGTACAGCAAGGCGTTTTTGGGTAAGACGGTTTTGCCGAGCGGCGCGAGCGCGACGCCGTTCGAGTGCGATTTTCTTACCGTCAACGGGTATTTGGGCAGCGACGGCGTTTTGCCGTTCGTGCGCGACTGCGAGCAGTACGACAAGGGACTGTTCGTGTTGGTCAAGACGTCCAACCCCACGAGCGGGGAATTGCAGGATCGCGCGTTGGACAACGGCGCGACGCTGTACGACAATATGGCGACGCTGGTCGGACGGTGGGGCGCGAACATGGTCGGCAAGTACGGATATTCCAACGTCGGCGCCGTCGTCGGCGCGACGCATCGACAACAGGCCGAGGCGATTCGGGACAAGCATCCCGGCATCTTTTTCCTGATTCCGGGATACGGCGCGCAGGGCGGCAAGGCGGAAGATCTCGCCGTTTGTTTCCGCGACGGCGTCGGCGGCATCGTCAACTCGTCCCGCGGCATTCTCTGCGCGTATCGCAAGGATTGCTACCGCGGACTGGATTACCGCAAGGCGGCGTTGCAGGCGACGCTCGATATGAAGAAGGATTTGAACCAATGGCTTTGAAAGACTATGCCGCGCAGGTGCTTTCCAATCGCCCCGTCGCGCAGGATATCTATGAGATGACGTTGCGGGTGCCGGAGCTGCCGCAGATCGCGGGCGCGCAATTCGTCAACATTCTGTTGCCGACGCGCGAACACGTTTTGCGCAGACCGTTCTGCATCTGCGATTGCGATCGGGACGCGGAGACGGTGACGGTGTGTTATGCCGTCGTCGGAGCGGGGACGCGGATTTTGAGCGAAATCCCGTCGGGGCAGACGTTGCGCGCGATGTTGCCGTTGGGCAACGGTTACGCGCCCGCGGCGGGATCGCGGATCGCGCTGGTCGGCGGCGGAATGGGCAGCGCGGTGCTGCCTGCCGTCGCGCGTTGCAATCCGCAGTGCGCGTTTGACGCCTGGATCGGATTTTCGGATGCGAGCAAGGTCGTGTTGGAAGAGCGTCTGCGCAGTCTGTGCGACAGCGTTACCGTTACGACGGACAACGGCAGCGCCGGACGGCGCGGGTTTGTGACCGACGCGCTGGACGAGGCGTTGAGCAATGCGCGTTACGACGCGGTGTTTGCGTGCGGACCGGAGATCATGTACCGTTCGCTCGCCAAGGTTGCCGCGCGGCACGGCGTGCCCGCGTATGTGTCGTTGGAACAGCGTATGGGATGCGGCATCGGCGCTTGTTTGGTCTGCAATTGCAAGGTCAAGCGCAACGGCGAACAAGGCTATGCGCGCGTTTGCAAAGACGGTCCGGTATTTGCGTTGGAGGAGATCGTATTATGAGTTTTCGACAGCAAGTAGAGATCGCGGGCGTGACGTTGCGCAATCCGATCCTGACAGCGAGCGGCACGTTCGGCTTCGGTAAGGAATACGCGCAGTTTTATCCGCTCGATCGCTTGGGCGGCATCTGCACCAAGGGATTGACGTTGCAACCGCGATTGGGCAATCCGATGCCGCGGATCGCGGAATCGTACGGCGGCATTCTCAACAGCGTCGGATTGCAGAATCCGGGCATCGAGCAGTATCTGCGCACGGACGATCTGTGGCTGAAAGAGCAGGACACCGTCGTCGTCGCGAATATCGCCGGCAGCACGCTGGAAGATTATGTCGCGATGGGCGAGCGGATCAACGACAGCCATGCGGATATGGTCGAACTGAATATTTCCTGTCCCAACGTCAAGGCGGGCGGAATGGCGTTCGGCGTACTGCCCGAGAGCGTCGAGCGCGTGACGCGGGCGGTCAAGGACGTCTGTCGCAAGCCGATCATCACCAAGCTCAGCCCCAACGTTTCATGCATCGCGGACAACGCGCGCGCAGCGGAGCAAGGCGGCGCGGACGCGGTATCGTTGATCAACACGCTGGCGGCGATGGCGGTAGACGTGCGTACGCGCAGACCCGTGCTCGCCAACAATCACGGCGGACTGAGCGGTCCGTGCGTTAAGCCGATCGCGCTCAAAATGGTATGGGACTGCTACAACGCCGTTTCCGTTCCGATCATCGGATTGGGCGGCATCACGAGCTATACGGACGTGTTGGAATTTTTGATTTGCGGCGCGACCGCGGTGCAGATCGGCACGCACAACTTTACGTATCCGACCGCGGCGGCGGATATCGCGCGGGATTTGGAGACGTATCTGCGCGACAGCGATACGGACATTCGGGATTTGATCGGATCGTTGATTCTCAACTGATGCGACGATACGCGCAAGAACAATTTATGCGGAGGACAATATGACACAGCAAGAAGCATTGGCAATTTACCAACAGACCGGCGCGATTTTGAAGGGGCATTTTCGCCTGACGTCGGGCAGACACGCGGATACGTACATGCAGAGCGCCAAGGTGTTCGTGCATCCCGAGTCGAGCGAGAAGCTTTGCAAGGCGCTTGCCGAAAAGTTGCAGGGCACGCCCGTCGATCTCGTGATTTCTCCGGCGATCGGCGGTATCATCATGGGCTACGAAGTGGCGCGGCAGCTGGGCGTTCCCAATATGTTTGCGGAGCGCGAAGACGGCGTGATGACGCTGCGCCGCGGATTTTCCATTCCTGCCGGAGCCAACGTCATCGTCTGCGAAGACGTCGTGACGACGGGCGGATCGGTCAAAGAGGTCGTCGCGCTCGCCAAGTCGTTGGGCGCGAACGTGCAAGCGGTATGCTCGATCGTCGATCGCAGCAACGGTAAGGTGGACTTCGGCGTCAAATTCGTCAATTTGATCAGCATGGACATCGTGTCGTACGAGCCGGACGAATGCCCGTTGTGCAAGGAAGGCAAGATCGATCTGGTCAAGCCGGGCAGTCGTCAGGTGTTTTCCAAATAATGACGACGATGCAGGCGTTGCAAGAAGCTTTTCGGGCGTTGCGTGCGCGCACGGACTTTGTGCCGCGCGTGGCGTTGACGCTCGGATCGGGGCTGGGCGGTTTTGCGGAATGCATTCGGGTGGCGGATGCGGTTGCGTATGACGAGATTCCGCATATGCCGCGCAGCGGCGTGGAAGGGCATGCCGGCAGATTTCTGTTCGGAGAGCTGGCGGGCGTTCCGATCGTCTGCATGCAGGGCAGAGTGCATTATTACGAAGGGTATACGACCGCGCAGGCGGTGACGGGCGTGCGCCTGATGGGCATGCTCGGCGCTAAGGATTATATCGTGACCAACGCGGCGGGCGGCATCGCGTATCCGCAGATCGGCACGTTGATGCGCATCACCGATCAGATCTGTATGGTGCCGTCGCCGTTGATCGGTCCCAACGACGCGTCTTTGGGCGTGCGTTTCCCCGACATGACTCGCGCGTACGATGCGGAACTGGGGCAAATCGCGGACGACGTCGCGCGCGAGCAGGGGCTTGATCTCAAAAAGGGCGTGTATATTCAGTTCGGCGGTCCCAACTTCGAGACCCCGGCGGAGATCCGCATGGCGCGCGCGTTGGGCGCGGACGCGGTCGGCATGTCCACCGCGATCGAGACGATTGCGGCGCGGCATATGGGGATGCGCGTACTCGGCATTTCGTGTATCACCAATCCCGCCGCCGGCATCGGACAGGGGACGCTCAGTCACGTGGACGTGCAGCATGCGGCGGATTTGGCGGGCGCGCGTTTGCAGGCGTTGATTGCGGGCGTCGTCGAGCGGATCGGAAAGGAGCGGACATGTTGATTCGGTTTTACAACGTCAAGATATGGACGTCCGAGCACGGATTGATCGACGGCGAACTGTGGGTGGAGAACAATCGCATCCGCATGGTCTCGCAGGTCAGTCCTTTGATTCTGTTGCCGTGGGATCGCGAGATCGACGGTCGCGGGGGGCTGCTGATCCCGACGTTCAAGAACGCCCACGCGCATTCTCCGATGACGTTTTTGCGCTCTTGGGCGGACGACATGCCGTTGCAGGAATGGCTGACTTGTCAGGTGTTCCCCAACGAGGCGAAACTGACGGCGGACGATTGCTATTGGTTGACCAAACTCGCGATTGCCGAATACGTCTGCGGCGGCATCGGCGCATGCGCGGATATGTATTTCCATTTGCCGGCGATTGCGGCGGCAAGCGCGGAATGCGGATTTCGGCAGACGATTATGGACGGTATCGTCGCGAGCGATTTGCAAGCGGGCGACGGCGCGGTATATGACCGTTTGGAGCGTCGTTTGCAGCGCGGGTTCGACGAGATCGACGGTATGGGCAACGGTCTCGTGTCGTATCGTATCGGCTTGCATGCCGAGTATACCAATACCGAAGAGACAATGCGCGCGATGGCGCGGTTTGCGGGCGAGCGGCATTTGCCGGTGGGCACGCATTTGAGCGAGACGGCGCGCGAAGTGCGCGAGTGTCGAGAGCGTTGCGGCGTATCTCCGGTGCGGTTGCTGTGCGATTTGGGAATGTTTGAATACGGCGGCGCGGCGTACCATTGCGTGCACGTGGACGACGAAGATATGCGGTTGCTGCGCGAGCATGGCGTGAGCGTCGTCAGCTGTCCCGCCAGCAATCTCAAACTGGCAGGCGGCATCGCGCCGTTGCAGAAGATGGCGGACGCGGGCGTGCGGCTTGCTTTGGGGACAGACGGTCCGGCGAGCAACAACGCATTGGATTTCTTTCGCGAGATGTACCTGGCGTCCGTATTGCAAAAAGGCGTCAGCGGACATGCGGAAGCCATGCCGGCGGAACGCGTTTTGGATATCGCGACGCGCGGCGGCGCGGCGGCGATGGGCTTGACGGATTGCGACGGGATTCGCGTGGGCGCGTTGGCGGATTTGACGCTGATCGATTTTGGCAGACCCAACATGCAGCCGCTCAACGATCCGATCAAGAATTTGATCTATGCCGGCGGCAAGGACAACGTCCGCATGACGGTGATCGACGGCAAGATCGTCTACGAAGACGGTCAGTGGTCGATCGGAGAAGATATAGAGCGCATTTACGAGCGGTGCAGCGACATCGCGTCGCGCATTCGGGGCGTATGACGCAGGACAAGCAGACGCGGAGTAAGCGTTGGAAGAGACTGCGCGTCGCGGGATTGATCGGTTTGACGCTGATCGTCGTCGCGGCGGTCGCGCTGACCGTATGGGCGGTCAATCGCAGCTCCGTCGAACCGGTATGGGGCAACATCGGCGAGCGGATCGAAGTGCTCGATCTCTATGCGATCCGAGTCGCGGACGTACGGTTCGAAGACGTCTACGCGGACGCTGACGATCTGAGCGGATCGGATCGCGTGTATTGCGTCGTGGATCTCGAACTGGAAGCGTCGGATCGGGTCGTTCAAATAAAAGATACGGCGTTTTCGATCGGCGACGCGCATTGCGACTGCACGGACGGGCAATGGCAAAACGGTACGTTGCGGATAGACGCCGGACAGACGACGCGTACGCAGCTGGCGTGGATCGTCGAGCGGGACTCGATGACGCAGTTGGTGTTGCGCGTGCGGCACGTGTCGGTGCGGCTGGGCGTATCGGCGCGCCCGACGATATAAAGTTACAGATTGCGCGTTGCGCGCACAGATAGGAGAGAGTCATGTTACAAGTAAACGACGTGTTTTTACAGTTCGGCGGACGCAAGTTGTTCGAAGACGTCAATTTGAAATTTACCGACGGCAATTGCTATGGCATCATCGGCGCGAACGGCGCCGGTAAATCGACGTTTTTGCGCATTTTGTCCGGAGATTTGGAGCCGACGCGCGGCACGGTCAGCGTCGGTAAAAACCAACGCATCAGCGTTTTGCACCAAAATCAGAACGATTTCGACGACTGTACGGTCATGCGCACCGTCTTGATGGGGCACAAGCGTCTGGTCGAGATCATGGACGAAAAAGACGCGCTGTATTGCAAGGAAGATTTCTCCGACGAAGACGGCATGCGCGCGTCCGAGTTGGAGAATGAGTTTGCCGAACTGGGCGGCTGGGAAGCCGAGTCCGAAGCGGCGTCGTTGCTCAACGAACTCAAATTCGGCGAAGAATACCACGAGCGTTTGATGAGCGAGCTGGACGGCAAACAAAAGGTCAAAATCCTGTTGGCGCAAGCGCTGTTCGGCAATCCGGATATTTTGATTTTGGACGAGCCGACCAACAATCTAGACGCGAAATCCGTGATTTGGCTGGAAAAGTTTTTGATGGAATTCAAGAACACCTTGATCATCGTTTCGCACAACCGCCATTTTCTCAACAAGGTGTGCACGCACATTTGCGACGTCGATTACGGACAGATCAACATGTACGTCGGCAACTATGATTTTTGGTACGAGACCAACCAGTTGCTTGCCAAGCAGGCGCGCGAAGCCAACAAAAAGGCGGAAGCTCGCGCCAAGGAATTGCAGGAATTTATCGCGCGTTTTTCCGCCAACGCCAGCAAGTCCAAGCAAGCGACTTCGCGGAAAAAGGAGTTGGAAAAGCTCACGCTCGACGACATCAAGCCGTCGATGCGCAAATATCCGTACATCAATTTCGACTTTGAGCAGGAGCCGGGCAAGGAGATTCTGACCGTAGAAGGCTTGACGAAAAAAGGCTATTTCGAAGACCTGTCGTTTACCGTGCAGAAGGGGCAGAAAATCGCGTTCCTGTCCGACAAGTCGATTGCGATCAGCATGCTGTTCGACATTTTGATGGGCTTGGAAGAGCCGGACGGGGGCAAATTCCAATGGGGCAAGACGATGACGTTCAGCTATGTTCCGCAAAACTTCGACGCATTCTTCGACGGCGTCAACCTGTCTTTGGTGGATTGGCTCAATCAGTACTCCAAGGATCATACCGAGAGTTACCTGCGCAGTTGGCTGGGCAGAATGCTCTTTTCCGGCGAAGAAGCCAAGAAAAAAGCGAGCGTGCTCAGCGGCGGCGAAAAGGTACGTTGCATGATGGCGCGCGCGATGTTGCAGAGCGGCAATTTCCTGATTTTGGACGAGCCGACCAACCATTTGGATTTGGAGTCCATCACGGCGCTCAACAAAGGCATGACGCAGTTCAAGGGCAGCATGCTGTTCGCATCGCACGATCAGGAATTGATGCAGACGGTCGCGGATCGGATCATCGAGATCGACGGCGCGAGCGGCAAAAAAGTTTTCGACAAGATTACCACGTACGAAGAGTATTTGGAAATGATGGATTGACGGAGGTATCGACGGATGGACAAGACGGACAAAAGAATTTTGGCGGTGCTCAAAGAAGACGCGCGCACGACGCACGAGACGCTTGCGACGATGCTGTCGTTGGAAGTCGGCGACGTATCGACGCGGATCGAGCGCATGGAGCGCGACGGCGTCATTGCAAAATATACGACGGTCGTCAACAACGAGCTGGTGCAGAGCGACGATTTCGTGATCGCGTTGATCGAAGTCAAGGTCACGCCGCAGATGACGCACGGCTTTGACAGCATCGCGCGCGAGATCATGCAGTGCGAGCAGGTGTCGAGCGTCTATCTGATGAGCGGGTCTTACGATCTGAGCGTGATCGTCGAAGGGCGCAATCTCAAAGAAGTCTCGTCTTTCGTATCGGCGCGGCTTTCCGTGATGGAGAACGTGATCTCCACCGCCACGCATTTCATTTTGAAGAAGTATAAATCGGAAGGCGTCGTGCTGGATCGCGGCGCGGACAAGAAACGGCAGGAATTGGTATGAATTACGACAAATATCTCAATCGCCGCATCCGCGAAATCAAACCTTCCGGCATCCGCAAGTTTTTCGACGTTGCGGACATCTATCGGGACGTGATTTCGTTGGGGGTCGGGGAGCCGGATTTCGATACGCCGTGGTTTGCGCGCAAGGCCGCGATCGACAGTATCCGCAACGGCAACACGCAATATACGTCCAACAGCGGTCTGCCTGCGTTGCGCAAGGCGATTTCCGACTATCTGCAAGACCGCCAACAGCTCGAATACGATCCGCAGCACGAGATTTTCGTGACCGTCGGCGCGAGCGAAGCGATCGATTTGGCGTTGCGCGCGTTGTTGGAGCCGGGAGACGAAGTGATCATTCCCGAGCCGAGTTACGTGTCGTACAGTCCGTTGGTGTCGCTGTGTTTCGGGACGCCCGTGCCCGCCGTATGCGAAGCAAAGGACAATTTTGCATTGATGCCCGAGCATTTGTTGGAATCGATTACGCCGCGCACCAAGGCGCTTATTTTGCCGTATCCCAACAATCCGACCGGCGCGATCATGACGCGCGAGCAGGTGCAGGCGATCGCGCGGATCGCGATCGAGCGCGATCTGATCGTGATTTCGGACGAGATTTATTCGGAATTGACGTACGGCGGTCGGCATGCGTCGGTTGCCGCGGTCGACAGCATGCGCGAGCGCACGATTTTGATCAACGGATTTTCCAAAGCGTTTGCGATGACGGGTTGGCGCGTGGGATACGTTTGCGCGCCCGAGCCGTTGATTCGCCAGATGCTCAAAATTCACCAATACGCGATCATGTGCGCGACGACCGCAAGCCAGTATGCGGCGTTAAGCGCGCTCAATCAATCGTTTGAAGATCGTTATGCGTCGATCGAGCAGATGCGCGAAGAATACGATATGCGGCGCAGATTTTTGGTTGCGCAACTCAATCGCATCGGATTGGAGACGTTCGAGCCGCGCGGCGCGTTTTACGTATTTCCGTGCGTATCGTCTTTGGGGATGGACGGCGAGACGTTCGCCAATGAGCTTTTGCGCGAAGAACACGTCGCCGTCGTGCCGGGCGAAGCGTTCGGCGCGGTTGGAAAGGACTATGTGCGTATAAGCTATGCTTATTCGATTGCGAGCTTGAAGCGTGCAATGGAGAAGATTGAACGGTTTGTATGCCGTCATAAGGCAAATAAATAACCAAACGAAAACATTTGCCAAACAAAATAAAAATTTTCGAAAAAAGTTTGAAATTTTGTTTGACAATCCGATTTGCGCATGATATACTTTGCTTGTCGATCGGGAGAAGTGCTTCCGGAGACATCACAAAGCTCATAATTTTCCCCCTTATCATATAATGGAAGGGAGTCGGCAGGAATGTTGACTCTCTTTCATTTTATTGTCGCGTTTGTTACGGCGTCGGTATTTGCCGGTCGGATTCGGACTTGCGTGCGTTTATAACGATGCGCAGCGGACCTGACGCGCGGGTCGGATCGGCATCGGCGATGCGATTCGGGATCGATGTGTGTGGAATCAACGAATATGCGCGCCGATGCGTTTGGACGAGGAGTAGCAGAATCGATGAATGGTTTGTAAATGCAGAAAGGCGTTTGCGTTGCGCGGATTGCCGCGTGCGCGTTGTCGGAGCAAAAAAATAACAATGCCGCGGCATTGTCTCATACTTTTCAAAATATCCCTTATTGTGCATTAGATATGCAAATTGCCTTTGGTTGCTACAATGTATTGGACGTAGAATTCCTTGAACACTTTCCAATATTTCCGCATGTTTGTCACCTCCTGTTTCGATTTTCGCCCATATCATAGCATTGTATACATGGGTTGTCAAATACTTTTTAGAGGTTTTTCAAATAATTTTTAGATAAATTTTCAGCGCAAATTCGATGAATTTACGCTGAATTTTTATAATTTTAAGATATTTATATTCAATAGATATTCAAATATAAATTTAATTTATTATTTTGATAAAAATCAAAATGCTTTTTCGTCTTGTTATTCCTCTCGGGATTCGGACGTTTGTTTTGCGATGCTTTCGCGTTGCCACAGCGTCGATACGATGCGAAACGCGGGATCGCGTTCGGGACAAAATCCGTCGCCCGTAAACGCAAGCGGCGCAGTGATATAACCGATTCGATTGACGCGCGCGTTCCAGTTGAGTTCGCGAAATTCGACGAGCATCCAACCGCGCGTTTCGCCCAGATAGATCGGCTGCACGGTGACGACGCCGCTGATCCATATGTCGGGCTCGGCGATCAGCTTGCCGTCAGCGTTATAGGATTCAGACAGGACTTCCGCGGGCAAATTGCGCACGTCGACAGTCGACTGCGTCCTGCCGTCGCTGACGCGTACGCAATATCCGTCTTCCGCTTGCGCATGGTACGGCAGATCCTTGGTCTGTCGGATCGAAGTATACAGTTCGACGACCTGATCGTCGCAGACGCGATAGACGGCGGTATCCGTCATGCCGCCGTTGCCTCCGGTCGCGCATTGATAGAAGATGCACGGTTCGCAATCGGACAGCGTCAGGATTTGTACGACGGGATCGTATCCCGATCCGTTCGCCGGCGTGAAGACGATCGGCGGCTGATCGGGCATCGTGACGGACAACAGGATATGTTCCTGATATCCGCTTTCGGTATCGGTGTGGATTTGCACATAGCCGTTTTCGCCGTACGGGATGCGTTTGCAAGAATCTTCGGATACGACACGCGTTTGCGTATACTGCATCGGTACGACGCGTACGCGGGACGGGCGCTCCGCCTCGCGGGCGCCGAAACAGACGGTTCCGCCGATGACGGTGGTCAGGATCGGGATCAAAAATGCACGTTTCATATCGCTAGTATGCGGCGATTGCACGGCGGTATACGTCGATCAATAAAAATAGCAACGAGCAAGCGCTCGCTTATATTTCTCTCTCATGGATTCGGAAAATCGGACTTTGCGCGTAGAATTTCGGCGGGATTTCATGCGCGGGATATCTGTCGGGAATCCCGCGTCAAATGATATATCCGCCGTTTACGCCCAATATTTGCCCTTGGATATACGTTGCGCGGTCGCTGAGCAGATAAGAGACCGCGTCTGCGACGTCTTGCGGCGTTCCGATTCGGGCGCATGGGGTTGCGTCGATCAGTTCTTGCAGGTCGCTCGCGTTCAGATGGCGATTCATGTCCGTGTCGATAAGTCCCGGGCATACGCAGTTGACGCGGATTCCGCACGGACCCAATTCTTTTGCCAGCGATTTGGTCAGCGCGATCAGCCCCGCTTTGGTTGCGGCGTAGACGCTTTCGCACGATGCGCCGACTTGTCCCCACATCGACGAGATCTGGATCAAGCTGCCGCGGCGGGCAAAAAGCATCGCTTTGCTCGCTTCGCGCGCGCAGACGATCGCGGAGAGCAGGTTGGTATCGAGCAGATCGCGGATTTGTCGATCGCTCATATCGCACAGCATGCCGCCGATCGAGATGCCGGCGTTGTTGATTAGCGCGTCGATCGCGCCGTATTCGGACAGCGCGTATTCGATCAGCGCGCGCGACTGCGTCGGATCGGACAGATCGGCGCGGAAAATTTTCGCATCCGCGCCGTTTGCATGCAATTCCGATTGCAGGGCGAGCGCTCGCTCGTCTCCGGTATTGTAGTGCAGGACGACGCGCATGCCGTCTCGGGCAAGCTGTTTTGCGATGGCTGCTCCGATTCCGCCCGAAGCGCCGGTGATGACTGCGGTTCTAGACATACTGGCTCCGAATTCTTTTTTGTTATTATATCAAATGGTTTGTGTAAAAGCAAATGTTCGTGTATGATATAAGCATGAACGAATTTGAACAATACATTACAGACGCCGCGATTTTGCGTGCGTTGCAGGACAAAAATATCCAATCGCCTACGCCGATTCAAGCGCAAGCGATTCCGGTAGCGATGCAGGGCAGAGACATCGTTGCCAAGGCGCCGACCGGTACGGGCAAGACGTTGGCGTTCGTATTGCCGATGGTGTGCGGGATCGATCGAGAGGACAAACACGTGCAAGCGGTGATCTTATGCCCGACGCGCGAATTGGTCATTCAGATCTGCGAAGTCATCCAACAGGTTTGCACGTATTACGAAGGCGTGCGCGCCGCCGGTCTGTACGGCGGACAAAATTTACAGCGCCAATTGCTGTTTTTGCGCAAAAAACCGCAGATCTTGGTCGCGACGCCCGGTCGCATGCTGGATCATTTGGCGCGCCGCACCGTACGCATGGCGCACGTCCGTTACTTTGTGTTGGACGAGTGCGACGTCATGCTGGACATGGGATTTATCAAGGACGTGGAACAGATTACGTCGCACATGCCCGCGCAGATGCAGCGATCGGTCTATTCGGCGACGATTCCGCGCGAGATCGAGTCGTTGTGCGGACGGATTTTGCAAGATCCGGTGCAGATCGTCGCGACGCGCGACGGCAGCGATCTGCCCGACATCGCGCAGTATTTCGCGATCGTCAAGGATAATGCGCGCGTCGGCGTCGTGACCGAGTTGATCGAGCGCAACGCGTATCGGCGTGTGATGGTGTTCTGCAATACCAAGATCCGTTGCGAACGCGTCGGTACGGCGATGCAGGCGCGCGGCGTGTCGGCGCAAGTCTTGCACGGCGATCTGCGCCAGAGCGTGCGCACGCAGATCATGCATGCGTTTAAGCAGGGAGATTTGCGCGTACTCGTCGCGACCGACGTCGCGGCGCGCGGCATCGACGTCGAGAACGTCGACGCGGTCTTCAACTTCGATCCGCCCACCGACAGCGATTTTTATCTGCATCGGATCGGGCGTACCGCCCGCGCGGAAAAGGGCGGCGTCGCGTACACGTTGATCGACGCGGCGCAGACGGGATTTTTGCCGTCCTATCAAAAGGTCAGTCACAACGCGCTCCAACCGCTGGAATTGCAGTTTGACGCGGACGCCTACACGTTGCCGCGCGACGCTTCCAACCGCATGCGGGACGGGCGCGCGGACACCAAACGGTTTTTCATCAATGTCGGCAGTCGCGACGGATTGGACAAGGACGCGTGCATCAAGCTTGTGGGCGCAAAATGCGATATACGGGCATGGCAGATCGTTGACGTCAAGCTCCGCGATACATACGGATTTATCGAAGTTACGACGGATGCGCAGACGCAGATTATGCGACTTGCGGGCGTGACGATCGGCACGCGCAAACTTCGCATTCAAGAAGCCAACGCGCAGGACAAACCTGCCGCGCGCCGCGGCGATGCAGACCGCAAGCGTCCGCCGCGCGGTCGGGCGGATGCGCGCGAAGACGACGGGATCGGACAGGATTCGAGCGATGCGCCGCGGGATCGCAAGCGCACCGATTTCGACAAAGACGCGCCGCGGGAGCGTAGAGCGCCGCGCAGGGATTATGGCGATCGACCGCACGGACGCGACGATGCGCCGCGGGATCGCAAGCGCACCGATTTTGATAAGGATGCGCCGAGGGAGCGTAGAGCGCCGCGCAAAGATCGCGCGGGTGCGGCGGGCGAAAGCCCCGCTCGCACGGGCGGATACAAGTGGAGTTCCGTGCGGACGGACAAGCCTCGCGCTTCTTACGGCGCGGATCGCGACGATGCCGATCGCGCGTCGTCTAAGCCGCGCAACAAAGGCAAGATGCGCACGCCCGACGGCAAGATTCTCAATCCCAAGCCGCGCGGCAAGCGTCAGCGCAAGCTTTGAGTTCGGCGCGCTTGCGACGGTATCGTACGTACGCGCTGCGGGAATACTTGCTATGAGACAAAATAATTGACAATTTATGCGCAAACGGTATGCCGATCGGCTCGGCTATGTTATACTGGATGCGCAGTACAGGACAGGAGAGTAATCAATGCGTGGATTAGACACCCCGATTCGCAAATTGCGCAAACAGGTATTTACCGAGATCGCGCGGCTTGCGTACAGCAGGGCGGACATCAAGACGATCGAAGAGATTCCGTTTATCATTACCCCAGGCGACGAGCCGAAATATCGCGAGAGCATTTACCGCGAGCGCGCGATTGCATCGGAGCGTTTGCGTTTGGCGATGGGCATGTCGCTGCGTCCCGAAGACAAGCCGGTGCACATCACCCAAGGCATCGAAGAGAGCGACATTGCCGCCAAGTATTACGAGCCGCCGCTGATGCAGGTCATTCCGTCGGCGTGCAACGCTTGCGCGCACAACGTCTACGAAGTCACCGACCAGTGCCAAAACTGCGTCGCGCATCCGTGCGTCGAAGTTTGCCCCAAAGGCGCGGTATCGATCGTCAAGGGACGTTCGCATATCGACCAATCCAAGTGCGTCAAGTGCGGTATGTGCAAAAAGGTCTGTCCCTACAACGCGATCGGACATCACCGCCGTCCGTGTTCGGACGCTTGCGGCGTCAGCGCGATCGGATCGGACAGTTTGGGCAAAGCCAAGATCGATCCGGATAAATGCGTTTCGTGCGGCATGTGCATGGTTGCATGTCCGTTCGGCGCGATTGCGGACAAATCGCAGATTTTCCAATTGATTCGCGCGATGCAGGACAGCGCGGACGTGATCGCGGTCGTTGCGCCGGCGTTTGTCGGACAGTTCGGCGCGGGCGTTACGCCGTCCAAGTTTAAGGCGGCGCTCAAAGAGCTCGGGTTCGCCGACGTCGTCGAAGTCGCAATCGGCGCGGACATGGGCGCGTTGGCGGAAGCCAAACATTACGTCGACAAGGTCGCGACCGGCGAACAGCCCTTTTTGCTGACGTCGTGCTGTCCGTCCTGGTCGATGCTCGCCAAGAAGTATTTCCCCGAGACGATAGGCAATA
>CAJTKI010000006.1:0-3316 GCA_910576875.1 uncultured Christensenella sp.
CGCAACAGTTACGACGCGTACGTCCGCGACGTCGTCAATGATCCGGACAATATCGTGCTGTTCGAGGGATTGCAGAGAACCGGAAAAAGCGACACCGCTAAGCGCGCCGCGATCATTCGCGCGGAAGCAAATTGGGCATCGATCGTCCATGAGTATACATTGCTTAGTCATCTCGTGACGGATCACATGCATGACCCGGAGTGGATCGAGCATTACCGAGAGATCCGCGATACGTACTTATTTTACCGAGATCGCCCCTGGCTCTTCCCTTGCCTGATCTCGAACGTCTGTATGCGCGTAGACGGATTGGAGACGCTGCAATTCAACTTTGGAATGATATTACAGCAATCTAGAATCCCATATAAAAGCGTAATCGTACTCGACGAGATGAAAAACAGCGGTTTGTCAAACCGCGATAGCGGTAAGATCCCGCGCGAGTTCGACGAAACGCTGCGCTTTGTCGCGCAGTTTTACGAAGCTACAATATATGCGACAGAACAGAACAAGGTCATGGCGATCTTGGAATACCGGAATATGGCTGTAAACTACACGATGCAGTCCATGGACAAAGACGTCTTAAAGCCGCACTTGCTCGAATGGATCTATGCGCGGCGCTTTCGGCGATTTTGGGAAAAATACGGAATCGCGCGCTTCCGGTTCCGGCACATCGCCGGAGATCCATTCCACGCGCTCCCGCAGCCGTTCCGTTACGTTCGCCGATCCGCAGAACTGTACAGGATCGCGCAATACAAGATCCGCTCGCTGCTTGCCGCTTATGTCGCCGAAGCGCGCAAGCTGGATCGGCTACGTAGCTTAATTGCGCGGATCGGTTTTATCAAGTATGTCCGTGTATTCCGCGGATCCACGCAAGGCAATACCGTCAACGACGCCAATCAGAGCGCGGCGACGTCTGACATCATCGGACGCCGCAAGATCTGGTCGTATTACATGCCGGCAATCCGACGATACAGATCCAATACACGCTTATTTCGCGGGATTAACCGCGCAAAAGATCTTCCATGGCGATTGTCGTCCTGGGGCGATCAAAGCACGATCTCGCGGGCATACTGGGACGCGCTAAATGCCGATCGTCTACGCTGCATACGAGCCGCAAAGGAGCGATCAGCTCCCGATGATCCGTCGGCTTTTCATTGAAAAGACGCGCGCGATAGCGCGCAAAAGACAGTAGCAATCGCTTGCGATTGCGTGTCGTACAAGCCTGCATTTTGCGCCGAATCGGACGGCGCGCTTGTGCGGCGACGTCGGCGCAAAATGCACGCAGTGACAGCAATGCACGAATGCTCCTGTCCTATAATATAGCAATTAAATAACCGTATAAGAACGCGCGCAGCGCGTCCGCCACAAATACGAAAAAGGAGTAAGCAATATGAAAATTCTTGTCGTTCGACTACGCGAAAAACCCTGCCCGATTTTGGACGCTGAAATCGTCCCGGAAGACGACTATAAGCGGCAGGCAAACGGCGTCGCGGAATTTAACCGGGACAAAAATCGCAAGCACGATTTCGCAATCGAAGAGCACCCCGACGACAGTCTGATCGCGTTCCTGGCACAGGAAAGACATTACGACATGTCCAAATTCGCAAATCTTGCAAAAGCCGTTCTCAAAGCGTTTGGAACGCTTTCCGACGACGTGCAGACGCTACGTGCGTTCGCCGATGCAGCGCTCGCAGCATCGGATCCGGAGCGCAAAGCATGATGATCTATCTTGCCCGCGCCGATCTACACGGCGTCAAACTGATCGCGCCGTCGTATCCGGACGCGCTACGTATGGTTCAAACGCTGTACCCTGCTGCGCATCAGATTGCCGTCTGCGTGATCGGACGATTGGAGTTGCTATGAAACGCAATATCGAGATCTTACCGGGACAAATTTCAATATGGGAATACATGAACTCAAAAGGAGTTAATTATGGAGAAAAAGAAAACAAGCAAACTGCGCAAGGACAAGACGGAACGCCCGCGTACTGCGGCGCCCAAATCAAACGTGCAGGATCCACACGCAAAAAAATCTAAGCGCCGTAATGACGTGGCGACCACGCAGAACGCGCATGCCGAAAAATCTGCATCCCCTGCATCGCAGTCGTACAAATCCAATTATAAGTCCAAAAAACCTATACAAGACATTGTTCTAATCAATATTAAGAACCATAAGGATCAAAACGGCGGACATCCGCACGCAATTATGGACAACATCGATAGCAACCATGTTTCTGTCGGATTTTCAACTAAAAAGAAAAAAGGCAAACGCGGTGGCACGAATTACACTTTGCAAAAAAGCATATTCGATGATGAACAAATGTCCTACATGCGTCGACAAGCTATTGTTGCGCCAATAAGTGAATATGGAAAACTGCGACAAGGATCAATGACGCCAAAGGACTACGAGCGCGCAAAACAATACGCAGAAAAAGCAAAACAAAAATACCTGCGGAATAAAAAAAGTAGCGACTGCCAAACGCTCAAAGAACATTAGCCCTGTTCCCGCAGGAACTGTCACTACTGTT
The DNA here is from genome assembly GCA_910576875.1 of uncultured Christensenella sp. Classification (GTDB taxonomy): domain Bacteria; phylum Bacillota; class Clostridia; order Christensenellales; family UBA3700; genus MGBC101980. The sequence continues at coordinate 2,525 of CAJTKI010000006.1, forward strand.
ATATAGTATACACATCTGCAAACGGGACGTCAAGCATTTTCTAAAAAATAGCAAGGATTGATCGATCTACCTTGCGAATGAATATAGCGCGATTATCGCGCGGAGCGTACACACTCTACAACCGCCGCTCCGATATCAAATGCGGCTGATGCGGGCTGCCGGCAGCGTGATCGAGCGCTGTCCCGTTTAGACAATAGGGGCGTGCTAGCATACATATAGGCTTCTAATTTATGGGTAGGACACTGCCGGTTGGTTACAATCGGGATAATGGGATTTTGTTGCGCCGAATGTTGGGAAACGGTGGGCATTCGCTTTGATCGAGATCAAAGCAGCCGTGCAATAAAAAGTCAATCGATGGGCGGCTCCGAGCGGGACGCAACGTGACTTCATTATATTGGCGGACGCAATTTTTTTGCGTCCGTACATCAAGGGGTGGAGTCTGCCCTCCGGGACTCACCAAGCGGGACAATAGGACTGACTACCCTGCGTCAAAACTCGCTACGGAAAGGGGGTGGAAGGGGGTCTCGCCGGGGGGAAACCGGGGAAAACCGCTTCGCAAGTCTCTTCATCGTTGCAAGTTATAACGGTTGTCCTCGGTGTCCCTAGGCGCTTAACAATTCGTGCTTAGCCGTTTAGCGCGGTAGAAATGCAAAGAACGTCGTTTGCATCCACGTCAAGCACCGCGCACAAGTTCGCGAACGTATCCAGCGCAGGCATCGATTTTCCGCGAATGTATTCCGAAACAGTTTGCTGTCCTATCCCCAATCGACGGGCTATCTCGGTTTGAGTTAG
>CAJTKI010000006.1:3326-4171 GCA_910576875.1 uncultured Christensenella sp.
AAACCGGGGAAAACCGCTTCGCAAGTCTCTTCATCGTAATAGACGTCATCGGTTGTCCTCGGTGTCCCTAGGCGTGTTACAAGTTATTACAAGTTACATCAAGCCAACGAGCTGCGCGATTGTGCGACGACTGTATGTATTATTTTGCTGTGTCAGCTTGTGCAAACAGTAAAAAACCTGCATATGTGCTTGTAATTGCTGCCCCCGTGGAAGCGATCGCGGAATTGCAGGATATCGCCGATGAAGATCTCGCTACTTTCAAAGCAACGGCTGCTTTCAAGGAAAACTCGCTGATTATCGTTACCGATAAGTCCAACGTTTTCCAGGGCGCAAAATTGTCTATCAACTATGCGTTCGACGGCGAATTGAGCGAAGGAAAAGCGAAACTCTCGATGAATGCGGTCTCGTCTCTCGAAAACATCGCGGAAGTCACGGACTATCCGAAGGATCTGGACAGCTACAAGGACATCAAGGATATTTCGATCAACGACTTGGAAGGTATGTTTGATTTTTAATTCAATCGACCAACCCATCGGGCGACTGCGCAAGCGGTCGCCTTTTTTATTATCGTCGCAACAAAATTTTAATGCAATTTTAGCAAAATGCTTGACACCCCCCCCCGAAAAATTATAATGCAGATAGCAATTGCTATCGCAATGCCGAGGAGATACCGATGAAGAAAAATTTGCGCCGATTTACCCCTGCCCGACCCGCCGATGCCGCCACCGCGCGGCATGCGCAATAGGACCGATCCGATACGCCGAGCGGAATACAACCGCATTATTATATTATAATAGTTTTTAATTTGACAAATTTCCGTCGAAAGCGTATCATGGACATGTCAT
>CAJTKI010000006.1:4181-37889 GCA_910576875.1 uncultured Christensenella sp.
GCACTTTCTACGATCACGTCGGCAAATTTTTCCGATCGGATTGGTATCTTTTATTGCTTGCGACGCTGACGATCTTCCCTTTTACGCTCGGCAAATATTTCGTCGGGCTGTGGATCGTGGGCATCGTGACTTGTATCGCCATGATCCTGAGCGAAGACATCTTGCCGTCTTTTGCCGGATTCCTATTCGCCGCGATGACGGTGTTCGAGATGCACGGCGCGTCGCAGGAAGAAATTTTGTCGGGCGCATGGCTTGCGATTCCTGTCGCGATTTCGTTCGTGTTCCACATGATCTTTTATCGCAAAAAAAGTTACAAACCGGGTAAGGCGTTTCGGTGTCAGATCGCCGTCGCGATCGCCATTACATTGGCGGGCGTCGGCATCACGACGGCGGAACAGTATTTTGCGTTGCCCACGCTGTATTTTTGTTGCTTTCTCGGCTTCGGAATGCTCGGCATGTTCGTCGTGCTCGATATGTATACGCCCCAAAAGCCCGAATATATCGCCAATTACTTTGCCAAAACCATGATGTTCATCGGCTTTACCGTGATCTTGATGTGGCTGGGCGCGATTATTCAGGAAATTCCGCATATGGACGACGGATTCGAAATTCCGATTCGTCAGTGGAAAAACAACGTCGGCAATCTGATGCTGATCGCCGTCCCCGCAACGCTGTATTACGGCACCAAAAGCCGTCACAGCTGGCTATGCCTGCTCTATGCGACGGTGGAACTGGTTGCGATCCTTTTCTCCAAATCGCGCGGCGCGACGATGGTCGCGATCGCGTTGGCGCCGTTCGAGTTGGTCGCATACTTTATCTTGCTCAAAAACAACGCGCAGCGTTGGCGCAACGGCATTTTGCTCGCAGGCTTTGCGACGATACTGCTGATCGTGTTGCTCGTCAACGACATGTACGTCCTGCGCTATCTGCACAATCTCTTGCAGGTACATCAAGGCGAAGCCCGTTGGGCGCTGTTCCGCGAGGGCATCAAAAACTTTGTCGAGTATCCGATATTCGGCGCAGGTCTGGGATACCGCAACGACGAAGTGTATCCGCTCAAAGCGATGTCGATCTTCTGGTATCACAGTACGCCGATCCAGATCTTGGGCAGCATGGGCTTGCTCGGCGCGATCTGCTACGGCTACCAGTTGGTCGTACGGCTCAAATTGTTGGCGCGACGCAATGCGTTCCATATCTTTATGCTGTTCGCGTTTATCGGTTTCGAAGGCTATTCGTGCGTCAATACGGGCGACTTCGCGCCGTTGCCGTTCGGCGTACTGATCGTACTGATCTTCGTGCTGTGCGACAAAGCTTCCCGCGCGCCGACGGAAACAACCGACTAACGCCTAGCATTGGTTCAGATTGCAATTGAGTAAAACACGTTTATTTAACGACTTCCAGTCCAAAAAGTCGACTGCGAAAGCAGTCGGCTTTTTATTTACATATCCCGTACACATCGCGAATCGTACAACTTGCCCATCTTAAAACTTTATATTAACTCTCCCTGCAAAACCTTCAAACGGCAATGCGTATTGACAAATATAAAAAGACACTTGCACGACGTCTAACAACGCCTATGGCATGTGTCTCAATGGCGTTCCCGCCGGGAGTCGAACCCGAAATACGGACTTAGGAGGTCCGGGTTATATCCATTTAACTACGGAAACAAAAAAGTATAATCGTATTGTACCGTATCTTGCACGAAAATGCAACCGTCCGCGCGGCGCAAGCGTATCGCATCCCGAATCCCGCGACAGGACGCAGCGCATCGCGCCGAACGTCAATCGTCCGTCGCAACCGGCAGACAAATCCGAAATGCGGTCGGCAAGGCGATGGCATCCGCATCCGCCCATTCCGCGCCGTCCGGCAACTGCTCGCCGTATAGGACGTAACACGTCATCTCCCAACGGATATGCGTAAAAATATGCGTCGCGTGTTTGCGCTGCGAAAGTCGGTATTCGTCGACGCCCGATGCAGCCAGCGCACGCGCCAATCCGCTCTCGTCCAGATCGCCGTCCCAATGCATCAGCTCGAACTGCCCCGCCAGCAAGCCGCTCGGCGGACGACGACGCACGGCGATCTTGCCGTCCGCACGCGTCAAAACAGCGACCGTATAAGTCTCTACCCGTTTGTCCCGCTTGGGCGCGCGGATCGGCAGGCGATCGACCGCGTTCCGCTTCCTTGCGATACAGATACCCGCGAGCGGACATTCCGCGCAATGCGGCGCGCCGTTCGGGACGCAGACGGTCGCGCCCAACTCCATCAAGCTCTGCGTCAACTGCCCTGCGCCTTCGTGCGGATAAATCGCGGCAAGACGCGCGGTCACATCCTTGCGCACGCGCAAATCGTCAATCGAATCATAGCGCTCGCACACGCGCGAAACAACGCGCAAGACATTGCCGTCCACGGCGGGCGTAGGCAACCCGAACGCGATCGAAGCGATGGCTCCGGCGGTATAATCACCTATGCCCGGCAACGCCCGAATCTCGTCGTACGTTCGCGGAAATATCCCGCCGTGCTTTGTCTCGATCTCGATCGCGGCGCGCTGCAAATTGCGTGCGCGGCTGTAATACCCCATGCCTTCCCACAGCTTCATCAACACATCGGGATCGCATTGCGCCAACGCATGCACATCGGGCAAGCGATGGATCAGACGTTCGTAGGCGGGCAAAACCGCCTGCACCCGCGTCTGTTGCAACAACACTTCGGACACCCATATGCGATACGGATCGCGCGTTTTGCGCCAAGGCAAATCGCGATGATGCCGTTCGTACCAATCGACTGCCAACGCCGGCACTTGCGCGAGCGCGTCCCGCTTTTGCTCCGCGATCCGTCTGCAACGCGCGATCAACTTGCGATAAATCGGCATCATATGCGCTTCGCGCACATAGGATTCCAGCCGATCGATCTCCAACCATGCCGCGCAGACATGCTCCGACTCGTTCACGCGCAACGGCTGCGCCGGATCGGCGATCCAAGCATACGTCACATTAGCGTGACGGTGCGCCGCGACCTGCACGCCGCGCCGACTGTGCGCAGGGACGTCCAGCACTTCGATCCCGATCGGCTCGCAAGTCCATGCGATCGGCGTAATCCCGCATTCTTCGACCGCTTCGCGCAACGAGACGGCCTGCAAATCGCATTGTCCGTCCGTATGTCCGCCCAGCCATCCGTAACTGTCATAAATCCGATGATGCGCAAACAAGACGCGCGTCACATCCCGATCCACGATAAAGGCGGAAGCCGTGACGTGCAAATCGGGACTGCGATCGCGATCGTAACAAAGATCGCCGCGCTCGGACAAAAGTTGCCGCAGTGTATCGGCATCGCGCGCTTCGCGCGCATCGAAATCGTAACGATCCCAACGTATCATGATTCTATGATAACGCGGTCCAAACGAATTTGTCAACAAAAGGGGAACGTACGGCGATTATCCGATCGGATCCTCCCCGATCCGATCGTCGTAAACGCGCGGAACGCGCGCGGAAATCCGACAAAGCAGCTCGTATGGACACGTATCCGCGGCGAACGCCAACGTCTGCAACGCAATTGCGCGTTGCGCGCCGTACAACTGCGCGGTCATGCCAACGGATACCAAGGATGCGATTTTGCTGACGTCCGCCATCATCATGTCCATGCAGACCGCGCCGACAACGGGCACGGCATGCCCTGCGATGACGACATGACCGATATTGGACAACGCGCGCGGATAACCGTCCGCATAACCGACCGACAGCGTTGCGATCACGCCCGCGCGCCGCATCCGATACGTCGCGCCGTAGCCGACGCATTCTCCCGCGCGCACATGGGACAAATGTACGATCCGCGCATACCACCGCGCGACCGGTCGCAATCCGTATCGGTTGGAATCGGGCGAAACGCCGTAGAGCGCCAATCCCGCGCGCGCGATCGGCATCCCGTATCCGGATCGGATCAAACATCCCGCGCTGTTGGCAAGATGCAACGGCACGTGCGGCAATACGTCGTGCGCAAACGATTCGGTACGCAATTGCTGAATCACATTCCATGCGCTATGCGTATCCGCGCACATCATATGCGAAAACAGTCCGACGACGCATATATCGGACAGTCGCGCGATTTCGGCGACGGTATGCGCGCCGTCCCGATCGGTCGGCACGCCGATCCGATGCATTCCGCTGTCCAACGCGATATGCACGCGCGCGCAAGTACGCATGCCGCGCGCGATCTGCGCCGTCTGCCGCGCCTGCTCCGCCGTATCCACCGTCAAATCCAAACGATACAACAGCGCCGCCTCGATCTGCGAGGGATCGCTCAGTCCCATAACCCAGATCGGCAACGAAATCCCGCCCTCGCGCAAGGCAATGCCTTCTTCGACCGTCGCGACGCCGAAACACGCGCACGCGTCTTGCAAGGCGCGCGCGACGGGCACCGCGCCCAGTCCGTACGCATCCGCCTTGACGACGGCGATCAAATCCGCGTGCGTACGGTCGCGCACTACTCGCGCATTATGCGCAAGCGCATCCAGATCGACCGCCAGCCATCCGCGCGCATAGCGCATATTCATGCTTGGGTCGCCTGTTCGTACGCGTCGTACAGCATCGTCTGCAATTGCCTGGTCAACGCGTCCGCCTTGCCGCCGACAGCGATTCCGTCGATTTCGCATACCCGCGCGCAAAGCGCGCCCGACGCCGTCGTCAAAACTTCCTGCGCGACAAGCAAATCTTCCATCCACAGGACTTCTTCGCGCACGGGCACGCCGATCTCGCGACATGCGTCCATCAAATGCTGACGCGCGACGCCCGCCAAGATCAAGCGATCCGCCGGCGGACATACCAGCGCTCCGTCGATCAACGCGCAGACGTTGCTGTGCGCGCATTCGGTAATCCGCTTGCGTCCGTCCGGCATCAAGCGATACAGCAACGCTTCGTCTCCGCCCGCCGAAGCCGCCTGCTCCGCCGCCAGCACGCCGGCAAGCAAACTGAGCGATTTGTATTGACACAAGAAATGCCGCTTGTCTTCCGCGCTGCGCAAACGATATACGGTATCGCGCGGCTTGATCTTGCGCGGAACGATCATGACCGATACGTTGGCTTGCAAATCGCGCGGCGGCACGTGCTCGCGCAACGCGCTCCCGCGCGAAGCTTGCCAGTAAACGAAAGAATCGCCTTCGTCCAAATGCCGCGCCAATTCTTGCAACAGATATTCCGTCTGTTGCTCCGTATACGGCAGATGCAAGCCGAGCGCCGCCGCGCCGGCGAAAAAGCGCGCGACATGTTCGCGCAACGCATAAATTTTATAATTGCGGCAATACGCGGCGTCGTAAATACCGTCGCCGAAATAGTACGCCCGATCCAGCATCGGCACGGTCATCTTGTCCAATTCGCCGAATACGCCGTTATAATATCCCAAAGTCTTCATACGCGCCCCACGATCCGAGTTCTGCCATATCCTATGCTGCGGCAACGCGGGGTATGCAAAACGCTCCCGATTCGGGAGCGTTGTCGACAATATCGATAGGATGTCCGTCGCGATCAGTTCGCTTGCGAATCCTCGTCGCGTTGCGTCGGTTCTTCGACGGGCGCGGGAGCGGCGTCATCGATCGGCTGTTGCGCGCCGACATTGGAAGCGGCTCTCTTCGCCTTGAAATTGGTAACGCCGATCGCCAGCAACGCGGCGACGAGCGCACAGGCGATATTGCCCATCAAAAATACCATCGTACTGATCGGCGACGTGCTGACGACTCTTGCCGACGATGCGATGCGCACGCCGTTCTTCAACAATTCGGTACGGTTGTATTCCGCAATCGCGCTGTTGTACTTTGCAATGATGGCTCCGTCCGCGGAAATCTGCGACGCGTCCGCGCTGAGCGATTGGAGAATCGCATTGACTTTCGCATCCGCGGTCGCACGCATCAACGCGCGCTCTTCGGGCGTTGCGGTCGCAAATTTGCTCGTATCGCCGTACGTGCCCTGCGCCTTGTAACCTTCCCATTTTTTCAACTCTGCGGACGCAAGTTCCGCCGCGGTCTTCGCCTGCTCGGAACGACGAATCAACGCATAGAATTCCGGATCCGACGTATTGATCGTATAGTTGCCGTTCTCGCCGAGCGTAATGTTAGGGTTGTGCTTGGCTGCCTGTTCGACCAACGCGGTGTAATTGTCGCTGATCTTTTGCAAGCTCGCGCTCTGCTGCGTCAGTTCCAAAATCTTCTGATCGATGTACGCGCTGCCGCTGACTGCGGTGTTGTTGTCCACGGCGATCGACTCGATGCCGTTTTCTCTGGCGTAGACGCGCAAATCCAAAATCGCGTTTTGCACGCCGATCAGATACGAATTCATTTCCGCAAACGTCATCTTGGAATCGGTCGCGCGGAACGTCGGATTGATCTCGTTCATATTGGTGACGACCGTACGGAAATCGTCGAGCAGAATATCGAATTCGTTCGCGATTTGCAGATAATTGAGACGATCGGACGTCAGCGACGCGCCCGACGCAGTATACGTCTTGTACGAATAATCCGAACGGAAATCCGCTACGTACTGCGTCGCGATCTCATCCAGCAACTGCACGGTCTGCGTCTTGCCCAAGCCGAGCGACTTGCCGTTGACGATGCTGATCGCATAAGAGAATGCGTTCTGCGGCGTCTCTTCGTCCCGCTGGGTATGGATCGCGGTGACCGTAAGATGTTTCAGCACCTTTTCCGTCAGCGAAGTGATCTGATCTTCGGTATATCCGCACTTATCCAACGCGCCCGAAACGATATAACTCGTCCGCACCGCGCCGCTCACGTTCAAAGAACTGTCCCACGGACCGGCACCGTTTTCGATGCCTTTGTTGTTGAACACGAGCACGAGCTGATATTCGTAATTGCTCCCGAACGCCGTATAAACGCCCATCACCGCCGATACGATGATCATCGCGACCAAAACGTAGACGACGATGCGCAAAATACTGCGTTTGAGATATGCTCCGATCTTTCTGAAAGTCAAAACTTCCGGCTCTTTCTCTTCCATAGTTCTCCTTATCGCGCTCGCCTGCGGGAACGCGCTGATCCCTTAAATATAAGTTTATTATATATCAGCTTGTCCGCAATTGCAAGAAAAATCCGATTGCGCGCAAAATTTGCATGTTTCCCGACGATTCGCGGGCGGACGGCGGCTCCCGCAACGGATTCAGCGCCGTCTGAGTCCCTTCGGATAATGGTTTTTGGCAATGCGTCCGTCGCCTTTATACCAGCCCAATGCCAGACCGAATACGGTCGCGACGCCCCATCCCTTGTGCGGACAATCCAACGTCTCTCCGCGCAAATACCGCAACGCCGCCGATACGTCGTCCGCCAGATCGAGCGTACGGACAAACCATCCGTGTCCGTCCCGCACCGCAAGCGCGTGATCGGGCTCGATCCGATCTTTGACGACGCGCCCCAGATGCAAGCCCGTGCGCAACGCTCGAATCCCGCGCAAATCGGGATGCAGCGGCGTCAGACAGAGGGTATCGCCGATCCGCTCGTTCGGACACAATGCGCGCGCAAGCGTATCGTCCGCAAACGCGTTCCAGGTCTGCAAATCGCGCTTGGACGGCGCGCATGCCGCCGCGTCGATCTGCGACGCGCCGTCGCCGCGCTTGCGCAGGCGGGCGATAAAATGTCCTTCCCCGCGCAGTCGATGCGGATACAACCGCTGCATATACGCGTCGGCGTCGCGCGCTCCCGGCACGGCGGCGGGCAACGCCGACGGCTCAAACTCGGGATACGCGGCGAGAAAACGCGCGATCAGATATTCGTTTTCCTGCGGCGAAAAGGTACATGTGGAATAGACGAGTACGCCGCCCGGACGCAACAGACGTTGGGCGCTGGACAAAATCTCGTACTGTCGGCGCGCGCACATTTCGACGTTGTCGACCGACCATTCCGCTCTGGCGGCGGGCGTCTTGCGGAACATGCCTTCGCCCGAACACGGCGCGTCGACGACGATCCGATCGAACGTCCCGCGCCAACGCGCGGCAAGCGTCGCGGGCGACTCGTTGAGCACCAAACAATGACCGATGCCCATCCGCTCGACGTTGCGCGCCAACGTCGCGGCTCTGCTCGGCACGATCTCGTTGGCAACCAACAATCCCTGTCCCTGCATATCGTCGGCGATCGCGCAGGTCTTGCCGCCGGGCGCCGCGCACAGATCGAGCACGCGCTCCCCGGGTCGGGCTTCGAGCGCGGCGGCCACCGCCATAGCGCTCGGCTCCTGAATGTAATACGCGCCGACGTCGTGCAACACGTGCTTGCCCGGCTCCATACCTTCGTCATAATAATACGACGCGGGCGACCACGGAATCGGCGCAAGCGCATACGGCGCGATCGCGTCCCAATCCGCGACTTTGGCGCGCTGCACGCGCAGACCTCTCGCGACCGGCATCGCGTACGTCGCCGCAAACGCGTCGTATTCCGCGCCCAGCATCTCGCGCATGCGCGTCGTAAATTCCTGCGGCAAACCGTCGATTTTGTCTTCCATACCGCAAGTATAGCACGCGCGCGTTGCAAACGCAACGGTTCTCGCCGCGACCGCATGCGCGGCGAACGAGATTCAGTTGCGGGCGGACGCGGCGATCGGCGCAACCGCGCCGGGACGCAGGAACGTCACGAATTTGAGATTGAACACGTCGCAGACGGTATACATCCCCTGCGCCGCATGGAACAGCACGATAAATTTTTCCGCGACCGAATACAGGATGCCCGTCTTGGACACGATCTGATTGGATCCGACCAAAAAGTCGCATCGCACTTCTTCTCCCAAGTGCATGGACAGCACCTGTTGGATCGAGCCGCGGTACGCGATGCCGTCCAAATCCGGAGTCGGCGTTGCAAAATCATTCATATCATCACTCCTAAGTCAAATAATAGTCTCCCGTCGGATTGTAAAAACAGTGGTCGCCGATCCGAACGGACAGCTGACCGGAAGAATTGGGAAAAGATTGCCGACATTCCGGCGAAAACGGATTGTAGTACCACAGCGCGTCGGACACCATCGGCAAGCGATTGCCCGACAGCGCCCATTCGGCAATGTCGTAATGCACCTGCGTAGGCGTAGCATTGTAAATATTCTGCGGATTGTACGTTCCGCCGATTTGCTCGCGCGCGCAGTCGAACTGCCGCGGCGCGAAAATCACGTCCCGCACCGTGTTGTACCTACCGTATTCGCCGCTGTCCGCACGAATCCGATTGACGACGACCGTTGCGACGGCGCGCATCCCGTCTTCGCCTTCTCCGCCGGCCTCGCACTGGATAATGCGCGCCAAAAGTTCTACGTCCGACATGTTGACCTCCCTGCAACATATGCCGCCGCAGACGCGCGCGTGTCCGTCCGTCTCCAATTGCCGTCGCATAAAAAAATCGGGGCGCGCCCGATTCGATCCTTCTTCATCCGCAAAACGTTATCCCAACGCGTCGAACAGCGGCATGCTCGCCGCAAAAAAACGCTTGTACGCGGCGCAGTAATCGCGATCTTCGCGATAACGACGACATCCGCCCGCACGGCAAATCGGATAATATTCGCACGCGCGGCAATGCGGCGGCGCGGACGGCGCCGTACGGGCAAAACGCACCGCGTTCTCGCTGTTCGCCAATTCCGCAAAATCGCTGTCGCAAATATTGCCCAGCAGCCACTCGTCCAAACAGTAGAAGTCGCACGGATACACGTTGCCGCCCGCTTCGATGACAAACTGCCGCGCGCAACGCCCCGACACGCCGCACTGCTCGTATCCTTGCCCGCGCCGCAGGCGCACCCAATTGTCGAAAAGTCGAACGGAGACATAGCGCCCCGCCATCCAATCCGCGATGTAGAGTCGAAACAAGCGAATCAAAAAATCCCCGTACGCATCGACCGTCATATACATTTCGTCTTCCCGATCGTCGCCCGAGGGACGCAGACACGGAATGAACTGCAAATACCGAAATCCGCATTCCGCGGTCAAGTACCGATAGACGCGTTCCGCATGCCGCGCGACGTATCCCGTCGCGACGACGACGATGTTGAACGGCACGCCGCCGTCCGTCAGATATTGCGCCGCGCGCAGAATGTCGGGATGCGCGTTCCGACCCGCCGCGTCCACGCGATAGCGGTTGGCGTCGAAATCGCCGTCCAGACTCAAACCGATCAAAAAGCCGTGTTCGACAAAAAACGCCGTCCACGTCCGATCCACCAACGTGCCGTTGGTCTGCAAACTATAACAGATTTTGCAGTTGTCGGTATTATAGCGCGCAACGCACTCCGTAAACGTCTCGAAATATTCCAATCCCGCCAAGAGCGGCTCGCCGCCCTGAAACACGAAATACACGTCTCCGCCCGCCGCGTATTCCAACGCTTTGCGCACCGTCTGCTCCGTCGTCTCGCGCGACATGACGCCGTAGTCGAAACACGCCCGCGCGCGCGCCAACGCATGATAAAAACAATATTCGCACCGCAGATTGCAATTGCTCGACGCGGGTTTGATCATGACGGACAGATTGGGCATTTCGATCTCCTATCGCGCGTTGCGTGCGCCAAGCAAACTCAGCGCGGATCGCGCACCTGCTCCGTCTGCGTCGCCTGTTGCGCGGAAGAACGTCTGCGACGCGGTTTGTGACGGCGTTTGCCGCGCAACTGCGTAATCGACATCAACGGACAGTCGTTGTATTCTTCGCGCGGAATCGCGAGCAATTCCAACATGCCTTCCTCGTCCAGTACGGTCAACTCCTTACCCGTCGCGCGAATCTCGTCGATGCGCTTCGTGCGCACGCACGGATCGCCCCATTGCAGATAATAATCGCTATTGCCGATCTTGGAACAATACTGTCCCCCGTGATCGCGGATGCTCTTGACCAAATACAGCGCTTCTTTGAACTTCTCGCTCTCGAACGCCTTGGAAAAACAAAAATTTTTGTCCCACAGACCCGATTTTTTGTATTGCGGCAGCGGTCTGCAATGTCTGGAAAATTCGGTCAGTTTCTTCGTGTACGCGGGCGTGGTGAAATGATTGATCACCGCTCCGTGCTCGGCGGTATAATACGCGGAGGGACACAGCGCGAGCAACGCGTCCGGCGCGACCTTTTCTTCCTTGCACAGACGCGCGAACACCTGCATCGTCAAAAACGCGTCGTAGTCGCTGCGATGCAACGCCAACGAACAGTCGATCCCGTACGTCTCGCAAATCTTGCTCAAACCTTTGTCGAACTGCGACTTCGTAAAATACCGATGCAGCAACTGCGTATCGTATGCGGTAAAGTCAAAATAATCCAGCTTATAACGCGCGCACTCCGACATCAAAAACCGCATGTCGTTGTTGACGGAATGTCCGAACGCGACGCGGTCGGGCGCGGTCAGCAGATCGCGGATCAATCTGTAATAATGCGGAAAGTCGGGCGCGTTTTTGAACTGTTCCATCGGGTACGCCAATTCGATCTCCACCTTGCCGCGCGCGCCCAAATGAAACTTGTGCCGCGGATTGATGACGATGTCGCGTTGATCCAACACCTGCAAATCCTCGTTGGTCAATACATATCCGAAACTGCATATCTTGCCGTTGCCGCCAAAACAATTGGCGCATTCTATATCGAAAAATAAATACTCCACGATTCTCCCCGACGCGCGCGTACGCCCGCCACGTTATCAGACTGTACATGTTTATCCTACCACAAACCGCCGCGCGCGGTCAAGCGCTTGCCGCACTTGTCGCGCAAGGCAAGCGCGTTTTTTCGATCGGATTCGCGCAAAAAAAAATCGCCTTGCATACGCGCAGATGCGCGCAAGAAATTGACAAGATTCGACGCAAGTAGTAAAATAACTTTGTAACTTTTTCGACAAGGAGCTAACGTATGAAACAAGACATGATTGTGATTCTGGATCTCGGCAGCGAAGAAAATTCCGCTCTCGCCAGACAAATCCGCGCCATGGGCGTATACAGCGAGATCCATCCGCACGACATCTCGCTCGCCGCGCTTCGCGCGCTGCCCAACGTCAAAGGCGTCATCCTCAACGGCGGACCCAACAACGTCGTGGACGGCAAGCGCATCGACGTCGCCGACGAGATCTATGCAAGCGGGATCCCGACCGTGGCGTTGGATCATCCGACCGACCGTTGCCGTACGCTCGAAGCGGCGCGTCTGCGCGAGTTCCTGTTCGAAACCTGCGCGTGCGAAGCCAACTGGAACATGCCCAACTTTATCGACGACCAAGTCGAATTGTTGCGCAGACAGATCGGCGACCGCAAAGTGTTGCTCGCGCTTTCGGGCGGCGTAGACAGCTCCGTCGTCGCGGCGTTGCTGATCCGCGCGATCGGCAAACAACTCGTGTGCGTACACGTCAACCACGGTCTGCTCCGCAAGGGCGAGCCGGAACAAGTCGTGCGCGTCTTCCGCGAAGAACTCGGCGCGACGCTGATCTATTCCGATTCGGTCGACCGTTTTCTGGACAAGCTGGACGGCGTGTCCGATCCCGAACAAAAGCGCAAAATCATCGGCGCGGAATTCATCCGCGTATTCGAGGAAGAAGCGCGCAAGCTCGACGGCATCGACTTCCTGGCGCAAGGCACGATCTACCCCGACATCGTCGAGAGCGGCACCAAGACCAATAAGATCGTCAAATCGCACCACAATGTCGGCGGATTGCCCGACGATCTGCAATTTGAGTTGGTCGAACCGCTCAAATATCTCTTCAAAGACGAAGTCCGCGCCTGCGGCAAGGAACTCGGCTTGCCCGACGACATGGTATACCGTCAGCCCTTCCCCGGACCGGGTCTGGGCGTGCGCTGTCTGGGCGCGATCACGCGCGACCGTCTCGAAGCGGTGCGCGAATCGGATGCGATCCTGCGCGAAGAGTTTGCCAACGCCGGACTGCAAGGCAAAGTGTGGCAGTATTTTACGCTGATTCCGGACACCAAGTCGGTCGGCGTCAAAGACAACGCCCGCTCGTACGAGTGGCCCGTCATACTCCGCGCCGTCAATACCGTGGACGCGATGACCGCGACGATCGAACATATCGATTGGGCGGTGCTCGACAAAATCACGCGCCGCATCGTCACCGAAGTCAAAGGCGTCAACCGCGTCTGCTACGACCTGACTCCGAAGCCCACCGGCACGATTGAGTGGGAATAATTCGGCTTACCCCGATCAAACGAAAGACACGATTGCCAATCGTGTCTTTTTGTTTGTCTCTGTTTGCGCGACGCGCTCAGTTTTCGTAGTCGCCCGACAGAATGCGCTCGATCGCGTCCAATTCCTGCAAATCGAAATCGGTATTTTCGATCGCGTGCAGATTTTCGAGCAATTGTCTGCAATCGCTCGCGCCGATCAGGACGGACGTGACGACGGGATTGTGCATGATCCATGCGATCGCCATTTGCGCCATCGTCTGACCGCGTTCGGCGGCGATGCGGCTCAATTCCGTCACGCGCTCCAAATTGGCGGCGTGGAACAGCTTGTCCGAAATCGTATGCGACTTGGCGCGTCTGGAATCGGCGGGGATCCCGTCCCGATACCGTCCGGCGAGAATGCCCTGCGCCAACGGACTGAACGCGACGCATCCGATCCCGTCCGCGTCCAACACGTCGCACAGCGACGGCTCCCCGCGTTCGATCGCGCGATCCAGCATATTGTAACGCGCCTGATGCACGATAAACGGCGTGCCCTGCGCGCGCAACAACTCGTAAATCTGCTCCGTCCGATCCGCCGGATAATTGGAAATACCGACATACAGCGCTTTGCCTTGCCGCACGATCAGATCGAGCGTATGCGCGACTTCTTCAAGCGGCGTATTGGGATCGGGACGATGATGATAAAAGATATCGACGTATTCCAGTCCCATGCGACGCAGGCTTTGATCGAGCGACGCGATCAGATATTTTTTACTGCCCCAGTCTCCGTACGGTCCGTCCCACATCGTATATCCGGCTTTGGTCGAGACGATCATTTCGTCGCGCAGATACCCGAACGTATCGTGCAGTACGCGTCCGAAACACGATTCCGCGGCGCCGGGCAACGGTCCGTAATTGTTCGCCAAATCAAAATGCGTCACGCCGTGATCGAACGCCGTCGTCAAGATGCGTCTGCACGTCTCGGGATCGCTGTGCGTTCCGAAATTCTGCCACAGCCCCAACGAGATCGCCGGCAGCATGAGACCGCTGTTGCCGCAATAATTGTACGGCATGTTCATATAGCGTTGTGGATTGGGAAGGTATTGCATCGTTGGATCTCCGCGCTTATTTGGTGTCCGAAATCTCGGTACTGTTCATAAAATCGTAATATCGGTTGCGGTATTCCCGCAGATGTCCGTCGTACAGAAAGCTGTATATCGCGCCGCGCGCGACGATCACGTGATCGATCAGCAGGATCCCCATCATTTCCAGCGACGCGGCAGCCCATTTGGTAAATTCGATGTCCTTGACGGAAGGTTGTACGGCTCCGCTGGGGTGATTGTGCACCAGATACAGATTGGGCGCTTGCAGATTGTGACACATCATCACGAGTTTGCGCGTCAGCAACTGACATTCTTCCGCAGACCCGACGCCCAATTCGCAACGCGTCGCCAACCTGCCCGCATTGTCGACCGCAAGCATAAAAATGTGCTCTTCGTTGTCGTTTTGCAACAACGGCAGCA
The DNA here is from genome assembly GCA_910576875.1 of uncultured Christensenella sp. Taxonomy (GTDB): domain Bacteria; phylum Bacillota; class Clostridia; order Christensenellales; family UBA3700; genus MGBC101980. The sequence goes on from CAJTKI010000006.1 coordinate 18,785, forward strand.
CATACGCGCGCAACTGTTGGGGCGTCGCGAGCATCGGACGCTCGCCCAGCTTGTCCAACTGATAGCGTTTGAGCACCGACGGCAGCGTCGACAGAAACAACGCCGCGTTGTCCGTCATATTCGGGACGCTCGCCAACATTGCAGGATCCGATTCCAATACGCCCGACAGCGAGCCGAATTTGCGGATCAACGCATGCGCGAGCGCGTTCGTATCTTTGCGCGGCACGTACGCGTACAGCAGATATTCCAACAGCTCGTGCGCCTGCAATTTTTCGCAGCCCTGTTCGCGGATGCGCTCCCGCATACGGGTGCGATGGTTGTCGTGCAGATGGTCGCTCATTGGTCGCGTTTTCCCTGTTTGCGCCGACGCTGTTTGAGCTGCGACAGCTTTGTCCTCGACGCGATTTGCGCGCCGAACTGCCGATACGCCGCCGCGCCGATTCTACGCGCGACCAAATTGACGAACAAGCCGACGACCATGCACAACGCAATCCAGCCGAAATGCGCGACCTGCACCGATTGCATGTCGAACAACGTCCCGTCCAGCACGTACATATCGAAGAACACCATGCCTACCGACGCCGCGCTCATGACCGCGATCGTCGCGATCCGCAATTTGTCCGGAGGCATCGCAATCACAATCAACGCGACGAATCCGACCGCCGTCATCACCGCCGTCATAAACGACGCGTTGTACGCAAAGATCTGCGCCGCGTCCATCCCCGTCGTATCGAACGTAAACGTCAATCCGTACGCCAATCCGACCGCCGCAATCAACGCAACCGCAGCCGCGAGACTGGATTGCAAGATATTCAGCATAAAATCGCCGCGCACCGGCGTACTGCCCGTCGGTTGCAACGCAAAGATAAACGTCGGCGCGCCGATGACGAAAAACTCGATCAACAGCATCTTCTTGGTATCGAACGGATAACTCGCCTTGCCGCTGACGATCGTGATGATGCTGAACATCAACGTCATAAACATCACGAATATATTTTTCATGATATACAGCGAAGCGACCTTTTCGATATTGCGAATGACCTGCCGCCCCTGTCCGACGATTGCGGGCAGACTGGCAAACTTGTTGTCCAGCAACACGATGCGGGAGATATTGCGCGCGACGTCGTTCGCCTGCGCGAACGAGATCGAACAGTCGCTCTCTTTGAGCGCCTGCACGTCGTTGACGCCGTCGCCGATCATGCCGACGATTTTGCCTTGCGACTGCAAATCCTGTACGATCTGACATTTCTGTTCGGGCGAAACGCGTCCGAAAATCGACGTCTGCGCGACGCTCTCGCGCAGTTCTTCGCGCGTGAGTTGCGCGCAATTAAGTTGTCTGTCATAATTGCGCACGCCGCACTTGCCGGCGATATTGCCGACGGTACGCGGGTTGTCGCCCGAAACGATCTTGATGTCTACGCCGTTGCGATAGAACCAATCCAGCGTCTCTCCCACGTCTTCGCGCGCGGTGTCTTCGAGCGCAAACAACGCGACCGGCGTCGCCTTTGCGCGATCGAATTGCTCGATCCCCGCCTGTTGGACGGACAGCAGCAGCGTGCGCCGTCCCTGACAAGCGTTGTCTTCGCAACGATCCTCGATCTCCTTGGAACACGCGCACACATAGTCGGGCGCGCCCAAAAAATAGCTGTATCCGTCCGCGAGCGTAATCGCGCTGCATTTGCGCTCGGAAGAAAACGGCATCGCGTCCGTCGTGTCCAGCATCTGCCCATCCGCATAATGCCGCGCAAGCGCCAAAGCAGTCGGCTTGCCGTCGTGCGTCGTCTCGTGCAACGTATGCATGACGTCTTCCAACGCATGCGGCGGAGCTTGCAATACGACGACTTCCTTGACTTCCTGATTGCCGTCCGTGATCGTTCCCGTCTTGTCCAACAACAGCGTATCGACCATCGCAAGCATTTCGATGCTGTACAGATCTTGCGGCAGCGCGTGCTTTTTGGACAGTCGGAGCACGGACGCCGCCAACGTCGTGGATGTCAGCAGGAACATCCCGATCGGCAACATGCTCAGGATCGAACTGGACACTGTAATGATCGTCTCTTTCCAGCCTCCCTGCACGCCGCCGTGCACGCTGACGCGATCCGCGATCAGCAGCAACGTCGCCAAAATCAACAAGACGACGCTGATCCCCTTGATCAAATCGTTGAGTACGCGAAAAATATTGGACTTGGGCGCGTTGACGTGACGCGCGATGCGCGTGATGCCTTCGATATAGCAGTCTCTGCCGACGCGATCGGCGCGATAATGCGCATGTCCCGACACGACGCTGCTGCCCGCCAGCAGACGTTCGCCGACTCCGCGGCGCACCGGTACGGACTCGCCGGTCAGGATCGACTCGTCCACTTCGACAAAGCCCTGCTCGACGATGCCGTCCACAGGCACCTGTTCGCCCGCGTCGATCAACAGCATGTCGTCCAGCACGATCTGATCGTCCGGCACGCTGCGTTGTTCGCCGTCGCGCACGACGCGATTATCCGATCGGTGTACGATCGTCAGTTTCTGCACCGAACGCTTTGCTTTGACTTCCTGATAAATGCCGATCGCGATATTGACGAAAATAATGCAAGTGGACAACGTATAGTCCCATGCGCCGATCGCGCACAGCAAAATCACGAGAACGATACAGGTCAGATTGCAGAAATTGAAAATATTGCCGATGACGATTTTCCAATACGGCTTACTGCCGTGCAAAGAACGCTGATTGGTCAGATGGTCGCGCTGTCTCGCGGCGACTTGTTCGGCGCTGAGTCCTTGCTCGCAAGTCGGCGCGTAACGCTCCGCGCTCTTCATCTTATGACTATCGTGCTTGCGTCTGACAAAATTCTGCAAGCGTTTGCTGAGTTTCTCGTTCATAGCATCATTGTATCACAGATCGCGCGGTCGGACAAGTGTTTGCCGCGTACTCGCGCGCACGGGCGTGTAAGTTATACGGGATTGCAGATTTCGCCCGTCTTCAAATCCAGACACAATACGTTATGCCCGTTGTCGTCCGAATATTCGATCTGCAACACCCCGCCGCGCAGTCGCGCGTCCGTCAACCTGCCGACTTGTCCGCCCCATACGGTTTGCAACAACGCCCGCGCCTGCTCCGAATACGCGCCGATATCGTCGGACACGAAGTGCACGCCGCCCGTCCAAGCGTTGATGCTGGCGAGCACGCACTTTTGCAATTCGGTATATCGCAGATTGTCCTGTCTGAGGAACATCACGTCCGGATCGTTGACAAAAGCTCTGCCGTGCAAATGCCGCCGAAAGACGCTGTCCGCAATCGCGTGCGGCGTACTGACCATCTCTTGATTGGTGTGTCGCTTATACCACGCGTCGCGGTATTTGAGATCGACGTCGCAGCCGACGCGGCAATAATCGAACACGCCCCAGCACGATCCGAGCGGCACGCCGCAACCGAGTATGCGCCTGTCGCCGCAGCACGCGCGCAGGAAGTCTACGGTCATCGCCATCAATTCGCCCCGCGTCTTGCCGTCTCTGGGAATCATGCACGAGCTGTACAGAAAATCCAGTTTGACCAGATCATACCCCCACTCGTTGAGCACGGTGTCGAACACGCGGCGCAGATACGCCCGCGCTTGCTCGTTGCAAATATCCAAAACGTACGCGCCGCCCCAGGCGATCGCGCCGAGCACGGGTTTGCCGTTGCGCGGATCGCGCACGAGCCAATCGGCATGTTCTTTCGCGATTCGGCTGTCCTTTGCGCACAGCGTCGGCGCGAGCCACAGCCCCGCGCGATACCCGCGCGCGTGAACGTCGTCGGCAAGCGCCTTCATATCCCGAAATTGCGGCGCGCGCAAAACCATCCAATCTCCGACTTTGGATTGCCATCCGTCGTCGATCTGAAAGATATTCGCCGCGTCCGCCATGCCGGACAGTCCGTCCAGATCGCGGCGCAAAATCGTCTCGTCGATGTTGCCGAAATAATTGTACCAGCTGGTATATCCGTTCAGCTGTTCGTCCGTGCGCGGCGACACGCCCAAATCCTTGAAATACGCGTCGAACGTCTCGTCATACCCGCCTTCGTATACGCCGAAACGCGCGCCGAGCGTCGACTCGCCCGCCCGCAGCGTCTTGCCCTGCAAATCGCGCACGAGACGGATCTGCGCCGTGGACGTATCGAATTCCACTCTCGTAAAGCCTTCCCGATCGCACAGCGATCCGACCAACAGCAGACGATCCGCCCGACGACGGTATCCGTACGTATAGCCGTGGAAACACCCCTTGCGACCGTACGGCGCAAAGGCGTAATCCCCGCTCGCGCTCGCGTATTTGCGTCCGAGCGGCGTATTGCTCAACCCGAGCAGTCCGCGCTGCACGGAGTCGATCGCGCGTTCGGGCGAATACGTCCAGGATTGATACCCGTTGACAAAGACCGTATCGTCTTGCTCGTACGCGGTCTGCGACGCGAGCGTCACGGATATCAATTCGACCGTACGTTCGGCATAGACGGTACAACTCGCGATCGCGCCGTCTTGTTCGCATACGGCGCGCACGCGATCGTCCCGTTCGTTCGCGACGCGCTGCTCGCCGTCGCAGATATATCGTATTTGTATCGATTGCATCCTATTGCACCGTTCGTGAACGGCGCTTGCACCGCGCCGTCCGTAAAAAAAGAAATCCTTGCCCTGCGGCAAGGACTTCCCGTCGTAGTCCTTATTTGCGTTTGAGACTGTTCAACTCCATCATGCGTTCGATGACGCGCGTCGCTTTGCGCACCGCCAACTGCGAGCGAATCGGCAACATGCACGGTACGTCCGCATAGGCACTCGTCCCTTCGAGATTGCGCTGATGATATTTGCCGTCCTGCAATTCCGGATCGTCCGTATCCACTGCGAGATACAGTTTGAGCGTCTTGCCGCCGATCGCGAATTTCGCCAACAGTTTTCTTCCGCAACGAAAACTTTCGCAACGCGCGCTCAGACGCGATTTGACTTTTCCGTAGCCGAGCAGTACTTCCCGCAGTTGCGTATAATAGCTTTGCGTCTCTTCCGGAAGCTGCGCCATACGGTCTTCGAACCGCAATCTTTCCTGACTTTCCTGTGTACTCATAATCTTCTCCTACTGTCCCCCATAAAAACCTGGACAAGTTTCGTTACTATAATTATACAAAATCCGCGTCTATCCGTCAATACCGTTCTGGAAAAATATGCGACGGCTGTCAAAAAACGCGCATCGGTGTTGACAGCCGTCGTTATTTTTTTTGCGATATCTCGTCAAATCGCTTGATTGCACCGTTTGGGCGCGATTTTTACGGCGTTACGCCCATTCGAAAGCGCAAATATCCGTAATACGGTTGATCCAAACCGCTCATTTCGCCCACTCCCGTGCAGACGATTCCGCCGTCCGGATCGGCGATCGCATATTGCTGCATCGCGCCCAGCGTCGCGCCGGCGATCTGTTGTCCGCCGACCGTCATGCCCGGGAACACCGCCATCTTCAACAGATGCGATTCCAGCTCGTACGCCAGTCCGGTCCCGAACAAGTCTTGCGCCTCGCCCGTCGCGCCGCCCGCGTCTTTGGCGCGGATCGCGCGGATTACGTTTTGCATCGTACGCACGTCCACGTCTTCCATCGCGTTGTAGAGCACAAAGGTCGCCTGCGCCTGCTTGCCGTCCGCATCGGGCGCGTATCCCGCCCGCAACTTGGTCAGATTCATCGCGATCGTCGCCTGCATCTGCATCGGCAACATCGTATTGGGACGCAGCAATCCGCTCTGTCCCTGCGGTTTCTGCATGATCACGCGCGTCGTCAGGATCAAATAATCATCCTTTGCCGCTCCGGTCGCGTTGCGCGCCGTATAGTCGACGAGCAAATCGCGGATACCCGCAAAGCACGCCTGCGCGATCAGATCGTCGCGCGTCGCGAGCATGACGCGGTCGTAGTCCAGATCGTCCTTGCCGACGCCGAACTTGTCGCTCATATTCTGCTGCGCGCCTTCCGCGTTTTCGCCCGCCAGAATCGTTCCTGCGATGCTGCGGTCGGTGACCTCGCCGTACAGCGTCATCGATTCGACTTTATAATGCCGCTCCGCGGAGATCTTTTCTTCCTGCCGATAAGGCTGCGACTCGCTCTGCACGACGTCGGCGTTCCACAGCGCGCGCGTCATCGAACGGAATTCCGCCGCGCTCGGGCGGTCGGTCTGCACGTCGCCGTAGATTTCCTGCAACGCGATGCCGTAGACGCTGTCCAGCACGACGGTCTGCGGCTCGTATTCGATATGCGCGCCGTTGGAAACGGCTTTCATGTTGTCGCGCACCTTGCCGGACGCGTCGGCATTGAGTTGTTGCAGATCGGGACGGTTGCTCGACACGCGCGAGAACACGTTGACGAACAGCGTCATATCGTCGCTCTGCTGATCGCCGCTGCCGTCGCCGCGCATCTCGTTGATCGAAATCGCCGTACAGACGGACTGCGACGCATCCGACATGCGGTCGAGATCGACCGTTGCGCGCAATACGACTTTTTGCGGCATCAGCGCGCCGTAACGCGCATCCGACGCGCCGTTCGCGCCCGCCGTGTCCACGCTCGCGGTAAAGCGCAATTCCAGCCGATCGACCGATCCGATCGGATCGGACGCATACAGATACGCGGCGATCAGCGTCACGTCGCGCAGTCCGCTCGTCTGCACGCGCACCTTGTCTTGCAACAACGCCGCGAGTTCTCCCTGATCGATGCGCGGTTTGAGCGTCTGCTCGTCCGCGGTTGCGTCCCCGCTCGCCAACAGCGCGCCGTCGATCGCCTGATCGTAATTGCGCGCGATCCGCGCAATCTGTTCGTCCAGCGGCAGATCTTGCGCGCCCGCCGTCAGACGGTACGCCTGCGTCAGCGCGTATTTGCCGTTGATTTCGTCCGCAACGCCCTGCAAATCGGAGATGTTGGACGCGTCCAACCCGTCGCTGTACGAATTCAACAGGATCAACAATTCTCTGAGCCGTTGCGCGCTCGGCGCCTGCACGTCCTGCGGCGCATCTTTATAGAGTTGATCGACCGCCAGTCCGAACAGCGTCGTTTCCAGCACCATTCCGCCCGCGCGGTACGTGATCTCGATCTCGTTCGAGCCGCCGTTGAGACTGCCCATCATATCAACGATCTTTTCGTCCAATCGGGTCGCGATTTGATCGCGATCGATCTGTTTTTGCGACAGCCGGCGCACAAGGATCAAAAAGTCGTCCGTCTGCGCTTCGTTCATGCCGTCTACGACATAGGCGACGCACGGTTGCGCGCTCGGCTCGACGCCGGCGGCGCGGTCGCGGATCTTCTGTTGCATCGCGCGTACGTCGATGCGCACGTGCACGTAGACGTTGCGCGGCATCAGTCCGTCGTACGAGACGCCCGTATCGGACGACTGTCCGAGCGCGATGTCGCCCGACAGATACAGATCGATCGTCGTATCGTTCGCGCTTTCGCGGATATAGCTGCCGATCACGCGCATCTCCCGCAAGAATCCGACCGCATCGCCAAGCTCCGCGTTCTCTTGCACGAGATATCCCATTTCATCTTCGGGCAATACGGGTTTGAGTTCGTCGATCGCGCGCGTATCGCGCACCATCGCATCCTTGTCCAAGTGATCGGCAAAGGTGTCTTTGAGCCCCTTGATTTGTCCGACGAGCGCTTTGCCGTCGTCGGGATCGAGCGTCCCTTGCGCGATATAGTAATCGGATTGCAGATCGGCGACGAAACGCGCCGCATTCGTCTGCTCGCTCATATTCAGATCGCTCGCATCGGGCTGATACGCATACGCCTGCCGGAATACCGGATAGATGCGTTCCGCCGGCATCTTGTCTTCGCCCTGCGGATTCATCTGCGGCAGATTGGATACGATCTCGAACACGGAGGGCAGATAGCATTTTTCCTGCGTAAAGCGGATTTTGCCGACCTGCGCTTCCAGCCGTTCGAGCGCGCCGCGGATGTTTTCGTCCAGTCTGGCGATCAAACCTTCATAGGACATATCGCCGCCGAAGCCGAACGCGCGCACCGTCTTGGCGATCGTCGCCAGCGTATCGGCGGATTCTTCGACGCTCATGCCGTTGATATGCAGCGTCGCCTGTCTGTTCGGATCGGCAAGATAGATGTCGATTTCGATATAAAGCTGCGCGGGCAGAATCTGCGCCGCCAGATGCCGCGCGATCTCGTTGTCGGTCGGCACGAGCGACGCGAGTTCCGCGCCCAAGAGCAGCGACAGTTTCTCTTGCGCGGGGTCGTACGAGACGTTGTACGCCAGCGCGCGCAGATTGCCCGCCGTCTGGGCATGGTCGACATAATAGCTGTTGACGAGTCCCGCGAGCGCGAGATACTCGGTCGCCAACTCGTGCGCGCTCGCATCGTATTGCGGATCGGTATAGTTGAGTCTGCGCAAATCCATGCGATCGAGCATCGCCTGATCCTGCGTCATCGTACTGAGTTTGACGTACAGATTGTCGGGCGTCAGCGCGCCGTCCGAATTGTCGATGCCGTATTTGTCGCCCAGCGCGCCGATCAACTGTCCTACGGCTTCGTCGCGCGCGGCGGCGGTATACTTATCCAGTTGCAACGCCGCGGCGGTCTCGGGATCGTTGGCGCGGACGTTGACGTCGCGGATCATATACAAAAATTCGCTTTCGCTGACCGTGCCTTTGAGCCCCATCATGCCGATCATCGCTTCGACCGGCTTGGTATCCATGCCGGAATCCACGAACGCGATCGGCAAAAACGCGGCGATTTTATCGATCACGCCGTTGATCTGCGCGTTGACGGTACGCATCATATCGCCCGTCTGCCGATTGGCGAGTCCGTCGATCAGACGGAACGCGCGATCCATCTTTTCCGCATCCATCGCATTGATTTCGACCCGCGCTTGCGCGTTCGCGTCCAGCGGATATGCGGCGGCGGACACATACAGCGTCTTGGGCAACAACAGCGTCGCCGCGCCGATCAAGCCTTGTACGAATCCGTTTTCCAGTTGCGGCACGTCGGCGGCAAGCTGTCGAATCGCGCTCTTGACGAGTTCTCGCACGTGGCACGCAATCGTCAGTTTGAGTTCGGTTTGTTCGGGCGCGGTCGGATCGGGACAGGACACGATGACCTGTTTGATTTGCAGATTGGCAAACGCCGCGGACGCCAGTCCCGCCGTCTGCGGATCCGCAACGATTTGATCCGCATTTTCGCCGAGTACGCGGAACGCTTCGTTCAGCACCGCGGCAAACTGTTTGTCGCTGATTTCCAGAATATTCGAACCGCCCTGATAGGATTTGAGCGCGGAAAAATCGAATTTGAGCGCGAGCAAAAATTCCCGCATCGCCGCGCTCTGCTCGGTCTGCGATTGCTCGGAATCCTGCTCCGGCAACTCGGACAATGCGACATAGCCGTCCCGAGTCGCGCGTACGACGGCGTTCTGACCGGATACGGTCGGCGCGATCTGCGCGTCGGGATCGAACTGCGCGGGCAAAATCGCGCCCGACATCAGTTCGCCCAACGACAATTCGACGCTCGCATCGATATAGGTTTTGGACTTAAAATTCGTATAAAAAGCCTGCAAGTCCTGTTCCGGATCGTACGGATTGGTCACGATCTCGTCTTCCTTGCCGCCGTACAATCCGCCGACCAGTTGCAACGCCTGCACGAGCGTCACGCCCGTACTCGGCTGGACAAACTTTCCCCACGCCCAAAACGCGCCGCCCGTCGCCGCGCCGACAAACAGCACGCACACGACGGCAAGCGTGATCAGACAGCCGCCGCAACCACAACCGCAACCTTTCTTTTTTTGTTTTTTGTTTTTGGCATCGGTGTTCGGCGTATCGAATTCGATCTTTGCCGGTTCCGTTTTATTCCGTTTCATACAATGACTCCCCGCGTACTTCGCGTATGTTCCCAAGTATAGTATACCATTGCGTCGCGCGATTTGTCAAATTTCATAACCGATATTTGTCCGCCGTCCTTGCCACGCGCGTCCGTCCGACGCTCGGATCTGCGCCGCAGATACGGCGCGCAGGCAGTTGCCGCGCCGCACGCGACAGGCGACCCCGTTGTCGGAGCCGCCTGTTTGTCTGTGATATTCGCATACGGTTTACCGATCAGATGCGGATCGTACCCTCGTATACATGCGCCGCCGTCGCGGTCATGCGCAGCCCTTCGTCCGTATAGACGACGGTGCACTCTCCGCCGCGATGTTTGACGACGATCTCGGTATCCTTGGCAAAATAGCCGTTGAGCACCGCTGCCGCGACGACCGCGCACGCGCCGCTGCCGCCAGAAAGCGTTTCGCCGCTGCCCTTCTCCCATACGCGCATCTTGACGGTGTTTTCGCCGATGATTTTGGCAAACTCGACGTCCGCGCGATTCGGGAAAATCGGATCGAATTCAAACGTCGGTCCCAACTTCTGCATCTCCAACGCATCCAGGTGTCGCACAAACACGACGCAGTGCGCATCGCCCAGCGCGAGGCAGTTGAGTTCGTACTCCTTGCCGCCGATCGCATACGGCACGCGCAATGCGTTTTTGCCCTTGACGGTGACCGGAATGCGCTCGGGATCGAGCGTCGGCGCGCCCGGATACACGGTAATGTATTTGGCTTCGCCTTCCTGCGTCTTGATCGTCACGTCCTTGATGCCGCATACCGTTTCGATGCGCATGGACAGCCGCCGCACGACGTTGTTGTCGTACAGGTATTTCGCGACGCACAGGATGCCGTTGACGTTGTCCGCGGCTTCGCTTCCGTCCGCTTGGAACATCCGAATTTTCGCATCCGCGATCTCGGACTTTTCGATGACGACGATGCCGTCGCCGCCGACGCCGAAATGGCGATCGGTCATCCGCACTGCGATGCCTTCCGGATTCTCCAACGGATTGTTCATGCAATCGAAGCAAACGTAATCGTTGCCGCCCGCCTGCAATTTGACGAACTTGCGTTCCGTCTTGCCCTTGCGCAGTTTGTTGATATCGACCAGTTCGGTATTGAACTCCGAATACCGGCTGAGCAGACTGTTGGCGACCGCATTCGCGGTATCGAGCGACGTCAGACACGGGATGGAGCGTTCGACCGCTTTGCGGCGGATCTTGACGCTGTCGCGCGTGGGCAGTTTGCCCTTGGACGACGTGGATACGATGTAGTCGATTTTGCCGCTTTCGATCAACGTCAGATTGTTGTGTTCGTGATTCTGATGGATCTTGTTGACGGTGATGATTTCCAATCCGCGTTCGCGCAGCACGCGCGCCGTGCCCGCGGTCGCGTACAGCGTATAGCCCAGTTCTTCGAACTTTTGCGCGATATCGCCGATCTCGCCCTTATCCTGATCGCGCACGGTCAGGAAAATACCGCCTTTCTTCTTCATGCGATAACCCGCCGCGACGAGTCCCTTAAACAGCGCCTCTTCCAGCGTGCCCGCCAAACCGAGTACTTCTCCGGTCGATTTCATTTCCGGACCGAGTTGCGTATCGACGTTCGTCAGTTTCGCAAACGAGAAGATCGGCACCTTGACCGCGACGTAGTTGGCGGTCGGATACAAGCCCGTGCCGTATCCCATGTCGCGCAGTTTTTCGCCCAGAATCGCGCGCGTCGCCAGATCGACCATCGGCACGCCCGTGACCTTGCTGATATACGGAATCGTACGCGAGCTGCGCGGATTGACCTCGATCACGTACAGTTCGTCGTGATAGATCAGATACTGGATATTGACCAATCCGTATGTGTGCAGCGACACCGCCAGCCTGCGCGAGCAGTCCACGATGCGCTCCAACATCTCGTCGCTGATATTCCAGGACGGATAGACGGCGATCGAATCGCCCGAATGCACGCCCGTGCGTTCGATATGCTGCATGACGCCCGGGATCAGGATGTCTTCGCCGTCGCAGATCGCGTCCACTTCGATTTCCTTGCCCATCAGATACTTGTCGATCAGCACGGGATTCTCGATATTCTGCGCGAGAATGATATCCATGTACTCTTCGATGTCCGCGTCCGAATAGCAGACCGTCATATTCTGACCGCCCAGTACGTACGACGGACGCACGAGCGTCGGATACCCGATCTCCCGCGCGACGCGCAACGCCTCGTCCTTGGTCATGACGGTATAGCCCTGCGGGCGTTTGATCTCCAACTTTTCAAGCAGTTCGTCGAACAGTTCGCGATCTTCCGCCATATCGATATACTCGGCTTGCGTGCCGAGAATGCGGATATTCGTCTTGCGCAGCATCTTCGTCAGTTTGATCGCCGTCTGTCCCCCGAACGCGACGACCACGCCGTACGGCTGTTCCGTCTCGATGATGTTCATGACGTCTTCGTCGGTCAGCGGCTCGAAATACAGGCGATCCGCCGTATCGAAGTCGGTCGAAACCGTCTCGGGGTTATTGTTGACGATCGCGACATCGTAGCCCTTGCGTTTGAGCGCCCATACGCAATGCACGGACGCATAGTCGAATTCGACGCCCTGTCCGATCCGGATCGGTCCCGATCCGAATACGATCACGCGTTTCTTGCCGCTGTCGTGATTGCGGATAAACGCATCCGCCTCGTTTTCGTCGTCGTAGGTCGAATAGAAATACGGCGTCTGCGCCGCAAACTCCGCCGCGCACGTATCCACCATTTTATAGGACGCGCGCCGCGGTTTCGCGATTTCGCAGCCGCTGATCCGACGGATCGTCGCGTCGAGATAGCCCGCGTTCTTTGCGCGCAGATACAGTTCGTCGCTCAGCTTGCCTTGCGCCAGCTCGCGCTCCAAGCATACGAGATTGCGCAGTTTGTGCAAGAACCATCTGTCGATCTTCGTCTTGTTGTACAGCTCGTCCACGGGCACGTCGCGTTTGAGCGCTTCGTATACCGCAAACAGTCTTTCGTCGTCGCATTCGTCGATTTTGGCAAACAGCTCCGCGTCTCCCAACGCCGCCATTTTCTTATCGTTAAGCGTGTCGTGCGAAATTTCCGCGCCGCGCACCGCTTTCATGATCGCCTGTTCGAAACTCGTGCCGATCGCCATGACTTCGCCGGTCGCCTTCATCTGCGTGCCCAGTTTGCGGCTCGCATAATAGAATTTATCGAACGGCCATTTCGGGAACTTGACGACGATATAGTCGATCGTCGGCTCGAAACACGCGTACGTCGTACCCGTCACCGCGTTGCGGATCTCGTCGAGCGTGTAGCCGATCGCGATCTTGGTCGCGACCTTTGCGATCGGATAACCGGTCGCCTTGCTCGCGAGCGCGGACGAACGGCTGACGCGCGGATTGACTTCGATGACCGCGTATTCGAACGAGTCGGGACGCAACGCAAACTGCACGTTGCAACCGCCTTCGACTTTGAGCGCTTCCACGATTTTGAGCGCGGACGACCGCAGCATCTGGAATTCTTTGTTCGCAAGCGAAACGGTCGGCGCGACGACGATGCTGTCGCCGGTATGCACGCCGACGGGATCGACGTTTTCCATGCTGCACACGGTGATCACGTTGCCCTTGCTGTCACGAATGACTTCGAACTCGATTTCCTTCCAACCGCTGATGCACTTTTCGACGAGAATCTGATGGATCGGCGACAGGCGCAGACCGTTCTCGGCGATTTCGATAAATTGTTCTTCGCTGTACGCGATGCCGCCGCCCGTGCCGCCGAGCGTAAACGCCGGACGGATGATGACCGGATAGCCGATGCGGCGCGCCGTCTCGATCGCGTGTTCCATATTTTCGGACACGTCGGACGGGATTACCGGTTCGTTGATCTGCGCAAGCGTATCCTTAAAGGACTGTCTGTCTTCCGCGCGGTCGATCGTCTCGGGATCGGCGCCCAGCAGACGCACGCCCATCTTGTCGAGGAATCCTTCTTTCGCCAGCTGCATGGACAACGTCAGACCCGTCTGACCGCCCAGCGTGGACAGCAGACTGTCCGGACGTTCCTTTTCGATGATGCGCTTGACGGTCGTCAGCGTCAACGGCTCGATATAGATCCGATCGGCGATCGCGTTGTCCGTCATGATCGTCGCGGGGTTGGAGTTGACCAATATGACTTCGAGCCCGTCTTCTTTCAACGCGCGGCACGCCTGCGTGCCGGCATAGTCGAATTCCGCCGCCTGTCCGATCACGATCGGACCGGAGCCGATCACCATGACTTTGTGTAAATCTCGATTGAGTGGCATATTACTTCTCCTCCATATACGCGATCAGACGATCGAACAGAAAATCGGTTGCGATGGGACCGCCGCTCGCCGTCGGCATAAACTGCACGCTCAGCGCCTTGCGCTCGGGATAATCCAATCCTTCGCAACTGCGGTCGTTGACGTTGACGTAGCGCAGCACCGCGCCTTCGGGCAGCTTGTCCGCGTCGACGCAATATCCGTGATTCTGCGTCGTGATCAACAGCTTGCCCGTCTGCGTATCGCGCACGGGCTGTCCGCCGATGTGTCCGTACGGCAGACGCACGATCTTGCCGCCCAGCGCCATCGCGAGCAGTTGGTGTCCCAATCCGTACGCAAAGACCGGCACGCGGTGTTTGAGCACTTCGCCGACGATCGCGACCTGCGTGCCGGCGTCTTCGGGACTGCCCGCGCCCGCCGTCCATACGACCGCGTCGGGACGGTAAGACAAGATCTGTTTGGCGGTCGCGTCGTACGGCAGCACCGTCACGCGGCAACCGCGTGCGCACAACAGTTGCGCGCCTTCTCCGCGCGCGCCGAAGTCGACCATGACGACATGGCGTTTCGCATCGGGATCTCCGATGCTTTCGGGCTGCACGGCGGTCTTTTCCAGCGCGTCGGCGACGCGGTACGATTCCATCGCCGCGCGCAGATCGTCGGTCAGTTTATCGCTGTCCGTGATCACCGCCCGCATCGCGCCGTTGTCTCTGAGGATTTTGGTCAGTCGACGCGTGTCCACGCCCGAGATGCCGACCACGCCCTGCGCTTTGAGCCAAGAGTCCAATTTGCCCTTACAACGAAAATTGGAAGGCTCGTCGCATATCTCCCGCGCAATGTACGCGCTCAGATAACACTTCTTGCCTTCCGTCTCCTCGGGGATCACGCCGTAATTGCCGATCAACGGGAACGTCTGCACGACCATTTGACCGCAATACCGCGCGTCGGTCAACGTATCCAGATACCCTGCCATCAACGTATTGAATACGACTTCGCCGACCGCTTCCGCATCCGCTCCGAACGATCGTCCGGCGAATACGTCGCCGCTCTCCAGAATCAGATATTTGTTGTGTGTCATAACCGCCTCTCTTCCGTCTCGGGGACGTCGGTAAATTGTACGCATCGCTGCGCGTTTTTCAATAGAATAGTATAGCATATTCGCGCGTCGGTTTCAATCCGTAATACGTTTTTGTTCCCAAAAATTCGCTGACCGAACCGCGCGCGCATCGCTGTAAATCGGCTGTCGAAATTATACCGCATTCCCCTTGGATTGTCAATCGCGCGGACGGCATTTTTCGCGAAAAAACGCGGCGGTAAAAAAAGCGCGTTTGCCGTCGATTTTTTGTATCCAAACGTGTGACATCGCCATTTGTTTTTGCTATAATAAAAGCATCTTTTTTTCTCGGAGGCAACCATGCAAGGCACATTACGCGAACACTGCGGATTGTTCGGCATTTACGACAAATCCAAACTCGGTTCGATTGCAAGCACCGTATACTACGGACTGTTTGCGTTGCAGCATCGCGGACAGGAATCGGCGGGCATCGCCGTCAACCGTGACAGAGAAATCACTTTGATCAAGGATACCGGACTGGTCAGCGACGTATTCAAGCGTTACGACCTGAGCGCGCTGGAAGGCGAATTCGCGATCGGGCACACTTGCGCCAACGCGGACGCCAAGGACGACGTCACCAACGCCCAGCCTGTCACGGTCAAGTACCATAAGGGACATCTCACCGTCGCCCACAACGGCAATATCGCCAACGCCAAGGCGTTGCGCGACGCGCTCGAAAGCAAAGGCGCGATTTTCCATTCTACCAACAATCCGGCGGAAATCATCTGCCATTTGATCGCTCGCGCGCGGTTGCACACCGCGACGATCGAAGAAGCGGTCGCCAAAGTCGTTCCGTTGCTCAAAGGTTCGTTCTCTTTGCTGATCATGAGCCCGTGCAAACTGATCGCGCTGCGCGATCCGCTCGGACTGCGTCCGCTGTGCATCGGCAAGATCGGCGATTCGATTCTCTTTTCGAGCGAAAGCTGCGGTTTGGAGACGGTCGGCGCGACGTTCGAACGCGATCTCAAAGCGGGCGAAATGGTCGTCGTCACGCCCGACGAAATCTATTCGGACGAACGCTTCTGTTCCGCGTGCAGCGCGCTGTGCATCTTCGAGCACATCTATCTCGCCCGTCCCGACAGCGTCGTAGACGGACAGAGCGTCAACGAAGCGCGCATCAACGCGGGCAAACTGCTCGCGCGGCAAAATCCGGTCGACGCGGATCTGGTCATCGGCGTGCCCGACAGCGGCGTATCGTCGGCGATCGGCTACGCGACGGAAAGCGGCATTCCCTACGGCGTTGGGTTGATCAAAAACCGCTATATCGGACGCACGTTCATTCAGCCCACGCAGGCGATGCGCGAACGCAGCGTCGCGCTCAAACTCAACGCGCTCGACAGCAACGTCAAAGGCAAGCGCATCGTCATGGTAGACGACTCGATCGTGCGCGGCACGACGCTCAAAAACATCGTCAAATTGATCAAAAAGGCAGGCGCCAAAGAAGTGCACGTGCGCATCAGCTCGCCGCAGTTTTTATATCCGTGCTATTTCGGCACCGATATTCCCGACCGCGACCAACTGGCGTGCAACCGCTATACGGTCGAACAGCTGCGTCAAAATCTGGATGCGGACTCGCTGAGCTTTTTGGAATTGGATTCGGTCGAACAGATCGCTCCGTGCTCTAAGATCGGATTCTGCAAAGCTTGTTTTGACGGCAAATATCCCTGCGCGGTCGACGACACGGTCGACGAATCTCTGATCGACTGATCGGGAGGCGATATGTATCAATCCAAACTCAGCCTGATCGAGACCGAAGTCGCGATCAAGCGCATCAAAGACACCTTCGAACGCGAACTGGCGCAAGCCTTGTGCCTGACGCGCGTTTCCGCGCCGCTGTTCGTGTTGCGCAGCAGCGGTCTCAACGACGATCTCAACGGCGTGGAACGTCCCGTCTCGTTCGACATTCTGCAAACGGGCGAAGTCGCCGAAATCGTGCATTCGCTCGCCAAGTGGAAACGGCACGCGCTCGCCTATTACGGTTTTGCGCACGGCAGCGGTCTGTATACGGACATGAACGCGATCCGTCGCGACGAGACTTGCGACGCCTTGCACTCGATCTACGTCGATCAATGGGACTGGGAGCGCGTGATTGCGCCGCAGGAGCGCACGCAGGAATTTCTGCGCGACGTCGTCGTCAAGATTTACGGCGCGATCCTTGCGACCGCGCGGGAGATCGAACGCGCGTATCCGCAATTGCCCTGTTTTCTGCCCGACGACATTACGTTCGTCACGTCGCAGGAACTGGAAGATCTCTACCCCGATCTCACGCCCGCCAAGCGAGAGACCGAGCATGTGCGCAAGGTCGGCGCGATGTTCGTGATCGGGATCGGCGGCGCGTTGCGTTCGGGACAAAAGCACGACAACCGCGCGCCCGACTACGACGACTGGCAACTCAACGGCGATATCTTGGTGCACTATCCGCTCGTGGATCGGGCGTTCGAACTCTCGTCGATGGGCATCCGCGTCAATCCGGAATCCCTTGCGCGTCAACTGCAAATCGCAGGCGCGACCGATCGTCTGCAACTGCCCTTCCATCAGGCGTTGATGCACAACGCGCTGCCGCTCACGATCGGCGGCGGCATCGGACAGTCCCGCCTGTGCATGTTGTTGTTGCAGAAAGCGCACATCGGCGAAGTTCAGAATTCGATCTGGCCGCAGTCCGTCACGGACAAGTGCCGCGCCGAAAATATCTTCCTGCTCTGACCTCGATCGAATACATTCGAGCGCCGCGATCTGCGGCGCTTTTTTATTACGTACGTTCGGATCGCCGCGACTACGATTCGGATTCTGCCCACTGTTCGTTTTGTTTTCGCCCGACGGAGCAACATGCGTCGGACGATCGGTTGCGCCGCCGCTTGCGGCGCGGTATTCGGTTGTCAAGGTACAACGAGCGACGCGGCACCGTCTCCGATCCCGCGTCGTTTATGCGCTTTGCGAAGTTTTCGTATTCCGCTCTGCGCTTCCGTCTCGATTCTAGCATGTCGCGTCAAGTATTTTCCAACTTTTATGACACCTTTTTGCACTTTTTTGCGTCTTTTTCGAGCGTGTAGAAGCGGTCTCGATTGCCGATCGCGCGTCGTTGCTTAATTTTATCCGCACATCATTTTGGAAATGACGCTGCACGCAGCGACTTGTCGGAGCGATTTTGATTATCTGCGATCGCATCGTTTTGCTTGCGCGATTTCGACCGATCTTTTAACGATCGCGATTTTGCTTTTGTTGTTGCTTGCGCATATGGCGAATTCCGCTTACCTGCAATACAATGATCGCAAGAAATATCGTCATCGCACCCACGCATGCCGCAATCGCAATCATGACGATCTTGAACCACGGCTCGCTTGTACCGCCCGATGTCGCATTGCCGTTGTTATTGCCTGATCCGTTCGGATTGTTCGAATCGTATCCGTACGTAAACTGTTTGGGCGCGCTCTCGCTCGGCGTGTCCGATACGTCGCCGTTGACGTCCGCCAGCTCGAAATTCGTCGCGCTCGACGCGCTCAGTTTCGCAACGACTTTATACGACTGTCCCGCGATCAGATCGGATTCCGCGACCAAATTCCCGTCCGCGTCGTAATACTCGTACACGATCTGCACATAGTCCGCGTACTTGCTCGATACCGTCAACGTCGGTTTGCCGCTGCTGTCCGTGCCCCAAATCTCGGTTAATTTTACCTTGGAGATGCTCCATTCCAATGCGTATTCCTGCAAGCCCGTCGCGCCGTCCGCCGTCGCCCAAACGTAATTGCTATTCGGCAACGTCACCGTCGCATGGTACGTCCCCGCATTCGTCGCCGTCGTCACGAGATCCAGCGTCATCAATACCGCATCGAATCCCGTCAACAGATCGAGCAGGCTGTACTCCGTCCCGTTGAACGTC
>CAJTKI010000007.1 GCA_910576875.1 uncultured Christensenella sp.
CCTGTTCCAGAATGGGCTTGATCAACTCTTCCGTCGTGCCGGGATACGTCGTGGATTCCAGTACGACCATCGTGGATTTTTTCAAATGTTTGGCGATCGCCTGCGCGCTGTCGCGGACATAGCTGATATCGGGCTGCTGATGCGCGTCCAACGGCGTGGGCACGCAGATCGCGATAAAGTCCACGTCGCGCACAAAGCCGAAATCCGACGTCGCGCGCAACATGCCGTCCCGTACGAGCGTCGCGAGATCTTCGTCTACGACGTCGCCGATGTAGTTGTGTCCCTCGTTGACCATCTTGACTTTCGATTCCTGCACGTCGAATCCGATCGTGCGGAATCCCGCTTTCGCCTTTTCGACCGCAAGCGGCAGTCCGACATATCCCAGTCCGACGACGCCGACGACGATCTCCTTGTTGTCGATCTTGCGCAACAATTCCTGTTTCATGCTCATAATGCACCCGTCTCCTTTACCGTACCTTCGTTGAGTTCGTATTTTTTTCCGCATTTGCAGACGGCTTGTCCGTCGCAAAAATCCAATTTTTCGCCGCAAGCGCAGACATATCCTTTCACGCGTGCCGGATTGCCGACGACGAGCGCATAGTCGGGCACGTCTTTCGTCACGACGCTGCCCGCGCCGATCAGCGCGTAGCGCCCGATTCGATGTCCGCAGACGATCGTACTGTTCGCGCCGACGCTGCAACCGCGTTGCAATACCGTCTCGCGGTATTCGTCCTTGCGGCACACGTGGCTGCGCGGATTGACGACGTTCGTAAACACGCAGCTCGGTCCGAGAAACACGTCGTCTTCGCACCGCACGCCGGTATAAACGGATACGTTGTTCTGAATCTTAACGTTCCGACCGAGCACGACGCCGGGCGAAATCACGACGTTTTGTCCGATATTGCAATTCTCTCCGATCTCGCAGCCCTGCATGATATGACTGAAATGCCATATTTTCGTGCCGGATCCGATCCGACACGGCTCGTCCACATAGCTGGATTCGTGTACAAAATATTCTGCCATAGCTATCGTTTTATTTTAATATAACTAAGACGCTTTGTCAAGTCGATGGCCGACATTACGCCAACAGCGCCCGCGCGATCCGATCTGCGTCCTCGTCGCTCAGATACGGATGCATCGGGATGCTCATGACCCGTCCGCACAGCGATTCCGCGACGCGCAGATCTTCGGTATGGAAATCGTATCCGCCGAACGCCGTTTGTTTGTGCATCGGCGTCGGATAATATACCATCGTCGGAATGCCTTGTTCGCGCAATTTCGCTTGCAAGTCTTCGCGTTGCCGCGTATCGTCCAGAATCAGCGTATACTGCGCCCAACTGCTGCCGAATCCTTCCGGCACGAGCGGCGTCGTATACCGCGCTTGCAACGCCTGCGTATAGCGCGCCGCGACGCGATTGCGCGCGTCGAGTTCGTAACGGCGGAACGCGTCCAGTTTGGGCAACAGGATCGCCGCTTGCAGCGTATCCAGACGCGAATTGTATCCGATGCGCACGTTGTCGTACTTAAACGTGCCTTTGCCGTGCACCGCCAGCGACGACATCAGTTCATAATACTCCGCGCGGTCGGTAAAGATCGCGCCGCCGTCGCCGTAGCATCCCAGCGGTTTCGCCGGAAAAAAGGACGTCGTCGAAATATCGCCGAACGAACACGCCTTTTTGTCCCCGATGCTGCCGCCGAATCCCTGCGCGCCGTCCTCGATGATCGGCAATCCGTATCGGTCCGCCACGCGACGGATCGCCGGATAGTCGGCAGGCAGACCGAACAGGTCGACCGCGACGATGCACTTGGGCGTATATTTACCCTGTTCGATGACGCGACGAATCGCAATATCGAGTTTTTCCGCGTCCAGATTGAACGTCCGCTCGTCCACGTCGACGAAGATGCACTGCGCGCCTTCCAGCGCGACCGTTTCCGCGCTCGCAAAGAACGTAAACGTCGGCACGAAAACCGCGTCGCCTTTGCCTACGCCCAGGCATCGCAACGCGAGCGTCAGCGCGTCCGTTCCGTTCGCGCAGGTCAGACAGTATTGCGTGCCGCAATAGCGCGCCAATTCTTCGGACAGCGTCTTGACCTCTTCGCCGCCGATATAGTGTCCGTGTTCCAACACCCGCGCGATGTTCGCGTCGATATGCTCTTTCAACGCATGATATTGCGCGTTCAAATCGATAAACTGCATCTTATTTCTCCTTTCGTTCGCACGCGTATTGCACGACCGCTTCCAGTCGGTCGGTCAGCGTCTCGAAATCGAAGTCCGTCGCCGCCGCCCGCGCGCGTTCGCACATCTGCGTATATTCCTGTTGCGGCAACTCCGCAATTTCGACGATCGCGTCGGCGATAGCCTGCGGCGTCTGTTCTTCCGTGCTGATTCCGCAACGATAGCGGTCGATCAGGTCGTAGCGCACTTTGAGCGTAGACAAGATCGGACGCCCCGCCGCCATGTAGTCGAACAACTTGTTCCAGCTCACGCCGTAACGACTGATGCCGCTGGGTTGCACGTTGATCAGATTGAGTTGCGCGCTCCGACAGATCCCGCCGACCGCTTCTTTCGGCACGCTGCCCAAAAAGCGCACGTTCGCGATCTGCTCGTCCGCGCAACGTTTTTCCAACCGCTCCCGCTGGTCGCCGTCCCCGTAGAGATCGAAGCGCACCCACGGATGCGTTTCTCCCAGCAATTTCGCGCAGTCGAGCACCGTGTCCAGATCGTTGACTTGACGGATCGATCCCGCGTACACGACCCGAAACACGCCGTCCGCGCGCATATCGGTATCGACTTGCGACACGATTTGATCGCCGTCGATTCCGTTGTTGATATAGAAGACCTTATCGAGATCGACTTGCTTTTCCCAGCCCTTGTCCCGAATATAATCTTTGCCGCCTTCCATCGAAAAAATGATCGCGTCCGACAGCTTATACATGCGTTTTTCCTGTCCGTACAAATATCGGATGATCGGATTGGACGCGGAGATATTCTTGTATTCGACGATGGACAACGGCCACAAATCCCGTATTTCGCTGACAAACGCGATCTTATTTTTGCGTGCGTACTTCAAAATGCCGCGGTAGTTGATACAATTGCAGTCCGCGACGATCGCATCCGGTTTGGCAAAGCGTTTCATTGCTTTTGCAAACCGATTCTGGAACTGGAACATATTTAGAATCCGCTTGACGCCGCTGCCCCGATACCCGTCGCAACGGATATGCACGTACCGCAATCCGTCGTATTCGCGTTCGACGTACAAGCTTTTGTCTTCGATCAGATTCACGTCGCTGTTGTGGATCGTGCTGGCGGTCACGAGCGTCACGTCGTACCCGCGCCGTTGCAAAATCTTTGCAAAGCGTATCGTCTTGACCCGCACTTCCAGACGGGGCGGCATCGCATAATGACTGACCAGCCAGATTCTTTTCTTTTCCATTCGTTAAGCTTCCGTTACGATTTGTATTTTTTTCGCCGCAAGTTCGCAGATCTGCATCGCGCGTTGCGGCGTATCGGCTTGCGCGATCACGTATCCGACGCGGTCGGCGGAAGAATGCACGCTCCCCGCCCGATCGCCGATTTGCTTGAAGAATTCCACCGCGCGCACGCCGTCCGCGCGCTTGGCATCGTCTACGCCGCGGATCTCGCGGATCACGCCTTCCTCCGCGGACAAAAAGACGATCGCGGACGCCTTCTCGTATTTCGGCGCGAGATCGACCGCTTCCCCGACGCATTGGCGGATCGTCGCTTCGATCATGTCGATTCCGGTAGACAGCGGCACCAGATGCGAAGTAATGCAGTCTCCGCCCATGCGCGCGCCCATCTCGACAAGCTTCGGACCTTCCGCCGTCACCATCATTTCGATATGCGCGGGACCGTTCGTCAGTCCCACCGCGTCGCATGCCTGTTGCGCGATCTCGCGCACGCGATCCTGCGTCTCCCGCGCCAGCGTGGACGGCTGGGAATGTCCGGTCTCGACAAAATGCGGCGCGCCGCTCGTCTGCTTGTCCGTGATCTGCAAGACGACCGCCTTGCCGTCGCATACAAACGTTTCGACGCTGATCTCCCTGCCTTGCATGAACTCTTCCGCGAGAATCACGCCGTTTCTGGACGACGCCTGCGTATACGCATAGTGTTGCAACGCGTCCGCGGCGTCGCGCGCGAGATATACGCCGCGACTGCCGGAATTGTCCGCCGGTTTCAAGATGCACGGATACGGCAAATCGTTCGCCAACCGTTCCAAATCCCGCTTGCTTGCGATTTCCGCATACCGCGGCGCGGGCACGCCGCACGATTCGAAGCAACGAATCATCGCCGCCTTGTCGGTGCAGTTGCGAGCGCACCGCGCGTCGATGCCGCGCAACCCCGTCCGTTCGCACACATACGCGATCGCCCGCATCGGCATATCGGTCGCCGTCGTCATGATGCCGTCCGGACGGTAATCCAGGACCGCTTCCAACAGTCCCCGTTCGTCGATCGTACTGCAATTGTAATATCGGTCGGCGTACGGGATCCCGACAGCCTGCGGATTGAAATCCGCGACGGCGACTTCCATTCCCATGCGTTTGGCTTGCAATATCGCAGGCAGTTGCAGAATGCTCGCTCCTACGATCATCAATTTTTTCACGACAACGCCTCCCTCAGTATTGCGCCGATATCCGACATATCGTCGTACGCATATCTTTGATCGATCGGCAGCGACAGCATTTCCCGTTCGACCTTTGCCGCAAACGCGTCCGTGGCCCGCGCGGCGTCCGCCAACGGCCACAGTACGGGCGCATATACGCCGCGTTGCGCGAGACGTCTTTGCACGGCGTCTCGATCGCGCACCGCGATCGGCAACGAAAACGGCGCGCCGCGATCCGCCAAGTCGGGCGGCGTCAACGGTTGCACGCCGTCGATCCGCTCGATCGCCCGATACAGCGCCCGGTAATTCGCCTTTCTCGCGCTTGCGATCTGCGCGACGTCGCAATCGGCAAATTGCGCCACGCTTTGCGCATCCGCGCCGACGATACGCGTCGCCGCGTCGATCTCATGCTCCGCCGCCGCAAACATCGCGCGATAATTCTGTTTGCATTCCGCGCTCTTGCATACGCCGTAACGCAGTTTTTCGTCAAAAGCCTTGCGCCGCAATTGCGTAAAGGCATTCGGTTCGTACGCGGGTTGTTCCAATTCGCGTTTCGCGCTCAACGCAACGCCGCCGTTGACGATCCCGATGCTTTTGCGCATGCTGATTACCGTATAATCGCATCCCGTATCGTAAGCCGCCGCGTCGAAACAACTGTGCGTAACGTCCGCGACCGTCACGCAATCGGGATAGGCGCGAACGACGGATCGCACATAGTCCAAATCCGTCGCGCCGTAATACAGCATGACAAACAGCACCGCCCGTTCGCCTTTCGCAATCGTCGGGCGCGGCAAAAACGCTTCGTCGATCGGATAGAATCGGATCTCGAATCCCGCATCCGCAAACGGCTGCCACATCGAATGACAGGACAACGCCGGCATATACACGACGCGCAATCCCGTTTCGCGCGCGATCTTTGCCGCGCACAAGCCGATCGCCTCCCGCCCGCATCGCACGAACGCCTTGCCGCAAAATCGGTCAAAGTACGCGCGCAGACTTCCGCGTTCGATTATCGCGCAGTCGAATTCGCTTCCGTATTCCCGCATGCGTCCGCCTCCGATTCCTGCGATCTTGCCGTCGATTCCGCCGATACGGTTTCCGACGCCGCGCCGTCCTCGATCGCGCTTTGCGTTTCGTCCGACGGTTGCTCGTCGTCCGCAACGGCGCGGTCTTTGCTCAAATCCACATAGACGTTTTCGTGCCGCAGCACCGTTTGAATCGTTTTGAAAAAGATCTTGACGTCCATCCACAACGAAATCTTTTCCGCATAATAATTGTCGTTGCGGATTTTCAATTCCGCGTTCGCGTCATTGCGATAGTACGCCTGATTGTATCCGGTGATGCCGGGGCGCACGCGCAGAAATCCCTTGTCCTCTTCCCGATACTTTTCCAGCCAATCGGGCGGATCGGGACGCGGCCCGATGATGCTCATCCGAAACGTGAGAATATTCAACAATTGCGGAATTTCGTCCAAACTCGTTTTTCGCAAAAATCTGCCGACGCGCGTAACGCGCGGATCGTCTTCGCCGTTGTACGTCGATCCGTCGTCCAGCCGGATATCCGGCGCGTTGACTTTCATCGATCGGAATTTGCACATCCGAAATACTTTTCCGTTTTTGCCGATTCTCTGACCGCAATACAAGATCGGACCGCCGTCCTCGATCTTGATCGCGATCGCGATCGGGATCCAAATCAGGATAAAAAACGGCATCGCGATCAACGCAATCGCAAAATCCGTCAACGGTTTC
This sequence comes from uncultured Christensenella sp., assembly GCA_910576875.1. Taxonomy (GTDB): domain Bacteria; phylum Bacillota; class Clostridia; order Christensenellales; family UBA3700; genus MGBC101980. Next base: position 6,371 of record CAJTKI010000007.1, read on the forward strand.
AAAAAATGCTTATACATGCTTTCCCCTTACGGCGTCTATCGCGTCGATGTACGCGTCGATCACGTAGCGCACCTGTTCGTCCGTCAACAACGTATGCAACGGCAACGTGATTTCATTCTCATACGCCGCTTTTGCATTCGGATAATCCGCGATCTCGAATCCCAGCGCCCGATACGCCGTATGCATCGGCAACGGCTTATAATGCACGTTCGTCGCAACGCCGCGCTCCGCCATCCGCACGATCGCGGCATTGCGCGACTTTTCGTCCAGACCTTCCGCACGCGTCAGATACAGATGCCCGCTCGACGCAAAGTCCGCGCCGTAATGGCGCAACGTCTGCGCATATCGGGGACAAAGCGCCTCGTCGTACATGCCGATGATTGCTCTGCGTCTGGCAAGCAGATCGGGATAACGCCGCAACTGCGCCAATCCGATCGACGCCATGATATCGGTCATATTGCACTTCTGCCCGCACATCCGGATGTCGTATTCCCATGCGCCGAGCTGATTTTTCGCCAGCGCGTCTTTGCTCTGTCCGTGCAACGACCACAGCATGAATTGCCGATACAGATCGTCGCTGTCGATCCCCGCGATCTTTCGCCATACGACGGCGCCGCCTTCCGCGGTCGTCAAATTCTTGACCGCATGAAAACTGAACGACGTAAAATCCGCCCACGCGCCGCTGCGCACGCCGCCGCGCTGTGCGCCAAAACTGTGCGCCGCGTCGGCAAGAATCACAACGCGCCCGATCGCCTCCTGCAACGCGCCGTTGGGACAAAACCGATCCGCCGCGTCTTCGGCGATTCGAAGCAATCGCTCGTAATCGCATACTTTCCCGCCGATATCGACAGGAATGATCGCCTTGGTCTTCTCGTTGATCAACTCCGGCAAACGCGCATAATCCATCTCGTAACCGTCTTGCGCGATGTCGCACAACACGATCTTCGCGCCGACGTGTTCGATCACGCTCGCGCTCGCCGTATACGTATACGCGCTCGTAATCACTTCGTCGCCCGCGCCGACGCCCAAAATGCGCAGCACCAACTCCAGCCCCGCCGTCGCCGAGTTCAGACACACCGCCCGTTCCGTTCCGCAGTATGCGGCAATCTCTTTCTCGAACGTCTTCGTCTTCGGTCCCGTCGTGATCCATCCCGATTTCAGCGTATCTACGACTTCGTCTATTTCCGCCTGCGTAATATCCGGCGGAGAAAATGGTATTTTCATCTGTCCTTCCTTACCCGTCCGCAGACCGCGGTCCGCGTTTTTCTTATTATATCACATGCATTCTTCCCTTACAATATTTTGTGACATCTTTTTGCAATTACCCAAACGCGCGCGACCGACCGTCGTTTTTGCCCGTTTTCGCACCGTTTCGCCCCTTGATTTCGCAATTGCGACTTTTCCGAAATAAACGCATTCAAAGCATTGACAAGCAACCCGAAATTTCTTATAATATGAAAGACTCCGACGGCGCGAACATCGATTTCTTTGTCCGCCTCGCCCGATACCGAACGTCCCGTTCGCATCCGCGCGTCTCCGCCGCAGTCCGCCGATCCGACATCGTCATCGTCCGCATGTTAAGGAATCACAAACCTTATCTGCAAGCCGAGAACGACAACCCAAAAACTTAACAAAACAACACACGCTGCTATGGCTCAGCAGGTAGAGCACGTCCTTGGTAAGGACGAGGTCACCGGTTCAAGTCCGGTTAGCAGCTCCATTCAGTACTCTCAAAGTGTTGAGAGTACTTTTTTTGTCTACTAACACGGACAGTCCGAAATAGTGACGTTCACATAACTCACTGTCACCCGCTCACTGTTTCGTCGCCTTGCTTCTTACAAGTCCGAAAATGCAAAAATTATGAAATACCGCTTATGCGGGATCAACATTGGTCGCAGAGGTGGCTGGGCGATTACGACGTGCGATGCGCGTGTTGATCGCGATATAGACCGCGAGCAAAACCGCGATCGTCGCGAGCACGACGACGAACATGACCCACGGCGCGACCTTGTGGTCGAAGAAATAGTATTCGCAATCAAAGCCCTTGCGGATCGCTTCGACGGCTTGGGCGGGCAACTGGTCGCCCATCTCGTCCAAAATGCCGTGCATATACGCCTGGCGGAAGATAACGGTCGAATAGGTACCGGGAATAAAACCGACGAAATTCTGAATCCCTTTGCCCATGGACGAGATCGGCATATACGCGCCGCACAAAAATCCGTACATCGACGAAACGAGCGTACAGATGCCGCTCATCGCGCCTTGCGAACGAATAAACACGCCGACGATCGAAATGATCAATGATCCCATCGACACGGTCAACAGGATATTGAGCACGACGAGCAAGATATCGGCAAACGTCAGATACCATCCGACGATCGCGAGATAGATCAAACTGATGACGAGTACGATCAGACAGATCAATACCGTCGTAAGAAAATTGGCGACCGTATAGGACAGATTGAGCGCGAACTTGCCGATCGGCGCGATCTCGAATCCGCGCAACGTCTTTTTGAGTCTGTCGTCGATGCGCATATTGGAACAAAACGCGATCGTAATGCACGACGTCGACAGGATCGACGAAAAAAGCCAACTGCCCGTAAACGAATTGAGCATGCTGCGACTGATCTCGAAACCTTCCGGCAGCGATCCGACGATCGAATCTTCGTACACGCCGCGCAAGAACAGCAAAAACAAAACGATGAGAATCAACGGCGTCATCATCGAAAAGAAAAACGTCAAGCGGTCTTTGAAATACAGCCGTATATTGCGTTCCAACATAAAACGGAACGCGTTCAACTTCTCTTTCATCGAACTTCCTCCTTCAATTGCTTGCCCGTGACGTTGAGAAACACGTTGTCCATTCTGCCTTTGACGACCTCGAAATCGCGAATGTCGTCCGAATACGTCGTCAAGATTTCTTTGGCGCGGGCGATCTCTTTGACCCGAATCGTCAAAAATCCGTTGTCCGTCCGATACTCGACGCCGTCCGCGTCGAAACGCGTCGGCAAACCGTCCGCATAGTCGTAAATCTTGACGAAGTCGTAGGCGTAACGGTTCTTCAACCGATTGGGCGTATCGCCCGCGACGATCTTGCCGCTGTCCATGATAACGACGTAGTCGGCATCGCCGGCTTCTTCCATGTAATGCGTCGTGAGCAATACGGTCAACGCCTGGTCGCGGCGCAACTCGTCGAGAAACTCCCAGACGGCAATGCGCGTATTGGGATCGAGCCCGGTGGTCGGCTCGTCCAAAATCAAGATTCGGGGCGAATGGATCAACGCGCGCGCAATGTCGATGCGCCGTTGTTGACCGCCGGACAGTTTGCCGAACGGTCTTTTGATCAGATCCCGAAATTGCAGTTTGTCGGCGAGATACGACAGGCGTTGCTCGAACGCTTTGCCGCGCAGACCGTAAAGTCCGGCGCGCGATCGGAGATTGTCGTACACGCTGAGACGAACGTCCAATACGTTTTCCTGAAATACGACGCCCAGTCTGGGCTTGATCTGCGCCATGTCCTTATCGACGGAAAAGCCGTCGATCCATACCTGCCCGCCATCCTTTTCGAGCAGATTGCACAAGATGTTGATCGTCGTGCTTTTGCCGGCGCCGTTGAGCCCCAAAAACGCGAACAGTTCGCCTTCGTTGACGCAAAAGGAAATGCCGTCCACGGCTTTAACGTCTTTGAAATACTTTTTCAAATCCCGAATTTCGATTACGTGCTTCATGATTACCCCCCGTTGCGATCGCGGATATACACCCGATACAGCGCGCGGAACTGCGCGGTAAGCCGCTCGGAAATCTCGTCGTCCGACATATCGCTGTCCGCGCTTTGCATCGCCGCCAATCCGTACGAATAAATCGTCATGTCCAGATGAAAGGACACGGCGCTCGCTTTGTCCATACCGTATATCGACTGCAACGATCCGATGACTTCGACATAATAAGGATCTTGTTCCAAATCGCTCTTGTGAAACGGCCTATCGATATACAGGCGGCGAAACAATTGCTTTTCCGCTTTCGCGAATTTGACGAATCCCATTCCGTACGCTTTGTACAGCGTGTATCCGCTCTTACCCGAATACTCCGCGATGTATCGTCTATGCAAATTGCCGATATGCGCGTCCAACTCCCGTTCCAGTTCCGCCATATTCCGAAATACCGAATACACGGGCTGCGTGGAACAGCCCAAGCGTTTTGCCAGATTTCTGGCGCTCACTTCGGTTTCGGCGCGGATCAACTCGACCGCGCAGTCCAAAACGTCTTGTTTGTCGATCGTCTTGCGCATATCTCTCCGTATAAAATAACACGTGTTATATCGAAGTATAACACGTGTTATATCAACTGTCAAGCGTAGTTAAAAAGATTGGAACTCCCGATCGATCGCAAATTCCGCGCCGCTTACTCGACGATGCCCAGACAATACGCGTCGATCGACGCTTCGACGATCTTCCCGTCCGCGGTCTCGAATGCGACCTGCCAGCATCCCGTTACCGGATAATCCGCCGCGATGCGTCCGCGCATGCCTTTACACACGCCGATCTGCGCATAGGCGGGCGCGTCGCTCAGCAATTCCACGCGATCGTCTCTGCAAAACGGATAGGGCGCAAACTTGGTATGTCCGTAAAAATCCGCGCGGCGCTCGATCTTGCGCAACAGCCGTCGGGTCTGCTCGGGCAACGCGCCGATCGAACGCAGATCCCGCGGATGCACGGCGACGACGGCATAGTCTCCTTCTTGATGCGGATTGGCAAACATCGCAAAGACGAATTCCGATCCGTCGACGAACGAAACGACGGCACCGTCGCAACCCTTGCGAATGCCTTTGGCGCACAATGCTCCGAGATCGGCGATCAACTCGACCGCATCCCCGCGCCTAAGTCCCGATCGCGTATCTTCCGCCAACCCCGCCCGATATGCCGCGTACAGCCGCCGATGCATCGACTGCAACAGGTCGCGCCCGAACTTGTCGACCTTGCGGTCGTAGGTCAAAATGCCGTTGATCTCTTCTTCCACGTCGCTGAGCTGCGTATAGACGGCGGCGCACAGACCGCGTTGGGCATACGGGATGACCTGCGTATCGTACAGCCGTCGCAGCGCGGCGCGCAACCGCTCGCGGTCGCGAAAAATCTTGTATCCGAACAATTTGTTCGGCATCTGCATATGTCCGCGCACCGGCATCGAATATCCGCCGAACTCGGACAGCACAACGCAACGCGGATCGTTGCGCGGCATGCGCACCTTGCGGAAATAGACGTGCATGGACTTAAAATCGGACGTATCCTTGCCCTGATCGTGCCATCCGCTGACGCTGTCGATCAGACGCGTATCGTCGATCGAACGCACGTATCGGGTCATCTCGACGCTGTCGAACTGTCCCCAGCCCTCGTTGAAAATACACCACAAAACGATGGACGGAAACGCACGCAGATACTCGACCGTCTCGCCGACGAAATCGCGGTACCGCTCGCGCTCTCGCGCGTCGGCGCGCGCAAACGCGCGGTAATGCTTGGTATCGTCGAGCATGACGCCCGCGAACGGCAGCGCCGCGATCACGTCCAAACGATAGCGATCCCCGCCCGACACCATATCCTGCCACACGAGCATGCCCAGACGGTCGCAGTGGTAATACCAACGCCGCGGCTCGATCTTGATATGCTTGCGCAGCATGTTGAAACCGCAAGCCTTGATGCGTTCGATATCCGAGATCATCGCCCGATCGCAAGGCGGCGTCAACAAACTCTCCGGATAATATCCCTGATCGAGCACGCCGCTCTGAAAGATATCGCGACCGTTGAGTCGGATGCGGCGTTGTCCGCGCGCGTCGCAAACGCACTCGATCTTGCGCATGCCGAAGTAGCCTTGTACGCAATCCTGCCCCGCCGTCACGACGACCGTATACAAGTGCGGACACTCGGGCGACCACGGAACAAACGCGCCCATCGGAAGCGTATGCGTCCCGCCGCCGTCGACCGTCGCGCTTACGATCTCGCGATCGCCGTCCGACACGACGATGCGCGCGCAATCGATCTCTCCGCACACCGTAAAGCGCACGTCCACCGACGCGCGATCGTAATCGGGGACGCAACAAAGATCGCCGATATACGTCGCGGGCACTTGCTCCGTCCATACGCTGCCCCAAATCCCCGACTGCGGCGTATACCATATCCCGCCGCGCCGCATCGTCTGTTTGCCTTTGGGCAACGCGCTGCGATCGGTAAAATCGACGACGTGCACTTGCAGATCGTTGTCGCCCGCGCATACATAGTCGGTAATATCCAGCGTGATCGGCAAGTAGCCGCCGACGTGCAAACCGACGCGCTTGCCGCCGATCCGGATTTCGCAAATCTGATCGACCGCGTCCAAATGCAGCAACGTACGTCCCGCGCCCGCAACCGCAAACGTCCGCTCGTAAATCAAAACCTGATTGACATTGAGAATTCTGCCGACGCCCGACAAGTCGCACTCGGGCGAAAACGGCACCAAAATTTCGCCTTGCCACGCCCATGCCGCGTCGCCGCCGCAATCGACGTACTCCCGACACGATACGATCGCATAGCGCCACCGACCGTTGAGACACGTATATCCGCCGCGCACCATATCGGGACGCGGATATTCGGACAGCGGAATATCGCCGACCTCGAATTCGCCCAGATCGTCTCCGCTGCGCAATCTTACGCGCCGATCCCACGTCGCAACCGCCTTGCGGTACCGACCGTCGTCGGGCTCGAAACAAAACGGATGCGCCCGTATTACATCGACCAAACCGTACGTCATTTCGCATCACCTGCCTTCGGGGTAAGTATACGCGATCCGAACGCGATTGTCAATGTCGGCTCGACGGCGAACGGTTCGCCGCCTCGCGGTTTGCGCAACAAAACGCGGCGCCCGATGGGACGCCGCGGCTTTGCGGTCTTCTTAACCGATCAGTTATCGGTCGAATCCGACTCCTTGGACGGAGCAGACGGTTGCGCCTCGTCCTGCGCGCCGTCGATCGGCGCTTCGGCGGACGGCGTCTGCGGCTCGGGCACGATTTCGACCTTGGGCGCGGCGTCCTGACGGTAACTGTTCTTGCGTTCCGTGCGCGAATCGATCGCGTCGATGACTTCTTGCGCGCTCTTGCCGTCGAACAGCATTTCGACTTCGTTGGTGTAGATCGTCTCTTTCTCGAACAACACGCGCACCATATTGTCCATCACGCCGCGATGCTCGCGCAAAATCTCCAACGCGCGCTTGTGGCACGTATCCAAAATCGTCTTGATCTCTTCGTCGATGACGCCGCCCAACTGTTCGCTGTAACTGTGCTGCGCGCCGTAATCCTTGCCCAAGAACACTTCCTTTTCGCCGCCCAGGAAGAACGTGCCGACGACGTCGGACATACCCCATTCGGTCACCATGCTCTTGGCGATCTGGCTGGCGCGTTGGATATCGTTGGACGCGCCGGTGGAAATATCGTGGATCACGATCTCTTCCGCCGAACGTCCGCCCAGCAGCATCGTAATCATATCGAGCAGTTTGTTTCGCGTGACGTGGCTGTCGTCCGTATCGGGACGGGTGAGCGTGTAGCCCGCCGCCATGCCGCGCGGGATGATGCTGACTTCCTGCACCTGATCGCAGTGTTCGAGCACCTTGGCGATGATCGCGTGACCCGCCTCGTGATACGCGGTGATGCGCTTGTCGGTCTCGGTAATGACGCGGCTCTTCTTCTGCGGTCCCGCGATGACCTTGTTGATCGCTTCGAGCAGGTCTTCCATGACGATGACCTTGCGGTTTTCGCGCGCCGCGAGAATCGCGGCTTCGTTGAGCAAATTCTCGATATCCGCGCCGCTGAATCCGCTCGTCATGCGCGCAAGCACCTTAAAGGAAATCTCGTCCGCGAGCGGTTTGTTGCGCGAATGCACCTTGAAGATCGCTTCTCTGCCGCGCACGTCGGGAATGTTGACGTAGATCTGACGGTCGAATCTGCCCGGACGCATCAACGCCGGATCGAGAATGTCCGCGCGGTTGGTCGCCGCCATGATGATGATGCCGTCGTTTTTATCGAAACCGTCCATCTGCACGAGCAACTGGTTGAGCGTCTGCTCGCGCTCGTCGTGTCCGCCGCCCAGGCCCGCGCCGCGGTGTCTGCCGACGGCGTCGATCTCGTCGATGAAGATGATGCACGGCATGTTGCGCTTGGCCTGATCGAACAGATCGCGCACGCGCGCCGCGCCGGTACCGACGAACATCTCGACGAAATCGGAACCGGAAATCGAGAAGAACGGCACGTTGCTTTCGCCCGCGACCGCCTTGGCGAACAGCGTCTTACCCGTGCCCGGAGGACCTACCAGCAAAACGCCCTTGGGCACGCGCGCGCCCAAATGTATGAATTTGGCGGGATTTTTGAGAAAATCCACGATCTCCTGCAATTCTTCTTTCTCTTCTTCCGCGCCGGCAACGTCGGCAAACTTGACGTTGACGTTTGTATTCAGACGCGCGCGATTGCGACCGAAGTCCATCGCCTGACGGTTTGCGCCCGCGCCCTGTCGGAACAGGAAGAAAATCGCCACGCCCAAAATCAACAACGACGCGATCGGGAACAGCAGACTCGTCCATGCCGATCCTTTGCTGGGATCGTTGTAGGTGACGGTCGGCTTGACGTATTCGGTATTCGACGACAGCGCCGCGGTGATCTCGTTGTACGCCTGCGCAAAACTGCCCTCGCCGTACCGCACCGGAGCGACGGTATAGAAATCCGCGCGCTTGGTCGGATTCTTTTCGAAATCCGCTTGTTTGACGTCGGAATTCTTCTTCAATACATAGATGTGGTAATTGCCGGACACGTAGACCGCCTGCACCTGATCGTCCCGCAGCATCTGCAACACGCTGTCCGTGCCGTCGTACGGTTTGAGTTTCGGGCTCTTGCCCACGCCGCCCAAAAGCAGCCATATCAATACGATCGCCAAAGCAATCGTGATCAGGACGCTCGCCCATCTCAACACGACTGCGGTCGTATTTTTCTTCGGATTGTTTTGATTCATTTTACCTCCGCGACAGCCGAAAACGGCAATTTACGCTGTCTCTATCTTAATATAAAAGTACCCGCTCGTCAAGCGTAAGATCGACGACAAGCGGGCGCGGAGTGTAAATTTATGCTAAAATCGCCCGCATCGCAAGATCCGCGGTGCGCTGCGCCATGCGTTCCACAAAGCGCTCGTCGCGCGTACGCAGTTCCAGCAAACGATCCGAATCCGCCTCTCCCACGATCGCCATCAACCCGATATCGCCGACCCGTGTGCGTTCGGGATGAAACGCGCCGCCCGGCTTGATCCCCTGCTCGGACAGCTTGATCCTGCCGATGTCCTTGCTCTTGCCCAGCGTCGCGTCGATCACGACGACGACGTCGCCCGCGTGATAACGCCGCACCATGCGAGCGTACTGTTCGATGTTGAGCGACGTAATCGGACGGGCCATCGTCCCGTACACATACGCGCCGACGCCGCGACTGCGGAGCAAGTCCCCCACGCGCGGTCCCAAGCTGTCGCCGACGATCTTCGGCGTACCGATACACAAAAAAACCAAATTTCGCATACCGGTATTGTTGTCGCCTATGCCGCGTTTCAAACCTGCCAATTTCTTCCAGCCCGACCGAATCCGCCCTTACGGGAAATCAGTTGACATTTGTCTCGATCGGGTATATATTGATAATTGGATGACGATCATTATTCGGAACGCGACGTTCCGAGCACGGAATCCGGGAGGTTATCATGTCCTATACCGCAATTGCATTTCTGGTAATCATGCTGCTGTCGGCGATTATCGGCACACTGCGCGGTTTTATCAAAACGCTGTTCAGTCTGCTCTCGACGATCGGCGCGATTGCGCTGACCGTATTCGTCGCGCCGTATCTGAGCAATGTGCTCGGCAGCCAATCGGTATTCCAGAATATGGGTTCGATCGGCGGCATCGTCGCGTATGCGATCAGCTTTATCGTGATCTTTCTCGTGGCGTTGCTCGTACTCAAAATCATCTGCTCGATCATCAACCGCGTGTTGTCCAAAGCGCCCGTGTTGTCCAAACTCAACCGTTTTCTCGGTCTGATCCTCAATATGGCGCTCAGCTTCTTCCTGTGCATCGTCGTCGCGTACTTCATCGGTCTGTTCGGATCGACCGGCGCGGGACAGGCGATCATCGCGGACGCGCACAAAGACGCGCTTGGCTCGTGGCTGTTCGACAACAACTGGATCGATCAATTGATGCAGATGCTCGCAAGCAAAAACGCGACTTTTGCCAAACTGCTGGAAATGTTGCAGCAGTTCGCGAATCCGCCCGCCGAGGAGCCCCCCGCGGACGTCGCGCGCTTGCTGGCAAGCGTCGCCGGCGCGATTTGATCATCGCCGATACATCGCATATCGCTACGCCCGTCTCCGCAAGGAAGCGGGCGTATTTTTATAACAGCAATTTGAGCAGCGCGTATCCGAGAATGCCGCCCGCGCCCGCGCCGAACGCGACGCCCGCGCTGTCCGGACCGCCCAACGCCGTCTCGATCGCAATCGCGACCGCGCCGAGCGCGACCGACGCGCCGATGCAAGCGACCTTGCGACGGGACAGCCCCAACAGCGCCGCGCCGGTCAACACCGCCGCCGCGCCGACGAAAAACAACAGCCAGTATTCGTATGTCAGCATAGCCCGCTCCCGTCTCTATGTTTATCGCGCGAATCGCCGAATTATGCGCCGCGGCGATCGCATTCGCGCAAAATAGGGGTTGTCAGAAACGCGCGTTTTGTGTATAATAATCGTATGGCGCAACGTTTGGCTAAATGGCACCGTCTGGATAATTCCGCCAAGATCTATCCAATGATGGTCAATAAACAGAATCAGAATTTGTTTCGGATCGCTTACGAGATGCAACAACCCGTAGATCCGACTCTGTTACAGCAGGCCTTGGAGCTGACGTTGACGCGCTTCCCTTCGTTCAAAGTCAAATTGATGAAAGGTATATTCTGGTATTATTTCGATACCAACGATATGAAACCCAAAATCCACGCGATGGACGATGTCGCGTACGCCAAGATTACGCACAACAATTGCAACGGCTACCCGTTCCGCGTCAACTGGTTCCGCAACATGGTCGCGGTGGACTTCTTCCACGCGGTGACGGACGGCGCGGGCGCGAACGAGTTCGTCAAAAGTCTGATCTATACCTATCTCAATCTCGCCGGACACAACATCTACCCGGACTGCAAAATCAAGACGGTCGGATCTCCGATCGATCCCAAAGAGTTGGAAGACAGCTTTGTCGCCAATTATCGCAAAGTCCGGCTCAAAGATCTGCAAATCAATTCGCTCAAAGGCAAACCGGCTTACCGCATCCAAGGCATTTTGCTCGAAGGCAACGGCAAAGGCATCCTGCACATGTATTGCGACGTGCGCAAACTGCTCGACATATGCCACGACATGCATTGCACGATCACCGAATTGCTCGGCGCACTGCTCATTCTCTCCGTCTACGAGACGCAGGTCAAGGACAACCCCGCGAAAGTAGACGATATGCAACTGTTTTTGCCGATCAATCTGCGCAAGTTTTTCCACTCGCGCACGCTGCGCAACTTTACGCTGTTTTCGCGCGTTTCCGCCGATTGGAATACCGATATGCAATTGGAAACGCTGATCGCGCGCATTCACGATTCGCTCGCGCGAGATATGGACAAACAACTGCTCAGCGACAAAATCGCGACGACGGTGCGCGGAGAAAAATTTATGCTGTTCCGCCTGATGCCGTTGTTTCTCAAAAAAATCGTCTTTAACGTCGGCAACGTCTTTTTCGGCAAGAACAAACGCACGGCGACGTTCTCCAACATCGGGATCGTCGATCTGCCCGAAGACATGCGCGCGCATGTGCGGCACGTCCATTTTACGATCGGCGCAAACCCCAAATCTCCGTTTACGATGACGGCGGCGTCGACGTTCGGGGAACTGTGCATCTCGTTCGTCCGCGCGTTCGGGAGTACGGATATCGAACGCAGATTCGCGCGGTATTTGACCGATCTGGGCATCGACGTATCCGTCGCGTCCAACTTCTGGGAGGTGGATCATGCGCTGTAAATATTGCAACGTCGAAGTGCTCGGTCAGGCAACGCTCTGCCCGCTGTGCCACGAAAAATTGGAACCGGACGGCGACGCGTCTCAAATCGCGCCGACCTATCCGCCCAAACGCGCGCGCAAACGCACGCGGCATACGCATTTTACGTTCAACAATGTCTATTTGTTCGTCGCCGCGGTGCTGTTTTTGATCGGACTGACCGTCAATCTGATGCTGACGCCGCGCGTACAGTGGTTTTGGCTGATCGGACTGGTCGCGCTGTACGGATTCCTGTTGATCCGTTATACGATCCTGTCTGCGCACAGCATCGGCATGAAAATCTTACAGCAAGCCGCGATGATTCTGATTCTCGTGCTGGCGTCGTATCAAGTATTCCGCCATGTGCGGTTGGACGCTTATCCCAAAAATCTCGCGCTCGAAATCGCGTTGCCCAGCATTCTGAGCGTTTCGACGCTGGTCATGGGCATTCTGACCGCCGTCCACGCGCGCAGACGCCCGTCCGTGTTGATTGACTGCATGCTGCTGTCCGCGCTCGGATTGCTGCCGCTGATCCTGTATTTCGCCCGCGTGCTGCAAACGCTGTACGGCGGAATCGTCAGCGCATGCGTGAGCGCGATTACGATCTTGTGCTGCCTGTTTTTCGGCAGACACGAACTGGGCGAAGAGTTCCGCAAAAAATTCCATCTGTGAGCAACGCTCCGCCCGATCGGGACAGTCGAATCGACTGTCTTTTTTTGTTTATCCCCTTGTCAAAACGGCGGGCATGGTATAAACTGTAAGTAATCCGAATATATCGTAACGTCCAACGGACGTAAGGGAGATACATTATGTTTTTGATCGGCATCGACATCGGCGGCATGAGCATCAAGGGCGGCATTGCGACGCTCGCGGGCGAAATCCTGTACAAAGCGACCGTGCAGACGCATCTGCAATATACGGACGAACATCCGATCACGGAAGACATCGCCAAATTGATCGAAAATCTGCTCGAACAGTCGGGCAAATCGCTGACGGAATTTTACGGCATCGGCATCGGCTCTCCGGGCGCGATCGATTCCGCGCGCGGCGTGATCCGCTACGCCAACAATATCCGCATGCAGAACGTCCCCGTCGTCGAACAACTGCACGAACAGTTTAACCTGCCCGTCTTCATCAACAACGACGCCAACTGCGCCGCGCTCGGCGAATACGTCTACGGCGCGGGACGCGGATACGACGACGTGCTGTTCGTCACGCTCGGAACGGGCGTGGGAAGCGGCATCCTGATCGGCGGCAAGTTGTTCGAAGGTCGCGAAGGCGGCGGCGCGGAATGCGGTCACATGTCGCTGTACCGCGACGGCGAGCCCTGCACGTGCGGCAGAAAGGGCTGCTGGGAAGCCTATGCGTCCGCAACGGCGCTCATCCGCATCACCAAACAGGCAATGTTGCGCCATCCCGAATCCCTGATGCACGAGATCGCGGAAGCGGATAACGCCGTCAACGGCAAAACCGCCTTTCTCGCCGCCAAACGCAACGATCCCGCCGGACAGTCCGTCGTGGACGAATATATCCGCAACATCGGCGACGGTCTGGTCAATCTTGCCAACATCTTCCGTCCGGAAGTCATCTTGATCGGCGGCGGCATATCGCACGAAGGCGCGTATCTGACCGACCCGCTGCAAAAGATCGTGGACGAAGAAAACTTCGGCGCGGCGTTCAACCCGCGCGTCGTCGTCAAAGCCGCTTCGCTCGGCAACGACGCGGGGCTGCTCGGCGCCGCCGCGCTCGTCGTGACCAACTGCGTCAAAGCCTGATCGCATCCCGATCGCAATGTTGCCCGTACGTCGTTCGTACGGGCTTTTTGCCGTCAAAAAGCGAGCGCCGTCGATCGGCGCTCGCTCGTTGTCCGTATATCGGACGTTATGCTTTCTGCTCGTCGTCGGACGGCTGCTCGCTCGACTGCGGATCTTGCGGCTGTTCGTCCTGCTCTTCTTCGTCTGCGTGCGGCACGACCGTAAACGCTACGACGTTGCCCTCGCCGCGCATACGCATGACCTTGACGCCCTGCGTATTGCGTCCCATCTTGGAAATCTCGGCGGCGCGCACGCGGATGATCGTGCCGTTGTCCGCAATGATCATGACGTCGTCGTTGTCGGGATGTACGAGTTTGAGATTGACGACGTTGCCGGTCTTGTCGTTGAGCACGCCGACCTTGACGCCCTTACCCGCTCTGCCTTGCAGGCTGTACTCTTCCAAATCCGTACGCTTGCCGTAGCCGTTGGCGGTAATCGTCAGCACTTCGCAATCGTCGCGTACGATCGTCATATCGACGACCGACTCGCCGCTGTCCAGCTTGATCGACTTGACGCCCTGACTGGTGCGTCCGGTCGGACGAACCGTCTCTTCGCTGAATCGAATGCACTTGCCGCCGCTGGACGCCATAATCAATTCGTCCTTGCCGCCGGTCAACTGCACGCCGATCAATTCGTCGCCGTCGACCAACGAAATCGCAATCTTGCCGTTGGACTGAATGCGCGCAAACTCGTCCAAAGACGTCTTCTTGATCAAACCGTACTTGGTCGCCATCATCAGATAGCCCGCGCTGTCTTTGGGGACGGGGATATATGCTTGAACGACTTCGCCCGGCTCGAGATTGAGCAAATTGACGATCGCTCTGCCCTTGGACGCGCGTCCCGCTTCCGGAATCTGATAGCCCTTGATCCGATACACCTTGCCGCGATTGCTGAAAAACAGCAGATTGTCGTGCGTGCTGGTCGCCATGACGTTCTCGACGAAATCTTCTTCCTTGGTCTTGTGCGCGGAAACGCCGACGCCGCCGCGCCGCTGGGCTTTGTATTCGTCGACCGGCATGCGCTTGACATAGCCGTTGTGCGTGATCGAGATCACGACGTCTTCTTCTTCGATCAGATCTTCGATGTCCAGATCGGAATAATCGTACGTGATTTCCGAACGGCGCGCATCGTTGTATTTGTCGCGGATCAGCGTCATCTCTTCTTTGATGATCGCGATCACGCGTTCGGGACGGGCGAGAATGTCGCGATAATCCTCGATCGAACGTTCCAGTTCTTGGAACTCGGCATTGAGTTTTTCCACTTCGAGCGCGGTCAACCGCTGCAACTTCATGTCCAAAACCGCCGCAGCCTGCCGCTCGCTCAACTCAAAGCGCGCCGTCAGATCGCCGATACAGCTCTGTCTGTCTTTGGCAGCCTTGATGACCGCGATCACTTCGTCGATATTCGCGAGCGCCTTGACCAGTCCGAGCAAGATGTGCTCGCGCTCCAACGCCTTGTCCAGATCGTACTGCGTGCGGCGCACGATGACGGATTTTTGGTGCTTGATGTACTCTTCCAGGATCTGTTTGAGATTGAGAATCCGCGGCGTGCCGTCTACCAACGCGAGCATGATCATCGAGTTGGAAATCTGCAATTGCGAATGCTTGTACAACAGATTGAGCACGACTTGCGGGTTGACGTCCTTCTTGATCTCGATGACGACGCGCATGCCGTCGCGGTCGGATTGCTCGTGAATGTCGCTGATGCCTTCCACGCGCTTTTGTTTGACCAGATCGGCGATCGACTCGATCAGTTTCGCCTTGTTGACCTGATACGGAATCTCGGTGATGATCAAGCGCGATTTGCCGTTGTGCATCTCTTCGATTTCGACGCGCGCGCGGATGATGCAGTTGCCGCGTCCGGTGCGGTACGCTTTCTTAATGCCGCTCGATCCCATGATCAGCGCGCCGGTCGGATAGTCGGGCGCGGGAATATATTCCATCAACTCCTCGATGTCCATTTCCGGATTTTCCAACAGCGCGATCGTGCCGTCGATGACTTCGCCCAGATTGTGCGGCGGGATCGACGTCGCCATACCGACCGCGATACCGTCCGAGCCGTTGACGAGCAAGTTGGGATAGCGCGCAGGCAGGACGACCGGCTGTTCGCGCGTGTCGTCGAAGTTGGGATAAAAATCCACCGTCTTCTTGTCGATGTCGCGCAGCAGCTCCGCCGCGATTTTGCTCAGACGCGCTTCGGTATACCGATACGCCGCCGCGGGATCGCCGTCCACGCTGCCGAAGTTGCCGTGTCCGTCCACAAGCGTGCAACGGATGCTGAAATCCTGCGCCAAACGCACCAACGCGTCGTATACCGACGAGTCGCCGTGCGGGTGGAATTTACCGAGCACGTCGCCGACGATGAGCGCGCATTTGCGGTGCGGCTTCTCCGCGGTCAGTCCCAGTTCGTTCATGTCGAACAAGATGCGGCGATGCACCGGTTTGAGTCCGTCGCGCACATCCGGAATCGCGCGCGAGACGTTGACCGCCATCGCGTACGCGATAAAGGATTTTTTCATTTCGCCTTCGACTTCCACGTCCACGACGTTAGTCTTGGCAAGCATTTCCTCGATATCTTTTTTGACTTCGTTCGCAGCCATAATCTCCTCCTTATACGTCCAGATCGGTGACCAGATTCGCGTTCTCTTCGATAAAGACGCGTCTGCGCTCCGGCTCGTCGCCCATCAGCAACGCAAACAGATCGTTCGCGCGTTCGGCGTCTTCCATCGTCACGCGCAACAGCGTGCGAGATTCCGGATTCATCGTCGTGTCCCACAGCTGTTCCGCATCCATTTCGCCCAGACCTTTGTAACGCTGGATTTCGCCCTTGCGTTCGATGCTGACCAAGAATTCTTCCAGCGACGGATCGTCGTAGAAATAATGCTCCTTGCGGCTGCCCTTTTCCGTGACTTTGTACAACGGCGGCTGCGCGATGTACACGTGCCCTTGCTCGACGACCGGACGCATGAAACGATACAGGAACGTCAGCAACAAAATACGGATATGACTGCCGTCCACGTCGGCATCGGTCATGCAGATGATGCGATCGTATTTGAGCTTGGAGATGTCGCACTCTTCGTTGATGCCGCACCCGAACGTCGTGATCATATTCTTGATCTCTTCGCTTTCAAGCACGCGGTGCAGTCTCGCCTTTTCCACGTTCAGGATCTTACCGCGCAACGGCAGAATCGCCTGGAATCTGCGGTCTCTGCCCACCTTTGCCGTGCCGCCTGCCGAGTCGCCCTCGACCAGATAGATCTCGCACTTGCGCGGATCTTTCTCCGAACAGTCTGCAAGCTTGCCGGGCAACGTCGTCGATTCCAACACGCTCTTGCGACGGGTCAGATCTCTGGCGTTGCGCGCCGCGTCGCGCGCCTTTTTGGCATTGATCGCTTTGAGAATGATCTCGCGCGCCTCTTTGGGGTTCTCTTCCAAATATTCGCCGAACTTTTCGCCGAATACCTTGGTCACCGTGCCGCGCATGAAGCTGTTGCCGAGCTTGGTCTTCGTCTGACCCTCGAACTGCGGATCGATCAGCTTGACGCTGACGATCGCGACGAGACCTTCGCGGCAATCTTCGCCGGACAGCTTTTCTTCGTTTTTCAGCAATTTCAGCGACGTGCCGTAATCGTTGAACAATTTGGTCAACACCGCCTTAAAGCCGTCCAAATGCGTGCCGCCTTCGTGCGTGTTGATGTTGTTGGCATAGCTGTAAATCGTCTCGCTGTAACTGTCGTTGTACTGCATCGCGATCTCGACTTGATAATCGTCCGTCTCCGCATGAATGTACAGCGGCGATTCGAGCACGCCTTGCTTGTCGTTGAGTTTGGAAATATACTCGACGATACCGCCTTCGTAATGGAACTCTTCGCGGTTTTCTTTGAGCGGACGGCTGTCTTTGAGCACGATCTTCAAGCCCTTGTTCAAAAACGCCAATTCCTGCAAACGGTGGCGCAACGTCGCATATTCGAACTCCGTCGTCTCGAAGATCTCCGGATCGGGATAAAACACGATCTTGGTACCGCGCCGCTGCGTCGAGCCGACTTCCGCCAACGCGCGCTGCGGGATGCCGCGATTGAACGTCATCTTATACAATTTGCCGTTCTGCGCGACTTCGACGTCCAGCCACTCGCTCAACGCGTTGACGCACGATACGCCGACGCCGTGCAAACCGCCCGAAAACTTGTATCCGCCGCCGCCGAATTTGCCGCCCGCATGCAGCTTGGTCAATACGACTTCGACCGCGGACTTGCCTTCCTTGGCGATGATGCCGGTCGGAATGCCGCGTCCGTTGTCCGTGACCGCTACCGATCCGTCCTGACAAATCTCGACTTCGACGACGTCGCAATATCCCGCCATCGCCTCGTCGATCGAGTTGTCCACCACTTCGAATACGAGATGATGCAACCCGCGCTCGTCCGTCGAGCCGATGTACATGCCCGGACGCTTTCTGACGGGATCCAGACCTTCCAAGACCTGAATATTGTCTTGGGTATAGCCGTTCTTGTTTTCGCTCATACGAGTCCTCCGTATCATAATTGGTTTTCGCAACGTGCGCACGCGCGCGTATACGCGAGTATTATAATATTATAATTATTATAGCATATGCAATTGTCTTTTTCAAGTTTTCGCAACAATTTTTTTATCGATTTCCGACGCTCGGCACTGCAAATCCGCGCTTGTCGCTCCGTAGCGCAACCAAGCAACGGCAACCGCGGCGCCGTTCCGCGTGCCGCGCGATCTTCGCCGCGCCGAAGTCCGAAATCGACGTCCGATCGCCTGTACGCGCCCAACAAAAATTTACCGAAAAACGCTCAAAACAAAACCTTTCTGCAAGCATAACCAAACGCTTGCCGCTCCATTCTGTTTTACAGAGACGCCAATATCCTGTTCGAGATCAAAAGCCTTACGGTTGCACAACAGCGCCAAAAAAGCAATGCCGTCGCGCAAATGCAACGGCATCGAAATTGCGATCGAAATCCCTCAAAAAAATCGCCTAAAAACGGCGATTTTCAAGCGTTTTTGATGGATTTCACGTCAAGGCAACGCCGATACCAACATCGTCAACAGCGGGATCGTAACGACGCTCGCGCTCGTCCCCAACAAAACCATATTTGCCGCCGTCTCCTGCCCTTCGCCGAGCAATTCGGCAAAATTGAGCACGACGCTCGCAACCGGCGTACAGAACATGATAAACAACGCCTCGCGCACATAGCGCTCGATCGGCAAAAACCACACCAGCAACAAACCGATCAACGGAAACGCGATCTGTTTGAACGCAATCGTCGCGTATTGGAGCTTGGACGTAAAAAGCCCCTTGATCGGCACCGTCGCCAAACGCATGCCCATAATCAACATACACAGCGGCGTCGTCATTCTGCCGAGCAACGCGACCGCATCGCCCAATACGCCCGGCAGCTTGGTTCCGGTCAAAAACAACGGCAACGCAACGATCAGCGCGATCGTCGCCGGATTGATCAACGCCTTGCGCAGGCTGATATAGCGCTTGTTGCGCGTAATGATCGCGGATCCGACCGTCCAGCCCATCAGATTCATGCCGAGCAGATACGCGACGGAAAACGCCGCGACTTCCGGACGGTCCGGATAAATCGCCTGCAACAACGGCAAGCCCATAAACGCGCAGTTGCCGAACGCAAACGCGACGTTGGCGACGCGATAGCGCACGTCGTCGGACTTGCGGCGCAAGAGTGCGAACATGACGCCCAACACCGCCGCCTGCAACAACACGGACAGCGCGAATACGATCCCCATATCGGCAAGCAACGACGGCGTATAATCCGCCTGATCCAGCGAATACACGGTCAGACAAGGCTGACAGACGTACATCAGAATCGCCGCAAACGACGAGATGCTCTCCGCCTTGACCAAACGCGTCTTGACGCAGACGAATCCCGGCACCGCGTACAGCAGCATTATCCCGACGGACATGAGCGTAATCAAAAAATATTGCATACGCAAATTGTATGCTTTTCGCCGACGAATGTCAACGCATTACACCCGATTGCCGTGCCCCGCTTCGTCCGATCATAAAAAAGAGCGACCGCTTGGGTCGCTCTTGCATATCGGGAATCCGATCAGTCTTTTTCCGCCGGATGCGCGGTAATGTACGTCTTTTGATCCGCCTCGGTCATAAACTTGGGCAACAAGCCGTCTTCGGTCTTATCGCTCTCTTCGTAACCGCTGACGATCTGCGCTTTCAACAAATCGTTGCCGAACGCAAACGTCGAATACTGCATCCGATACAGGTAACTGCTCTCGTCGGTATTGATGAAATACAGATACCCGTTGAGCCGCGTCGCCGCCAGCCACGAAGAAGATACCGTGACGTCGCTGAGTTTTTCTTCCTGCGGATATTCGGTATCGTATCCGGTGCAGCGCATGAGTTTGTTGCTGACCAGATAATACATATAATCTCCCTCGAAGAACAGCACCGTCGGCGCCGCCGAATACGCCTGCGTCTTGACGGTATTGTTGGATCCGCTGACGAGATCGGTGATCGGCTTATAGATCACGACTTCCGCCGCAGCGGTCGTCATCAGACCCGCGCCGATCGGCGTCACGCCGCTCAGCGCGCTGTTGGCGTACTTGACTTCTTTGGTCTTATCGAATTTCGGTTCCTGCACGTTGTCGAACGTAAATCCGTACGTGCCCGCCGCGCGATCGCCGCCCTGCGCGGTACGCGTGTAGTACAACGTCTTGGTCGCCGCGTCGTAACGGATCGGCGATACGCTCATCTGCTCGGCATACGGTACATCGCCTTCCGTCGCGGAAGCAAACGTCTTCTCGTCGATCAGTTTGACGAAATCGCCTCCGGCAACCGACATATAGACTTCGTTGGCCATCACGTTTTTTTGCTCGCTCGCTTTGGTCAGGAAGATCGCGTCGCTCTGCTTGGTGAACATGACGGAGGAGACTTCTTCGCAAATCGTATCCGTCTGTCCGATCTTGTCGTCGGTAAAGGATACGCGCATGACTTTCTTATCCGCAGAATCGTAATAGACCAGCGCGCCCGCCGTCACGATGTACTGCGTGGACTCGCCGTTGACGATCGCAATGCTCTGCGTCTTGCTGCCGTCCGTCGTCGTACGCATGAATTCCAGCGTGGACGTCAGCACCTTGTTCTGATTGTCGGTCTTGGTGCTCGAACTGACATAATAGATCCATTGTCCGTAAATGTAGATGCCGCCGTCGGCGTACGTCGTATGGAACATCTTGGGCACGACGACCGCCGTCTCGCTCAAAGTGCCGTCGTCGTTGAGCTTGCTCTTCATGATGCTGCCCTTGACGGAAGCCTTGCCGAAATAGTTGTCCGTCGGCTTGGTAATGGAAGACGTGCTCTCCATGCCGTTGACATAATACACGTAACCGTCCTGCATGACGGCAAGCGAACCGTTGTTGGTCGTTTCGCCGTCGGTCAACGGTCCGACCGGTCCGTACTTAAAACTCTGACATGCGCCGAGCGTCGCGCAGAGCGCAACCAATGCGACGATGACGAGTGCGATTACGGTTTTTCTGTTTCTGCTCATATCTGTCTCCTAACGATATTCGGGTCATTTTACATAACGCTAGTGTAATTATAATATAATAAATTTAAGAATGCAATCTCTTTTGTATCAATTATTATCGGAAGGAGTTGTTTTATGCGCAAATTTACGCAAATGACGGGTTTCGTACCGCCGCAAATCCCTGTGACGGAACCGCCCGCCGACCCGCAGACCCAACTGCTGCAATCCGTCCTGCCGATGCTCTCCGCCCCCGAACGACCGCCCGTCGCGCCGCAAGCGCCCCCGCCGTCGCCCGCGATCGAAGATCCGTTGGCGTTGCCCGCCGAACAGGCGGAATATCTGCGCGCGCACGAGCGCGCCGTACAGTCCATCCTGTCCGCGCCCGCCGCAAACCGCCTCTAAACCGTCGCGCCGCGCATCCGCTCCCAGTCCGCCTGCGAACGGCAAGCCCAGTCGACCGGATCGCGTCCGTGCGCCTGCAAAAACGCATTGGCTTGCGAAAAATGCCGGCATTCCAAAAATCCTTGATAGAACGACAACGGGCTGGGATGCACGCTGCGCAAAATACAGTGGCGCGGATTGGTGATGCATTCCGCCTTGCGTTTGGCATAGCCGCCCCACAGCAGAAACACGATCGGATCCGGACTATCGTTGAGCAAGCGGATCACCGCGTCCGTAAAACGCTCCCAACCTTTGCCCGCATGGCTTTGCGCCGCGCCGCGGCGCACGGTCAACACGCTGTTGAGCAACATCACGCCCTGATGCGCCCAGCCGGACAAATCTCCGTCCGTCGTCGGCGCAATGCCGAGATCGTATTCCAAAGCTTTGTAAATATTGACCAAAGACGGCGGACACTGCACACCCGGATTGACGCTGAAACACAAACCGTTCGCCTGTCCTTCTCCGTGATACGGATCTTGTCCCAAAATCACGACTTTCACCTGTTCGTACGGCGTATACGCAAATGCGGACATGATCCGATCCATCGGCGGATAGACGGTGTGCGTGTGGTATTCCTGCCACACGTACGCGCGCAATGCGGTATAGTACTCCTGCGCCGCTTCCGACGATAAAAGCGCGTCCCAACTGTTGTTCAAATGCGTAGCCATAAGCAAATTTCTCCTATGCTCTATCATACCATCCGCGCCGTCGTCTGTCAACCCGACGCAATCCGCGACGCGTATGCCGCAAAACGTTGACATCGCGCCCGATCGGGCGGTATCATATACGTATGATCGATACGCATACGCATACGTGCCATTCGCACGACTCCGCATTATCGCCCGAAGCGCTGCTGCAAGCCGCATCCGAAAAAGGATGCGAATTGATCGCCGTGACCAATCACTGCGATCGCGACATCGTCGGCGTCCGATCGTGCGCGCATATCGCGCAGCTCGACGTAGACCGTACGTTTCGGGAACTGTCCGCCCTGCAAGCGCGCGCCGGCAACCGTACGCGCGTCTCCGTCGGACTGGAATGCGGCTGGGCAAAATTTTGCGAAGCCGACTATGCCGAAATTCTGTCCCGCTATCCGTGGGATTACGTCATCAATTCGATCCATATGACCGATGGCGAAGATTTGTATATGCCGTCGTACTTTGCGCATCGCGACAAGATACAGGCGTATACGCTGTATCTGCAAAGCGTGCGCGCGTCGCTGGACGCGCCCTATCCGTACGAGACGATCGGACACATCGGATACGTCATGCGCAAAGCCCCCTATCCGGACAACGCGATGCGCTATGCCGACCACGCCGATCTGCTGGACGAGATCCTGCGCGCGCTCGTCGAAAAAGGAAAAGCGCTGGAACTCAATTCCAACGCCAAAGGCACGCAACAGTCGCTGTTGCCGTCCCGCGAAATTCTCGTCCGATACCGCGAACTGGGCGGCGAATTGCTGACATTCGGATCGGACGCGCACACCGCCGACCGCATCGGCGACAAATACGATATCGCCGCGGCAATGGCGCGAGAAGCTGGATTTCGATACTTCTTCGGATTCCTGCAACATCGTCCGATCGCATTCCCGATCGAAAGTTAACGCGTTTTCCCGCAACGCAAAATCATCCCGCGACGCGTCGGTACGCCTCTCCGCCGCATAGGCAAATCATCTTGATCGCATCCGAATCGAATTCGCGCGCATACACGCGGTAGCGTCCGCTGAACGCGCCGCTCGCGCGCACGTGCAGATCCGTCGTACCGCTCGGACACAACCCGTAGCGTACCGCGGTATCCGCATCGACGACGCTGCCCGAAGGAATCGCCGCCGCTATCGCCGCAAGCGAGACTTCCGCGTCCGCGCGCCGAACCGTCGGTGCGGCGGGCACGATTTCGACCAACCGTTCCGCAAGCGCGTCGTTCCATGCGCGGACCTGCTCCAACGTCACGCGCCGCGCGATGCGATACGCGTATCCGTTGCGGACGGTCGCGCTCATGCCGTCTTCCGAAAGCCGATCGGCAAAATCTCTTTCCCGATACCGCGCCGATCTCGCGATGCCGCGAGATTGACAAATCTCGGCAATCAACCGCCGCACCCTGCGCGATGCCAAACCCGATCGCACGCGGATTCGAGTCGGCAAATCCGCGCCGGATTTGCGCATCCCGACGTTCTCGTGACGATAGCGTCGCGCGTCCAATTTGTCGGGCGCGATCGCCAGATCGACGACGAGCGTCTTGCCGAGCACGCTCAAACGCGCCACCGATCGACGATGCGCGCGAAACGTCTGCTTAAATTTGCCGAACCGCTCGCGCAACCCGTACGAGCACAGGCAATTGCAAATCTCTGTGTAAAATCGTTTGGAATCCTTATCCAACAAGCGCAATCGGACGTCGAGCGTCCGCTGCGGTTTGAGCCTTGTTTTGTCGTCGACGATCCGACGCCATGCGCCGCCGTCTGCGCGCTTTGACCCGCGTCGCGCAATCGGACAGTCCTCTTCACCGCTCGCCGCCGTGCAAACCCGCCTTAGATCGACGCTGACATCGGACATGCAAACGATGCGCGCGTCGGTCTCTTCTGCATTGCGCCGCCGCATCGGACGATAGAATGCCGCCGTAGCGTTGCAACGCGCCGCAGCGATCAGCGCCCGCATACGGGACGCGTAACGCACGCGCCGCGCGACGTCCGCCCACGCGATCGCCAATCCCGCAACGCATATCGCGCATATCGCGATCGCAACATACCGATACGGCATCCATGTCCGATCCAATAACCGCTCCGCCATTGATCCGCGCTCCTTTGCGATGTCACGCATGCAAAGTATGGACCGCGCGCATCGCGTTTATGCAGTCTACACCGACAAAACCGCGGTTGTAAGCAACCGTTCGCGCAATTGCATCCAGTCGGACGCGATCGTCGCATTCGCCGCCGACCGTACGTCTCCGAATCCCCATCCCGCGCCGATAAAGGATATACCCGCCGCAAGCGCAAACCGCGCGTCCACCGCGCTGTCTCCGACATATATGCATTCGTCTTGCGACTCGACGCCGCACGCCTGCGCAAAAATATGCCACATCGTCGCATCCGGTTTGGTCGGCACGCCGACGCGACTGCCTACCGTACAGTCGATCGCATCGCCGAACAAATACCGTACAAGCGCTTTCGCCGCGCCGTCCTGCTTGTTGGAAATCACGCCGATCTTCCAACCCGCCGCCCGCAAGTCCGCGATCGTCTCGCGCGCGCCGTCATAGACGCGCGGCGCGCGATACATATTGCGCTCGTAACTGCGTCGGAACAAATCCATCGTATGCTCGTCCGGATACGCGTGCGAAACGCGTTCCAACAATTTATACGGTCCGTCTCCGATCGCGCGCCGAACGTCCGCAAGCGTGCATTGCGGATAGCCGCATGCAAGCAACGTCTCGTTGACGGACTGCGTCAAATCGGCAAGAGAGTCGATCAACGTCCCGTCCAAATCCAAAATCAGCCGTCTCATATCGCGTCCTTATCCTGCACGACGACGATCGCGCACCCGGACGCGACGCAGATGCGGACGCAATCGCCCGTCATCTCGTTGCTGACCCCGATCGCCGACTGTCCGTCCAATCGCAAGTCGCGCACCGGATATTCCAACCCGCTCGCCGATACAACAGTCGGTTGCCAAGCGAACAACGACAGATAGCGGGATGCGTCGGATTTGAGTTCCAACGTATCGCGCACAAAATATACGGTCTCCCGCATACCGACGATGCGCACGTCGAGCGCGCAAGACGCCGCCGCGCACGCCGCAATCGCGGCAATCGAATGATCCAGACGTCTGCCCAATACGCCGAACACATCGATCGAGCGATACCCCTTGTCCGCAGCAAGTCGAAGTCCCGCCTCCAAATCGGTATAATCCTTATGCGCGGGACGTCGATCGACCCAAACGCCTTGCGGCACATAACCCAAGGAATCCAAATCTCCGACCACCGCGTCCGCATCCGCGCCGACATATCGGTAACCGCCGTCCAACGCGATTGCATACGCATAGCGCTTGCGGTCATAACGCGCGGCGCAAAAATCCCCGCCGCCGATCAATACACACCGTTCCATACCGCTATTATAATCCAACGAACAGTCTCGGGCAATCGTTTTGCACGGAATACGCATCGATATACATATCATACAACGAGCGCGACTGACATCGCGCGAGCTATCCCAGACATTCCTGCAAAGGAGGAACTATGTTTCAAAATCAAAATTGCTGCAATCCGTGTTGTTGCAGCACCACGGTAGTCGCATCCCGCGGTCCGCAAGGTCTCCAAGGACCGATCGGCCCCACCGGTCCTACCGGCCCCGCAGGCACGGGCGTCGTCATACTCGGCGCATATCCTTCGCTTGCCGCACTGCAAGCGGCGCATCCGGTCGGCAACGTCGGAGACGCATACGCCGTCAACGGCGAATTGTATATTTGGGATGCCGCAAGCGCATCTTGGGTACGCGCAGGCGTCGTCGCAGGCCCGACGGGCGCAACCGGATCAACCGGCGCAGTCGGCGCGACGGGCGCAACCGGTGCAACCGGTCCGACGGGCGCAACGGGTCCGACCGGAGCGACAGGTCCTACGGGTCCCGCAGGCGCAACCGGCATCAGCGTCACCGGTGCAACCGGTCCGACGGGCGCGACGGGCCCGACCGGAGCGACCGGTCCTACGGGTCCCGCAGGCGCGACCGGCGTCAGCGTCACCGGTGCAACCGGTCCGACGGGCGCGACAGGTTCCACCGGAGCAACGGGAGCAACCGGAGCGGCAGGTCTGATCGGCCCCACGGGTGCAACGGGCGCAGACGGCGCAACCGGCCCCACCGGCGCAACGGGTGCAACCGGTGCAGACGGCGCGACGGGCCCCACGGGTCCGACGGGCGCAACCGGTGCAGACGGCGCGGCAGGTCCGATCGGTCCCACGGGAGCAACGGGCGCAGACGGCGCAACCGGCCCCACCGGCGCAACGGGTGCAACCGGAGCGGACGGCGCGACGGGTCCCACCGGCCCCACGGGCGCAACCGGAGCAGACGGCGCGGCGGGCTTGATCGGTCCGACGGGTGCAACGGGCGCAGACGGCGCAACCGGTCCCACCGGCGCAACGGGCGCAACCGGAGCGAACGGCGCGACGGGCCCCACCGGTCCCACGGGCGCGACCGGCGCTGCCGGCACAGCTGGTCTGATCGGTCCGACGGGCGCGACCGGAGCCAACGGCGCAACAGGCGCTACCGGCGCGACCGGAGCAACCGGCACGGCAGATCTCAATGCGTACGGCGGTCTGTATAACACGACGCCGCAAACTCTGAACCTTGCCGTCGGCGGAACGACGCAATTGCCGATCCCGACCGCGATGCCGCTCAAAAACGTAACCAATACCCCTGCCAACAGTCTCACCGTAGGCGCGACCGGCGTGTATGAAATCAATTACTACACCAACGTATCCGCGGCTGTCGGCACGACGGTCACGATGTCCGTACGCAGAAACGGCACCGCGCTTCCGCAAGCGACGATCTCGCGTATTTTGTCGGTGGGCGTCGGGTCCCTGTACAACGGCAGCGTAATCCTTGCGCTGACCGCGGGCGATGTGATCGACATGGCGCTATCGGCGCTGCTCGCCGTAGGCATTACGCTCGGCGGCGGCGTAAACACGACGTTGACGCTCAAACAAATCAGCGTATAACAGCGCGCATCCAAATGCCGACGGAATTTTCCGTCGGCTCTTTGGATCTTTGCGTCCTGCGGTATAAATGCGATGTCCGCATACCGCGCCAACGCCGTCGCGGCGCAAACGGCGACGGCGCATAAAAACGCCCCCGTTTCCATCGATGGGAAACGGGGGCGTTCGTTTGCATATTGCATCAAACGGTCAACACTTTGACTTTGCCTCCGGCAATCAAAATCATTTTTGCCGCGGTCGGCGTATACTCGTTGGCGACGACGCGCAACGGCTTGTCGATCGCGCCGCGCGCAGTCACGCGCAAATACGTTACCTGCGGATCAAGCAAGCCTTTCTTCTTGATCGCGTCGAGCGTAACCAGTTCGTTACGGGCAAAATGATCGCTGAGCACATCCACGCTGATCGCCTCTTCGTTGCTGCGATCCACGGATGCGACCGTTTCGCGTTCGGTCAACAGATCCGCGGTACGGTCGTCCACCAAGAAATTGGAATCCGTCGCGGCGGCAACGCGTTTGTGCACCTTTTTGACTGCCTGTTTGGCGAGCATCAACTGCGCCTTGGAATACTCTTCGCGCGTGATGACTTCTTTGACCAAATCCTGTGCCAGCAATTCGTCGAGCGACAACGCGCCGAGTTGCGACACATAGTCTACATGCTGTTGCGCGTCGAATTTGAGCGCGTATTGCGCCGCCATCTCTTCGAGCAATTCCGTCGCGCGTTTGAGCGCGCGTTCGCTCTTGATCTTGATCATCATCGGCAATTTTTCGTACGCTTTGATCTGCGAGCAGTCTTTCTGGAAATATTTGCTGAATTCGTATTGCTTCGGATCGAGCGCGACATACAGACGCAACGTCTTGCCGACGACCTTCAATTTCGCCAACTGCGTTCTGCCGCTGTTAAACGTGTCCGCCTGCAAACTGATACGCGACTTGACGTTCTTGTACGAAAGGAACGCATTCTTGATCTCGGAATAAATCCGCTTGTTGCTCTCGCTGCCCTGCATGATGCGCGCCATAAAGCTGTAACGGTAGCGCACGACGTCGCAGTACTGCATCTCTTCGTCTACGCCGCGCAAGACGATGTCTTCTCCGCCGTCTTCGTCTTCTTCCTCGTCCTCGTCATCGTCGTCCTCTTCTTCCTCGTCCGCGGCAACTTCAACGATCGGTTCTTCCGCAACGGGTTCGACAACCGGCTCTTGCTCAAGCTCTTCGACGACGGGTTCGGGCGCAGGTTCTTCGACGATCGGCTCTTGCTCGACGACGGGTTCCTCGACGACTTCTTCAACGACCGGCTGTTCTTCGACCGCCTCGATAATCGGCTCTTCCTTAACGGGCTCGACGATCGGTTCTTCCGCGACGGGCGCTTGCGCCGTCTCTTGCGGCTTGTTGCGTTTCAACGCCTTGACTGCCAGCGCGATACCCAGTCCCGCAACGAGCGCGCCTTCGATCGCGACGACCGCAATGCTTGCCGTCGCAACCGCGCCGATCAAAAACATCGGAATCCATGCTTGCATTTCGCTCCCCTCCGTACGGTAAGCCGGCGCTTCTTCGGACTGCGCGGCATTCTCCTGCACATCGGAACTTTGCCCATCGACGGCGTTCGTCTCTTGCGCATCCGAGTTCTCCGCTTCGGCGACATTCTCCTGTGTATCGGAACTTTCCGCCGCAACGGCGTCCGCATCCTGCGCGCCAACCGCGTCAGACTGTTGGTCTTGCGTCGGTTGTTGCGCCGACTCGGGCGCGGGTTCCGCATTTTTCTTACGAGCGGTCAAAATCAATCCGACGATCTCCGCCACGATCGCAACCGCCAACAAAATAATCAGCCACAACAACGTATCTTGCGCGCCGGATTTGCCTTCTTCGACCGTCACGCTCACGGGACGAATGCGCAACGTCGCGCTCATGCTGTCGATCGCGGCAAAATTCTGCGCGTTGTCTCCGCTGTACGTAAAGATCGCGGTCACGACATATGTACCGACTTCGGTCTGCGGCAACATGCTGTACCGAACGGATACGCCGGTCGGCAATCCGTTGACGACCGGCAAATGTTCTTTGCCGTCGTAATCGATCGTCATATCCGCAAACGTCACGCCGCTCATGTCCACGACGCCTTTCTGAATCGTCCAGGTCAGCATCTTCGGCGCGCGATCGCTCGGATTGCCCCAATAATAACCGTCTTGCGCAATACGGAATTCTACCGTATACGATCCGCTGTCCGTCGCTTCGAGCACGCCGGTCACGGACACGATCCCCTGCTCGATATAGCTGTCGATATTCAACGCGACGCGGTGCGAATTGCCGTCGTAAGCGATCGGCGTCTGATTCAAACGCGTCGGAACCGGTATACTCTTGCTCAAAGTCTCTTCTTCGGCAAACGTCTGCCGCGCGCATACGGCGTAAACTCCGCATACGGCAATCGCAAGCATCAATACGCAACACACGGCAATCAGAGACTTGGATCTGCGTAATCTTTCCATAATATCCTCCCTTAGATAACAACGTCGTCTACGGCGGCGCGAAAATAGTCTAAGTTTATTATATCGAATAATGCCCGTATTTGCAAACGGTTTTGCGCAGTTTTATCGAAGAAAACCGCAAGATTTTTGCATTTTCGCGCATCGAAACGGCGAAAATCCCTTGAAAAGCGCGTTTTGACGCATGCATCGCCTTCGCGATCGCGAATCCTTGCGAAAATCGGTAAATTTTAGCGCGTCGATTGACATTTTTTTGTCAACGGAATATAATACTAATAATAATATATCTCTGCGCTTCGGCGTAAAAGGAGGAACGTATGAAGGAATTGGTCGCCGCTATGGACAAACTGCCCAAACTCGTCAAAATCATTCTTGCTTTGCCCGGTTTGGATATTGTCTGGAACGTATACCGTCTGGTGCGCAGCATCGCGAAAAAGAGCATGCTCGGCATCGTTTTGGGTATCATCTGGTTGTTGATCGGTTGGTCGTTCATGTGGGTCGTAGACATCATTACGATTCTGCTGTCCGACAAAGTGCTTTGGATCGATTGATTCGAAACGACAACAAAATGCGACGTCCGTCAGGGCGTCCTTTTTTATCCCGCACGGCAAACACGCGACGGTGCGATAGCATCCGCAAACGTCGTTTCTATCTACGCAATCAAAGCTTTTGCCCCTTTGCGGCGATACGCACACGATGCTTATCCGCGATTGATATGCGCCCGATCGGTGCAAAACGCAAAAATCAATGTCATTTTCTCCAACAAGACCGAAGGGTTGCAATGCAGAATCCAATTGCGCCGATACCGCCGAACGATCTTGACAACGCATCGGCAATGCAACTGCGACGCGGATCGCATACAAGCGCATGAAAAATCGGGAAGAACACGTTCTTCCCGATTGAATTGCGATCGAATATCGCTTACGCTTCGTCGTCTACCAACTCGCTCGTCTCGCAAAAACGTCTGACCGATTCGATTGCTTTGACGCAAGCGTCCTTGGTCTTGTAGGTCTCGCCGACGCACAAAATGGACTTGCCGGAGTTGCGCAACTTCCAATAATACTTGCCCGTCTTGTCGCGGTCGATGACGAAGTTGCATTCCGCAGCGTTTTTGACGATGTTTTCCATCGCGGACTTGGCGCCGCCTTCGGTCGTATACGATTCGCTGACCAACAGCAACTGACCGTTGTTGGCGTACAGATACGCGATGTACATATCTTCTTTCATGCCGATCTTCCATTTGCCCTTGGTGCCTTCGCTTTGCAGTTCGCCGTCCGGAATATACGCCATCAACGTATGATCTTCGATATAGTCTTCCGGCATCGTCGCGATGACGCAGAATTTACGCACCGACGCAATCG